>JANXXC010000107.1 GCA_025350765.1 Holophagaceae bacterium | reverse complement strand
TCCATGTCCACGTGCCCGAAGGCGCCATTCCCAAGGACGGCCCCAGCGCCGGCATCACCCTGGCCACCGCGCTGATCTCAGTGTTGACGGGCATCCCCGCCCGCGCCGACATCGCCATGACCGGAGAGCTCACCTTAAGGGGACGGGTGCTGCCCATCGGTGGACTGAAGGAGAAGCTTCTGGCCGCCCATCGCCTGGGGCGCAAGGCCGTGCTCATCCCCGCGGAAAATGCGCGCCATCTGGAAGAGGTCCCCGCCGAGGTCCGCGAGCAGTTGAGCATCCATCTCGTCAGCCACATGGACGAGGTCATCCAACTGGCTCTGATGCGCATGCCGACTCCGCTGGATGTGGCCACCACCCTGGCCCCCAGTGGAGAGCCCAAAGCCCCGGCGCCACCACAATAACTGATAGCCTGGATTGATGAAGATCTTCACTCATCGCTCCACACCCTCGTTGATACCGGCCTTGGCGGTTTTCCTTGCGGCCAGTGGTCTTACGGCTCAAGACGTTTCCAAAGCGCCGGTCTCAAAAATGATCCAGGATACGTTCGTGCACCGGGATCCCACCAAGGCTGCAACTTGGGCTGGAGCCCTGGCTCCGTTACTCGGCGAAGGATTGGCTCGTTACGACGCATTCGCCGCCGCGCGGAAAGCAGATATCCACGCCGGGGCGCAGATCCCTTGGAAAGCCTGGCTTTCAGAGCTCAGCGCCTCGGAAAAAAAGACTTTGAAAGTATGGGCCCTGACCCGCCTAGTTGAGGCGGGCAGCTATGACAAATTCCAGGATTTGACCGAAGCCATGGTCCAGCATGTGCGTGGGGAAACCCAGGGAAAAAGCGGGTACTACCAATCAGTCGTGGAGAAAAATCTCCCGGGAGTGTTCGGCGCCTCGGCACCCACCTTTTTGATCAGCGACGCGAGCCCCTTCTGGGCCTCTCTCGACAGGACCATCCGAGAAGATCCCGAACGCGCGGTAGGAGGGGGCTTGTACACCGTCTGGTGCTACAACACGCGCCCAAATCAACGTGAGTTGATCGAGGAAATCGCCCGCCACATCCAGTCACCTCTGACGATCAAAAATCCAAAAGCCGATCCATGGAATGACCCCCGTTTCTGGATCGTGTTGGATTGGGCCATCGTTTGGGGCGAGCAGAAGGACTTCGATCGGCTTGGCCAGCTCATTCCCCAAGGCCCCGCACGGTCTGAGTTCCAGAAACGCACCCAGCGACTACTCGCCAATTCTTTGTTCTTCAGTTGCAAGCCCCCAAGCACATTGGATGACCGAAAACTCGACGCTGAATCACAACAACACCCGGGAGCCGACCTGGGATTGGACCTTCCAGGAATGGTGGATTTCCGACAGGTCAAGGTAAAACATCAGCCCGCCACCCTGGCCTACCCTGTTGAGGCCAAGTCTCGCGCTCTCATGGGAACGAACGTCGTGATGATCAAAATTGATCCGGCGGGAATCCCTTGCCAGGCTCGCCCGGCGCCAGGCCCTTGGCTTGCATTCTTTTCCCCGGCCAGCCTAGATTTCGTCAAGGACTGGCGCTTCGACCCCCAGAAAGAGAATGGGGTGCCTCAGGACAGTAGGTTCCTGCTCAACATCATCTATCGCCTCGTTGACTGATAGGCTGGAGTCATGCGCTTTCTCTCCAGCCACGTCATCCACTTCTTCCTGATGGGTCTCGGTATCTCCGTGGTGTTGGGGATGATCACGCCGACCCTGCGCCCCGAGCGCACTCGGATGAGCATCCTGAAACATCTGGGTGGTCTGGTGGGCATCGGCCTGGTGCTGGCTTGGGTGATGTACCTGCTGCCGCGCCATCCCGTCAGGTTTTAGAACATGGTCGAGGCCTGGCGCGCCCGGGCGGAGAGCCTTCTTCTGCGGGCTTCGAAACATTCAGAGGCCCGGTGGCGACTCTTCGCGCAGCGCTTCCCACGACTTGGGGAGGCCGGACGTTTTGCGTGGGAGGTGGGGCAGAAATACGATCACGACGACTGCTTCAGCTACGCCGCGGGCCTCTCCTTCTGGCTCATCGTCAGCCTGGTGCCCATTACGACACTGCTCTTCAAGCTCCTGGGGCTGGTGCTTGGTTCCAAGGTCCATGGGAAGGCGCTGTTGGTGGTGCTTTTCAACCTGTTTCCCTACCTGCCCACGGAATTTATTCGGGATACGATCCAAAGCAGCCAGAAGATCGGGGGCTTAGGATTTTCGTGGGTGGTGCTCATGATCGGCGGGCTTTGGGGTGTGAACCAGTTGGACACCAGCTTGGCCCACGTATTTGGCATCCGCATCCGCAAGTCCCGTCAGACCCGGCGTTTCAATCTGGCCCGGCGAGCCGCCTTGGTGGTGAGCGCGGTGTTGCTGCTCGTGATCTTCATGGCCCTGCTGACCGGCGGCTTCGTCGGAAACCTCATGGGCCTCCCAAAAACGCTATTGCTACCCCTCCTGACACCCATCCTGGAACTACTCGTGGTGACCATGATCCTGCAGCATCTTCCACGATGCCATGTGCGGTTCCGCCATGCCTTTCTGGGGGCGCTGATATCAACGATCTTCTGGTGGGCCGCCAAAAGGGTCTTTGCAATCTACCTGAGCCATACCTTCACTTTCGGAATCATGTACGGGTCCCTGAGCGGCATCATCGCCGCCCTGATTTTCCTCTACTACAGCTGCGCAATCTTTTTGCTGGGGGCTGAAATCACCTCGGCCTTTTACCGGCATGAAACCACCGGCACCCATGCCATACCTCAGGATCTCCGCTCGCCGCGGAGCCATGATGGCCGATGATCTAAGCGCCATCCGGAACCTCGGGCCGGCCACCCGAGCTGATTTGGCCCGACTTGGCGTCTCGACGCGACATGAATTGGCCTTGCAGGATCCCGATGAGCTCTATGTGCGCATCAGCCGCATGGACGGCCGAGCCCATGATCCCTGCGTCTGGGACACCTTCGCGGCCATCATCCACATTGCCCAGGGGGGAGAAGCCAAAACCTGGTGGGCCTTCACTCCTATAAGGAAAGCAAGGCAACTCTCGGGTGATTTCCCAAAACCTTAGCGCGTGATTTAAGGCTTGAGCAGAACCGCAGGGCATCCCGGTCAGTCATCCTCCCGGTCCCTCCCGCTGGGGGGGATGGAATAGCCCTGGTCCCGGTATTCATTCAGCTTGTTGCGGACAGTTCGGAGTGCCACCCCCATCTGCATGGCGCACCGCGTTCGGTTTCCCTCCACGGCAGAGAGCGTTGAAAGCAGCCAGAACCGCTCAAGGTCGGGCAAGGAGAGGCCCAGGGGTAGGGCGATGAAACTCCCGAGGGGAGCCGTTGTGATTGGGACGCGAGGATCGGCGAAAATCGGATCCTGTTTTGATTCCGCCGCCCCCACGCGGCGAGAAGCAGGTCGAAGGTCACTCAGAGTTCTTGCGGGACCTTCCGGCGGGTCGTGGGGGATGCTCGCGAGCACCTCGGGGGGCAAGAGCCAGGCAAGGTCCCGGTGGTGGAGGGAAGAGGCGGCCGCCAAGGCGGTGGCGCGCTTCACGGCACTCTCCAATTCCCGGACATTTCCGGGCCAGGGATGCCGCGCCAGCGCCATCAGAAAACTGGGAGACAAACGCATCGTCCCCCGGCCGTTGGTGCGCGTGAAGAATTCCGCGATGTGGGCCGCCAGCAGGGGCAGATCGTCCAGGCGCTCCCGCAAGGGGGGGATTCTGACCGGTACCACTTCCAGCAGGTAACGGAGTTCTTCTTTGAAGCGGCCTGCCTTCACTTCCCCCGCGAGGCTCCGGGTGGTGAGCGCGATCACTCGGAAATTTCTTGAAGCCGTCCGGGTATGGGGCTTTTCTGCGCGGTCCCTCAACAGCCTGACCATTCGATCCTGCTGCGCGCTATCGAGGTAATTCACCTCATCCAGTAGGAGCGTCCCCCCTTGAGCGCGATCAAAGATCTCCGTGATGCTTTCCGCCGGGGAGGTAGGGGGAAAACCATCGGGTGATCCAGCTGATCCCATGTCCCCGCACCGGATGGTGACCCAAGGACCTGATTTACGGTTCCCGGCCAGGTGGATCAGCTTGGCCAGGCGCTCACCGCCCGTCCCTCCTTCAGCCTCGATGAGGACATTCGCCCAACTCTCTGCGGCCCGGCGCGCGTGGTGGAGGCTCTCCGCATAAGCTTTGTCCTGGGTCAGCAGTACCAGACCATCCCCCCAGGACTCAGCCTTAAAGTGATCGTCTCCACGAATCGCCCTCCACAGCGCGGTCACCAGGGTTTCCGGGCTGAAGGGCTTAACGATGATGGGCAGGACCTGGGCCATATGAGGATTATCGATGGGGCGGCCCACGGCGGGTGGTGTGAGTACGTGCAACACCGGCAGCCCGGGGATGGCCGATTTCATCCGGCTCGTGAGCAGCAGGCCCTCCAAGGAGGATTCCCGCACAGCTTTCGGAAGCGGCTGCCACTTCGAACCCGAAACCACTGCGTCGAAAGCTCCAGGCCGGAGCAGGTGCAGGGCCTCTTCCCCGCTACGAGCCTGCTCAGTTACGAATCCGGCCCGCTTGAGGCTGAACGCCATTCCGTCGCGAATGCCGGGTTCCTCATCCACCACCAACACGCGTAGAGAACTTGCCATGGCTATTGTCGCCCTTCTGCCACCTTCCGGAAGCTCTGGGCACCATTGTCCCGGAATCTCTTGCCTTTAGGAAGTTTTTACCTGACGTTTGAGTAGGCGTTTTGGACCGGGATGAGTCGGTATTTCCCCACGCAATGGGTCTCCATGCCTTTGGATTAGCAAGTAGAGCTGGCCCCGGCTGACGCCCAATCTACGGGCAGCTTCTACCCGATTCCCAAAACTCCGGCGTAGCGCGCGGTGCAGGAGCAAGCGCTCCAGGTGATGAAGATTCGTGGCCAGGTCCTCCACCTCGGTCAGCATGGGGGCCAAACCGGACTCCGGCGGATCCGGAAGTTGAGCTAACAATTTCCAACGAACCACGCGATTTTTGAGACCGCGGAGATTTCCGGGGCAAGGCAAGACCCCCAAGGCTGCGGGTAGGGGGCCGCTAAGGCCCTCCTCTTTGGCCAGGGTGCGCAGGCAGCCTTCCACTGCGCTTGGATCTTCGTCGAGGCCCTCCAACCGCAGGGGGAGACAGGGGCTGGCGGCTGCTGAAATAGCTTCCGCCTCGGGAGAGATATGAGAGGCGCAGACCCCTCGTGGATGTTCCGTGAGCCAGCGATGCAATGCGATGGGATCCATCCGTTCCGCATCATCGAGGCACAGGGAATCCCGGCGATCAGCCACCAGCCGTCCCAGCGTGCTGACACCACTTCCCTGAGCGCCATAGACCCAAATGGGCTCGGGTCGCGCTAGCAGTGCATCGAGGCCCCGGCCCCATCGAGTGAAGCCCGGAAGCTCCTCCAGCGGGATCATGCCTACCCAACCTCGTGCATCCAGCCATGGGTGTCCGGCGCGAGTCCATGTTGAACATTGAGCAGGGCTTCTCTCAATTTCGCCGCCACGGGCCCCGTTCTTCCGCCATTCACCGTCCACTCGCCGTGCTTGGACTTCGCGTGGCCGATGGGAGTAATGACTGCGGCGGTGCCGCAGGCGAAGGCTTCGGTCATGCGGCCTTCTTTGAGGGCCGCGCCCCATTCATCCACGGAGATCTTGCGTTCTTCGGCGTCAAAACCCAGTTCCCGAGCCAGTTCCAAGATGCTGCGGCGGGTGACGCCCGGCAGCAAGGTGCCGGTTAGTTCAGGCGTCACCACCACGGTGCGACCACTCTCGTTGTAGACAAAGAAGATGTTCATGCCGCCCATCTCCTCGATATATTTCCGATGCACGGCGTCCAGCCACACCACTTGGTCACAGCCTTCTCCTTGGGCTTGTTTCTGCGCGATGAGGCTCGCCGCGTAGTTCCCCGCACACTTGGCAAATCCGGTTCCACCCGGCGCGGCGCGGACATAATCTTCGCTGATCCACACGGTCACGGGTTTCACGCCGCCGGAGAAGTAGGAGCCCGCCGGCGAGGCAAACAGCACGAAGAGATACTCGTGGGAAGGTTTTACGCCCAGAGCCGCTTCCGTGGCGATCATCAACGGACGCAAGTAAAGGCTTTCGCCCACCGCGGTCGGCACCCAGGCTCGGTCTTCTCGGATGAGCGCATCGGCCGCTTCGACGAAAATCTCTTCGGGCAACTGCGGCATGGCGAGGCGCTCGGCGCTCTGGTTGAAACGCTGAGCGTTGGCGAAGGGTCTGAAAGTTTTCACGCTGCCATCGGGCTGGTGATAGGCCTTGAAGCCTTCGAAAATGGCCTGCCCGTAATGCAGCACCGAAGAAGCGGGATCTAGCATCAGCGGACCGTAGGGCTGAAGCAGCCCACGTTCCCACCCTTTTTCGTCGGTGTAGCGGATCGTCACCATGTGCTCGGTGAAGACCTTGCCAAAGCCCGGATTGGTCATACGCAGTTGGCGCTCTTCATCGGAAACACGCTCTGACGCGGTTCGAATATCAAGATGGGTGAGAACGGCGAGGGCCACGAGGACTCCTTCTCAGACGGCCGCCGGTGTGAGCACCGGCAGGAGACACGACAGGCGTTGAATCGCCCCGCGTGTGGTGGCGGGAGGGTGGGTGGAGAAGTTTAGCCGCAGGCAGTTGGTGCCGCGGCCATCTTTGAAAAAGAGTGGGCCCGGCGCAAATCCAAGGCCTTCCACCAGGGCTGCCCGATGCAGCTCCAAAGCCGAAAGCCCCTCAGGCAGGACCACCCAGAGATGCATCCCGCCCTTGGGTTCGGTGACTTGGGTGCCTTCAGGGAAATGCGCTTTAATCGCTTCCACCATGGCATCGCGACGCTCTTTCAGGGCGCGACGAAGGCGAGTGACGTGGCGTTTGAAGCCGCCGGTATCCAGGAAGCGCGCCACCACCGCCTGGGAGAGGGTCGGCAGTGCGATGCTGTGGACCTCCTGGATGGGCGCCAGGCGCCGCAGCAGTTCATCGCGCGCGATGAGGTAACCCAAGCGCAATCCCGCTGCGAGAGATTTGGAAAAACTGCCGATGTGGATGACGTGATCCGATCCCGGCAAACAGCGGAAACTCAGGATCGGCGAACCCGCGAAGCGCAGGTCCCCATAGGTGTCATCTTCCACCAAGGTGACTCCGTGAGCGACGCAAAGGCCCAAGATCCTTTCCCGGCGGGCTTTGGTAAGGGTCATGCCGGTGGGATTGTGGAAAGTGGGCACCGTGAAAAGAATTTTGGCGTCGCCCCGCTGCATGGCCGAAGCCAAGCGTCCGGGGTCCAGTCCCTGGCGATCCACGGGCACTGGAATGGCCTCCCGCCCCATGGCACGGATGAGCGCCAGCAGGCCTACGTAGCAGGGACTTTCCACCAGCACGGTGTCACCGGGCACGGTGAGGGATTCCAAGACCAAGGCGAGCCCAGATTGGGCCCCTTGCATCGTGCGAATGCCCCAGCCCTGAGGGATGGGCTCACCTTCGGCGGCCAGCCAATGAGATACGGCTTCCAGATAGGGTGGGTGACCCGCAGGCGCGGCGTAATGCCAAGCTTCTGCGCCCAGTTCTTTCATCATTTGGCCATAGAGCCGCCTTAGGGCTTCGCCCGGCAACAAATCCGAAGGCGGAAATCCTGCGGAAAAACTTACCAGATGGCGATCTTGGGCTCGTTCCAAGGTCTCACCTAACCAAGGCCCCAATTCTCCTGCTCGCACAGGAATGCCACTGCCCTCGAAGGGGAAGGGTTCATCCGCCATGCGGTGAGCGACAGCTTCGGGTAAACGCGGCGCTACGAAACTGCCTCGCCCCGGCACGGTTTGCACCCAGCCCGTGCGCTTGAGCCCCGACAAGGCCTTTAAGACTGTAAGCCGATGGACCTCGAAGCGATGGGCAAGGTCAGGCACCGCCGGTAGCCTCATGCCCGGCCGCCATTCGCCTTCTTGGATGAGCCCACGGATCCGCCGCTGCAGTTGCAGGTAAAGGGGGCTCGGGGCGCCGGGATCCAGGTGGGGGTTCATGGGCATGACCCCATCAGCATGGCCGATTTCGCCTAGGAATCCACCAAGAATAGGCAGAAACGCAGCCTATGGCAGACCGCTCTGCGGACTTACGGAGATTGCTCCTGTTTCAGACCGGCACAGACCGATTCTATTTCTTGTCCGGGATGCCGATGCCACCCCCAGCGAGGTCCAGCAACACCATTTGCACCCACATCGGCAGATCGCGGCGGTACCTCACAGTGATTGGCATGGAGAGCCCTCCCCCTTCAAGCACCAGATCTAAGGGACGGTCTTTGGACCAACGATCCTGGGCCACCGTCCACTGGGCCATACCGTAAGGTGTCCCTGGAATCACTTGGACTGGTTGCTCTTCGTTGGGTGTTTGCACCTTCCATTCACCCGCGGGCAATTGCAGAGTGACTTTCCAACCCGATTCCACCTTCTGGGCCTCGGCCCTCATACTTTCCGTTTTTCGACCCGAAAGGGTGGTGTCCAAGGTTCGGTGAGCGCAAGCAAGGCCAGCGAAAAGACAGAGGGCGGCCGCCCAAATGCTAGGTTTCATGGAATCTCCATAAGAGTTATAGATCAAGCAGTGCCGCGACCTCGTAGCGAAGTTCCGGGATACCTGATCCCTTGGCCGAACTGACCCAGGCAATGTCGGCCGGCAGCAGATTCAGCACCGCCGCGACGTCCTTGCGCTGTTTCAAAGCTTTGCTCGGTTTCACCTGGTCCGCTTTCGTCGCCACGATGCGGTAGGGCAGATCCATGTGGCGAAGCCAATCTAGGGTTCCCAGATCCAACTTAGTGGGGCCCACTTCGGCGTCCACCAGGACAAAGACCATGCGAAGCGTTTTTCGCCCGGTGAGATAGCCGCCGATCATCTGCTCCCAGCCTGCGCGTTCCTTCGCGGGCCCGGTGGCGAAACCATAGCCCGGCAAATCCACGATCCAGCGATCCTTGCCCGTGAGGAACACGTTGATGAGCCGCGTGCGGCCCGGCGTCTTGGAAACCCGGGCCAATTGCTTATGGTTGGCCAGCGCGTTCAGCAGCGAGGACTTGCCCACGTTGGAGCGCCCGATAAAGGCGACTTCCGCGTGGCAAATGCCGAGCTGCTTCACATCGGAAGCCGAAATCAGAAAACTCACATCGAGCAGGGGCTGGGCCATGGGTCAATCCTCAAGGAGTTCGCGGAACGCTGCGGCAAGTGTCTCAGCAGAAGGCTTGCTTTCGGCCGCATCAAGCGTGAGTTGTTCTAACCGATGCGAGTCAGGACGCAGGGCGAATCCGTGGGCGTCCAGAAATACCAAGGCTGAGACAAGGGCGATTCGCTTGTTCCCATCCACAAATGGGTGATTTTGCATCAGGTGAATCATCAACACCGCGGCTGAGTCGAATAGATCGCCACCCGTGTAATACCAATGATTTCTGGGTGCATGGACCGCGGTGATCAATCCGCCGCGATCCCTTAGACCTGACCGGCCACCCAAGGCTTCAATGGCTGCGGTATGCAAGCGAACCACCTCATCGGGTTCAAGAAACCTTGGCTCACTCACACTTCAGCAAGTCTTTTGAGAACCCCTCCGTGTTTAGCGAACACGCGGTCCTCTGCCTCATCGAAACCGCGGACCGGGGACGGCACGGGCGCCACCACGAGGCCGTGCCCGGTGGAATAGACCACCACGGGCTCGTTGGCCGAAAGGCCCGCGAGGTCCATCAGCGGCTTGTCGAGGATGAGCGCGTAGCTATTGCCAACCTTGGTGAGTTTTTTCTGAAGCATGGAGACCTTCTAATCCAATGTAATAACATTGTTAAAAAATTCAATCCACAGGGCTCAAACCACCACGGTGCTGGCTGGCGCTGGCTGATCGAAGGCCATCCGGCCGTGATCCAGGCCTAGCACCCGCTTGCGCATTTTCTGGATGAGGCTGCGGTCGTGGGTGGCCACGATGACCGTGGTGCCCTGTACGTTGATGCGTTCAAACAGGGCCATGATTTCGGCGGCCAGATCGGGGTCGAGGTTGCCCGTGGGTTCGTCCGCCAGCAGTACCAATGGATCGTTCACAAGAGCCCGGGCGATGGCCACGCGCTGTTGCTCGCCACCTGAAAGTTGCAAGGGGTAGCTGCTTAATTTGTGCTGGAGGCCCACGAGTTTCAAGGCCCGAAAGGTGCGCTGTTTCTGCTCGGCGAAGGGCACGCCTAGGATGCGCAGGACGAAGGAAACATTTTCGAAAACCGTCATGGTGCGGATGAGCTTAAAGTCTTGAAAAACGACGCCCAGCTTACGGCGCAGGAATGGGATTTCTTTGATAGGCATTGAGGCAAGCCGGTGCCCGGCCACGATGATTTCTCCGGTGCTTGGCACTTGCTCCCGAAAGATCAGCTTCAGCAGCGTGGATTTCCCCGCTCCGGAAGGCCCCGTGAGAAAGATGAACTCGCCGGGTTCGATGGCGAAGCTCACATCCGACAACGCCGTGTGGATGCGGTCGTACTGCTTGCCGACGTGGGTGAGGGTGATCATCGAAACGATTTAACCGCGAAAGGCACCAAAGGGCGCGAAAGCAAAATTGACTATAGCCGCTCCACCAGCATGGCCACGCCCTGGCCGCCGCCCACACACAAGGCCGCTAGCCCGAGTTTTTTATTCTCGTCCTGCAGGATGTGGATCAGCGTCGTCAGAATTCGCGCCCCGCTGGCGCCGATGGGATGGCCGATGGCGATGGCGCCGCCGCGAATGTTGATCTTCGTAGCATCCAACTCTGGCAAGTCATGCAACACGCCAAGGCTCTGGGCCGCAAAGGCCTCGTTCAGCTCGAACACGTCAATGTCGCCCAACTTCACGCCGGTCTTGGCCAGCAGTTTCTGGATCGCCGGAACCGGCCCAAGGCCCATCACGCTTGGATCTACGCCAGCTTGTGCGAAGGCGAGGATGCGCGCGGTGGGCTTGGCGTTCTTCGCTGCGGCTTCCGAAGCCAGCACCAACGCCGCCGCCCCGTCATTGAGGCCTGAAGCATTGCCGGCGGTGACGCTGCCATCTTTTTTGAAGGCGGGTTTGAGCTTGGCCAAGCCTTCCGCCGATGCATCGGTCTTGATGTATTCGTCCTTCGAAAAGACCGTGTCGCCCTTCTTCCCTTTGATCGTCACCGCAAAAATTTCGCGGTCGAACTTTCCCGTAGATTGAGCGACGGTGGCCTTCTGCTGGCTCTGCAGGGCGAAGGCATCCTGGGCCTCGCGGCTGATGCCGTATTTCGCCGCGATGGCCTCCGCGGTAATGCCCATGTGGGTGTCGCCGTGGCCGCACCAGAGGCCGTCCTGAATCATGCTGTCCACGAGCTGGGCATGGCCCATGCGCGCGCCCCAGCGGGCTGCGGGCAGCAGGTAGGCGGCGTTGCTCATGCTTTCGGTACCGCCGCCGATGGCGAAATCCGCGTCGCCCGCTTGAATACTTTGCGCGGCAAGCGCCACGGCCTTGAGCCCGCTGCCGCAGACCTGATTTGGCGTGTGGGCCGGTGTGGAATAGGGAATCCCAGCTTTTAGGGCCGCGAGCCGCGCCACATTCTGGCCTGAGCCCGCCTGCAGCACGTTGCCCATCACCACGTCACCGATCTGGTCTGCAGCGATACCCGCTCGGAGGAGAGCCTCCTGAATGGCGAAGCAACCCAGTTCAACGGAATTCAGGGGTTTGAGCCCGCCCCCGAAAGCCCCCACGGCGGTGCGGGTGGCGGAAAGGATGTAGATGGACATAGGTCGCTCCAGGAACCTTTCAGACTAGCGTGCCTAACCCGAATGCCCCATTCATGCGTTTCCGGAAGAGTCTTCATGGAGTCTCTATGCGAATCGCCCTTTGGCTGCTTCCCACTTCCCTGGTGCTGATGGCTGGAAGCCCCGCCACGGAAACCCGCAGTGCCAAGCTGGCCTATGGGGCCAAGCTCTGGGTGAACCAGGTAGACGGCGCGGTGCGGGTCCAGGGCTGGGAGAAAGAGGAGGTTGAGCTTCAAGCAACCTTCAAGGAGAGCAGCCGCGGAGAACGCTGCCAGCTAGTAATGGAGCCGAAGGAGGGCGGCCTAGAGATCCGGGTGATTCCACCCGAGCACCATTTGACCTTCGGGTTCTACCGCTCGGCCCAATGCCATCTCACGCTAAAAGTGCCCCGAAAACTGAACCTAGCGGTTCAGAGCGTGGATGGCAACGTCGAAGTCCGGGATCTGGAAGGCTTCGCCCGCTGTGAAACCGTGGATGGCTCCATCCTGATGGAGCGCATCAAGGGTGAGGCCTACACCCACACCGTGGATGGACACATTGATGTCTCGGATCTGAACGCCCGTCTGAAGGGCGGCGCCGTGGACGGCCCCATCAGGCTGCGCCGGGTTGAGGGCGGTATCGACCTGCATACTGTGGATGGTCGCATCGAGGCCGAGGATCTGAACGGGTGGGGGGAAGGCATCAGGCTCAGCACGGTAGATGGCTCCATTCGCGTGAAGTTGGGCGGTGCCAAAGGCCATATCGAGGCCAGGACGAGTGAGGGGCGCATCGAGCTAAATGCGCCCACCGCCCAGGTGGAAGAGCAGAAGCCTCACCACCTCAGGGCCACCATCCCCGGCCGGGACCAGAAGATAACCTTAAAGACCATGGACGGCAGCATCCGCATCGAGTGAATCGTGCGTCTAACCCCAGCCGCCTTGCAGCCCGTACACTTTTCACCAGGATCTCCCTGAACTCTTTGCCAATGGGAACGCCATGCGACTAAAAGCCATCTTCCCGCTCGCCGCCCTTCTCGCCGCAGGTGCCCTCCAGGCCCAGCGCCCGCCCGCGCCTCCCATTCCCCCGTCGCCACCCGCCCCGCCGGAACCCTCCTGGGCCCTGAGTGGCCCCACGCGCACCGAGCAGCGCAGCGAGAAGCTCGCCTACGGGTCCAAACTCTGGGTTAAGAATCGGAATGGTGGCATCAAGGTTATGGGCTGGGACCGCGAAGAGGTTTCGCTCACCGCCCTCATTCGGGATTCTGAGAAGCGCAAAGTGGATCTGGTGCTTCAGCACAAGGGCGAGGATCTGGACATCGAAGCCATCTTCCAGCAGCCCTCCTGGTCCTTCGGCTTTGTCTCGTCACCCCGCTGTGAGATGACCCTGAATGTGCCCCGGAAAGTACTCGGTTTCTTCCACACTACCAACGGCACTGTGGCGGTCTCGAACCTGGAAGGCTACGCCCGCTGCGAGACCACCAACGGCGACGTGAAGCTCCGCGACATCAAAGGCGAAGCCCAAGCGGAGAGCACCAACGGAACCATCGAGGCCATCAACCTGAAAGCCCGGCTCAAAGGCGGCACCACCAACGGGAAGCTGGTCATTGAAAATGTCGATGGTGGCATCAATCTGGAGACTACCAACGGGACGGTGTCTGCTAAGAATCTCGACGGATGGGGTGAAGGCATCAAGCTTGAGAGCACCAACGGCTGGATCGAAGTGGACCTGGGCTCCGCCACCGGCGAGATCCTTGCTGAGAATTCGAACGGCTCCATCGACATCAAGGTGCCCGGCATCCAGATCATCGAGATGGAAAAACACAACGCCCACGTCAAGCGCCCGGGCCGGAGTCAGCGCATTGAACTGAACACCACTAACGGACATATCAGCGTCAGGTAGCCGCCGAGGCTGCCTAGAGCTCTGGCTTCCGCTACGCTGGTCGAGTGAGACCTTTCTGTTTACTCTTCGCTTTGGTCGCGGCGCTCTCGGCTCAGGGTCCTGAGACCACCGAGCGGCGGCTCTCCAATGGCATGCGGGTGCTGGTGGTGGAGCGGCCTAGCGGCGGTATGGTCCACGCGGCCCTCTTCGTCCGCGGCGGGCGCGGTGATACGGGAGGCCTTCCGCCCAGCTCGGTAGAGGTGGTGGCGCAGAGCCTCTTCGGCCGTTACACCTCCGCAGATCTCACGACTGCAACGGACATCGCCGTGCAGGAAGAAGAGGCCCTTTACGAATCCATGCGGCGAGAGATGATTCAGCGCCTCCGGTCCGAGCCCGGCGCAGCGCCCCCGGAAGTCGCGGCCCTCCATGCCAAGGCCATGGCGAGGCTGATCGCGGGTTTTGGCGGATCGGATTCCTTGGATCTCATGGAGCAGCTCGGCGTCACCGCCCGGCTCACTCGCACGAATGCGGATTTCTTATTCACCTCGGTGGATCTGCCGGCCGCGCAGATGGGGCCCTGGGCGAGGCTTGAGGCTCAGCGCCTCAGTCAACTTCATCTCTATCGCTTCCCTCTGGAACGGGAGCGCTGGCTCCAGGCTCTGCACCGTTCGGATCTTGCGGACCCCGGACTCTCCCCCTTGCTGGGAAGCGCTTTTGTGGGGCAGAGCTATGCCTCTACCATGGATGAAAATCCGGGTGCCATCGCAGGGCTCACACGCACTGATGCCAGGGCTCTCGCACTGAGGCTATTTGCCCCGGAACGAATGCTATTGGTGCTGGTGGGTGATGTATCCGCCGAGTCCGCCGCACCTATGTTGGAGACCAATTTTGGGCGGTTGGGAAGCAGCACAGAAGGCCAGTCCTTCCCTTTCAACTCGATCCCCTCCATGGGCGCGCTGCGCCTAGCCGTCATCTCTTCTACCGCGCCGCGCCTCTACATGGGGTGGCGGATACCCCCTGCCTCCGATCCAGACACCCTGGCCATCACCCTGGCGATGAAGGTACTTGGTCAAGGTTCCAGTTCGAGGCTGCACGGCCTCCTGGACCATGGGATGGCTCAATCCGTGAAAGCCGAGGTCGGCGTTCCGGGATCGAGGGCGCTGAATCTCCTGCTCATCACCGCAAAACCCGGGGAGGGACGCGGCCTCCCGGAATTGGAGATGGCTATTCGCGGAGAAGTGCTCCGCCTTCAGGAGGAGCTGGTCCCCGGCGATGAATTCCAGAAGGCCTTGGGTCAACTCCAGCTCCAATACCTCACTGCGGAAGAGGATCCCGCCTCTTTCGCCTCGGCGCTCGGTTCAAGCTGGGCGGTGCTGGGAGATTGGCGCCAGGCCTTTGTTCCAATCAAACGTCGCCGAGAAGTCCGGCCCGAAGAAATTCAGCGGGTTGCCCGCCTGCACCTCGCCACGGATCGCGCGATCGTGGGGATCGTGGAACCTGATCGCACCCTCACGGAAGATCCCCTCGATCGCAAACTCGCGCAGGCTCTCAGGGCCTTGGCCAAGCAGAAGGGCGTGGAACCCGCGAAAGCCGAAACCCTTGTGCAAGAGGGGCTGCGCCAACTGCAAATGCTCCCCCGAGATCAACGGGCGGCGACCTTGAAGCTCCTGGAATCCTCGTCCGGGGGCCCCCGCTCCAAGGAGGGTCCATGAAAATCTTATTGGCGGCCCTTCTCCTTGCCCTACCATCCGCCGCGCAGCCTCTCCCCGTTCAATCCTTTCAACTGAAAAATGGATTGCGGGTGCTCCTGATCGAAGACCATCAACACCCGGTAATCCATCTTCAATTGGCGGCGGGTTGGGGGCGGAGTCAGGAGCCCAAGATCAATGCCTGTCTGGGACCTCTTTCCCTCGGAGTGCTGGACCACTGCACCGTCGGTCACCGGAGCCGCGAGGCCTTTAACAGGGCCGTGGAAGAGCGTGGTCTCGCGCTGACCTTGTCTGGTATCCCAGATGGCCTCGTGTGGAATCTGGTCGCGGGCAGTCCCGAAGCGGAATCGGCTTTTGCCCTGCTGGCGGATGCCGTGAGCCGGCCCTTCATCGTAGGCGGCGATCTAGACGACCAGCGCGTTCGACTCATCCAGGAGATCCAGGAAAAGACTCCGAGAGATCGGGCGCGAACCACTTTCCTTCGCCAGCTTGAAAGGCCCGACCTTACCCTAGAAGCCGTCACCGAAATGGCTCTCCGCCACATCTTCATCGAGGAACTCCAGGGATTCATCCAGGAGACTCTTAGGCCCCGCCGCGCGGTTCTGGCCATCAGTGGGGATTTGACCTTGACCCAGGCGCGGCAGCTCACTCAACTCAATTTCGGCACTTGGGCGGAAGGTGGTGATTCCACGATTCAACCCACGCCCGAAGCCTTGGCCACCCCCCCCATCGTCGCCGCTTCAGACGTCAAGGAAACCAGCCTCGCGCTTCCTTTCAGGGCTGCGGATGCCCCCCAGCGGGCGGCCCTGGACCTACTCCGAATCTGGTTGCCGCGGCGCCTGGGGGTGGACCGATGCATAGTCCATCCCGGTGCAGCAGGCTGGTGCTCCTTGATTCTCACCACGCCTAGCCCAACCAGCGTGGAGAAGGAAGAGCTGCGGGCCTTGCGGAATTCGGGACTGTCGGCCAAGGATCTTGAACAGGCCAAAGCGCTGTGGCACGCCCAGGATCGCGCCCTAGGGCTGCGCCCCCTGGAGCGCCTAACGGCCACCACGATGAGTGCTCTTCTCGGCGAGGCTAGCTCGGAAAAGGATATTCAGGCCGTCAACCTGATTGGCTTAAATGCGACCCTTCGGGCTTGGTTGAACTTTAATGTGGCGCGAGAGCTGGTGCTCGGAGGGGAACCCATTCATCCACCTCAGAACCCCACCCCGAATCGAGAGGCCAAGTCCAAGTAGCGCGAACGCACACCCTCAATGATATTGGGAGGCAGGTCGGGCGCTGGGGGCTGTTTGTTCCAGTCCGGCAGGCGCTCCAGATAGTCCCTTAGAAACTGCTTATCCAGGCTCGGCGGCTGGATCCCCGGACGCCAGCCCTCTGCGGGCCAGTAGCGGCTGGAATCCGGCGTCAGCGCTTCATCGATAAGGAGCAGCTGGCCTTCATCGTCCACACCGAATTCGAATTTAGTGTCCGCGAGCAGAATGCCCCGCTGCGCCGCCATTTCGCTTCCCCGATGATAAAGGGAGAGGCTCATGGAGCGGAGACGTTGCGCCATGTCCCCACCGAGCAGCCCCTGAAAGCGATCAAAGGAGATGTTCTCGTCGTGGCCTTCCTCCGCTTTCGTCGCAGGCGTGAAGATGGGTTGAGGCAATGAAGAGGCCATGGGCAGATTGGGGGGCATCGCGATGCCACAGACGGACCGAGTGGCCTGATATTCCTTCCAGCCGGACCCGGCGAGAAAGCCACGCACCACGCATTCCACAGGCAAGGGCAGGGTTTTCTTCACCAGGATCGAACGGCCCCGCAACAGCTCCGCATGGGGCTGCAATTCGGCCGGGTATTCCTCCACTTGCGAGGCGATGAGGTGATTGGGAATCAGATCCCGGGTGGCCTCGAACCAGTAATTGGCCACCGCCGTGAGGATGCGCCCCTTGTCGGGAATGCCCTGGGGCATCACGCAGTCAAATGCTGAGATTCGGTCGGTGGCTACGATGAGGAGCCGCTCGCCGAGATCATAGACATCCCGGACTTTGCCCCGCCGAAACACGGGAAAAGGAAGATCAGTGGTCAGCAGTGCATCCATGGAACCATCCTATTGATTTTCGATTTCTTATTTTCGATTTTCGATTTCAGCCAGGCACGCTTCGCGGCGTGGGCGCGGTCCAGTGAAGGCCCGCGGGCTGGAGCTGATAGCGATTCTGGATGCCCACCCAACGGGTGAGTTCCGCCTCCCGAACCGTCTCGCCGCCCCAAGGAAGGTGGCCCCCCTGCAGGTAGACCCTGACTTCCGCCGGCGAGACACCCAACAAAGCCGGCAGGTCATCCAGGGCGTACCCACGCTCCTCCTCGCGGCGCGCCAGCACGCGGTAGTCGAAGGTCTCCTGCAACACGGACCGGGTGGCCGCCTTGTCCAGTTCCAGGGCCGCATCGAGATGAGGAAATGGATCGCCCCCATTTAGGCTCGCGGCTTGGGCCGCGCCCAAGTGCGCGGCCGCATGCAGCGGATTGCCTTTGAGGATGGCCTGGAATGAATCCATGGCGTCTCGCGGCCGTTCCAGATGGAGCAGAGCCTCGCCCCGCCTGAGCAGGGCTTCTGGATGATTCGGTTCCATCGCCAGCCATCGCTCGGTGACATCGAGCATCTCCTCGACCATGCCCTGGTCGCGGAGGAGCGTGGAGAGCCAGGCCAGCGCGCTCTGGTGCTTCGGTGACAGCAACAGCAGTCGTTCCACCAGCTCCATGGCGCGCGGGCCATCACCTTCTTGATCCAGGCGCTGGGCCCAGTCCCACAGGATCTCCACCTGCCGCTGCACCGGATGATTGAGCGTGCTGCGCCGCTCGTCAGAGGGATGGAGAATCTGAGTCTGTACCCATAGGTAGCGGCGCGGATCCCGTCCCTCGGGTTGATTCAATTCATCTTCGATGGCGCGGATAAAGAGCTTCAGGCCGCGGTCCCACAAGGGTGGCAAAGGCATCTGCACCAGGTTCGTCAACTCCCGGCGAAGGGGTTGGAGCGCATCGCCATGGCGCCCCAGGTGCAGCTTGATGCGAAGCAGCTGGGCTCCCAACTGGTCGCCCCCGTGAGCTGAAGCGCGGAGGGCCAGCTCACCGGTTTCAGGATCGAAACCGTCCAAAAGCAGGTAACGGAGATGGGCGCGCATCTGGAAAGCGTACCAGCGCCTTGACCACGGTCCTCCGGGCCTTCCAAGATGAACCTACCTACCATTGGAGTGCTCCATGAAGCTGCGCCACCCCCACTTGATATTGGTTCTCGCGATGGCAGTCCTTCCGGCCCGGGCCGGCGAGCTGGGCCTGCTTTACACGAAGCAGTACGGAAAGGCCCAGACCGTGGCCAGCGCCGGAAAATATGACGCGGTGGATACTGCCACGGTGGGCATCCGCGGGAGTTGGAGCGTGGTGGACTTGAAGGTCGCGGAGCTTTCCTTCAGCGGCACGTATCAGCCCAAAGCTGAACAGGATTTCAATTTCAACGGCGCCAAGCTCGGCAAGTACGGCGTGGGCTACGCGGCGCTCGGCGCCCAGGTGGATTGGAAGCTGCTCCTGAACCTGAATGTCGGCGTGGAGATGAGGCGGGAGACCCTCTCCTGGGATCTCGGCGCCATGGGAGGCAAGGCCGACACCACCCAGACCCGTCCCTGGGTCCGGGCGGGCATCGGCTTCTCGATTCCATTGCCCGTGGTCAGCCCCTTCATCCGGCTCGAAGTCGCGGCGCCCTTGAGCAAGGAAGACCGCACCAGCAGCCCCGACAGCCTCCGAAAGGCCCTGGCTCCGCAGAGCCAAGTGGGCCTCTACGCGGGGATCCGATTTTAGGGAAGCAGGCATCACCCTTTTTTCAAGCTCCCCTTATGGGTATCATTCGGAATTCCTGAGGGGTCATGCAGCTTCGCATCATGGGTTGTTCCGGCGGAGAAGCCGAAGGGGAGCGCCTGACGGGGCTCCTCATCAACGGCACCGTGGCTATTGATGCGGGCTCCATCACTCAGGCCCTAAGCGTGGCGGAACAAATCCGCATCCGGCACATCTTCATCAGCCACTCCCACCTAGACCACATCTGCACCCTGCCCTTCTTTACGAAGAACATTTTCGGCCACACCACGGGGCCCGTAGAGATCCATGCCCTGCCTGAAACCCTGGATGCTTTGCGTCGCCATCTCTTCAACGATGAGCTGTGGCCCGACTTCAGCGTGATCCCCACCGCCGACCATCCCACGATCCGCTACACGGAAGTGGAACCCGAAAAGACCTACGAAGTCGAAAACGTGCGCATCACCCCCATCCGCGTGAACCACCTGGTGCCCTGCGTGGGCTACAAGGTGGAGGACGATCACAGCGCCTTCATCTTCACCAGCGATACGGCCCAGACAGATCGCATTTACCAGGTCGCCAACCAGACCAAGAACCTGAAGCTCTTCATCACCGAAGCCAGTTTCCCCAACGAACAAGATTGGCTCGCCATCGCCAGCAAGCACCTGACGCCTAAGATGCTCGGCGAGGAGTTAAAGAAGCTGAAAGTGGACGTGCCCGTGGGCATCTACCACCTCACCCCCGGCGACAAACCCGTCATGCTACCCCAGATCCAGGCCATCCCCGACAAGCGCATTCACATGCTGGAACAGAGCGCGGTGTTTGAATTTTAGCGATGAGCGTTGAGCCATGAGTGAAGAGGAAAAAGGCCCCAACCGGGGCCTTTTTTTTGCTCGTGGCTCATGGCTGTTAGCTCATAGCCCCTTCAGTACCCGTGCCCACCGGGATGACCGGCTGCTTCGATGCGGATGATGCTGCGGTCCAGCGCGGCCTGGGCGTTGCCGAGATCGGCTTCGGTCTGAGCCTCCTTCAGAAGCTTCAGGGCGTGGGAGCGTTCAGCCTCCGCGCGGTCCACATCAATCTCATCCACGGTTTCGGATTCGCGCGCCAGGATGGTGACGTGGTCCGGGCCTACTTCCGCGAAACCTCCAAACACCGTCAGCCAGTGCTTCTGACCGCCTTGAACGTAATAGACGAGGCCCTGGCCCAGCGGCGTCATGACGGGCGTGTGGCCCGGCAAGATGCCGTAATAGCCATTGGCGGCGGAAGGGAAAGAGACCTCCGAAACTTGCGCGCCAAAGACGCGCTTGGTCGGCGTGACCACTTCCAAAAGGATGGGTTCGGACATGGGAAATCCTTAAACGCTGGCGGCCATTTTTTCGGCTTTTTCGGCGGCATCTTCGATGGTGCCCACGAGGTAGAAAGCCTGCTCCGGCAGGTGATCCCACTTGCCTTCGCAAATTTCGCTGAAGCCCTTGATGGAGTCTTCCAACTTCACGTACTTGCCCGCCATGCCCGTGAACTGCTCGGCCACGAAGAAGGGCTGGGATAGGAAGCGCTGGATCTTGCGCGCGCGCGCCACCACCAGTTTGTCATCGTCGCTGAGCTCATCCATGCCCAAGATGGCGATGATGTCCTGGAGTTCTTTGTACTTCTGCAGGATGGATTTCACGCGCATGGCGGTGTTGTAGTGGTGGTCGCCCAGAATGCGGGGATCCAGCAAGCGCGAACTAGAAGCCAACGGATCCACGGCGGGATAGATGCCCAGGGCGGCGATTTCGCGGCTCAGGTTGGTGGTGGCATCCAAGTGCGCGAAGGTGGTGGCTGGCGCAGGGTCGGTGTAGTCATCGGCGGGCACGTAGACGGCCTGCACGGAAGTGATGGAGCCCTTCTTGGTGGAGGTGATGCGCTCCTGCAACTGACCCATTTCCGTGGCCAGCGTCGGCTGGTAGCCCACCGCCGAAGGCATGCGGCCCAACAGCGCGGACACTTCAGCGCCGGCTTGAGTGAATCGGAAAATGTTATCCACGAAAAGCAGCACGTCCTTGCCTTCGACATCACGGAAATATTCCGCCACCGTCAGGCCCGTCAACGCAACGCGGGCGCGGGCTCCGGGGGGCTCGGTCATCTGGCCGTAGATGAGCGCGACCTTGCTCTTGCTCAGGTCGTCTTTGTTGATGACGCCCGAATCCATCATCTCGTGCCAGAGATCGTTGCCCTCGCGGGTGCGCTCGCCGACGCCCGCGAACACCGAGTAGCCGCCGTGGCCCTTGGCGATGTTATTGATGAGTTCCATGATGAGCACGGTCTTGCCCACACCCGCGCCACCGAAAAGACCCGTCTTACCCCCCTTGGCGTAAGGCTCCAGCAGATCGATGACCTTGATGCCCGTCTCGAACATTTCGGACGAGGTGTTCAGCTCGTCGTACTTGGGCGCTTCGCGATGGATGGGCAGGGTCATCTTGTGGCCGATGGGGCCGCGCTCGTCAATGGCGTGACCCACCACGTTCATGATGCGACCCAGGGTCTCCGGCCCCACGGGGACGTTGATGGGCGCGCCGGTGTCGGTGACGACCTGGCCGCGGATCATGCCCTCGGTGGGCTGCATGGAGACGCAGCGGACACGGTTTTCGCCGAGGTGCTGCTGCACTTCCAGCGTGACCGTGGATTTCACGCCCTGGCCGTCGGTAAGTTCCGTCAGCAGCGCGTTCATGATTTCCGGCAGGTGGCCGTCGAATTCGACGTCCACGGCGGGGCCGACGATGGCGATGACACGGCCTTGAATCTGGGTTGACATGGGGACCTCGAAAAGAAGAAGGAACCGCGAAAAACGCTAAATTACGCGAAAAAAATGGGTGTGGCAGGAGTCCGCAAATTTCACGATTTTTCGCGCCTTTCGCGGTTAAAGATTCTACGCATTGGCTCCGCTGACGATTTCGATGATCTGGTTGGTGATGGAAGCTTGGCGGATCTTGTTCATGGTGAGGGTCAGCTTGGCGATCATCTCACCGGCGTTGTTGCTGGCCTTGTCCATGGACGCCATGCGGGCGCCGTGTTCGGAGGCCTGGGATTCCAGCAAAGAGCGCAGCATTTCCGTTTCCACGAAACGCGGCAGCAAAGCTTCGAGCGTCGTGTTGGGATCCGGCTCCAACAAGTGCGCAATACCGGATTTGCCATCGTTGGCGGGAGCGTCCATGTCCAACGGGAATACCTTCATCACCATCGGTTCCTGAGCGACCGCGGAAAAGAAATGGTTGTAGATGACATAGAGCGCGTCAATTTCGCCGTTCTGATATTGCAGCGCCGCAGCGTCGCAGACTTCGCGGGAGACTCGTTCTACACCAGCGAGTGGAATGCCCAGGTATTCGCTATTGGCCTGGAAACCATGCTTCCGCGCCCAGTCGGCGGCACGCTTGCCCACCACGTCGAGGACCACACTTTCGTGGCTGCGGCCCGCGAAAAAAGCGGTCGCTTTTTTGAGTACGTTGGCATTGAACCCACCGCAGAGCCCCTTATCTGACGCGATGAGCACCACGCGGATGCGGTGTTCTTCGCGGGGATTCAAGAAGGCCTGGGCGGAAGGTCCGAGTTCCAAACCTTCGGCGAGATTCTGGCCCTTGATGCGGCCCACGACGCTGATGGCCACGGCCTTCATCTTGTCCGCGTAGGGACGCAGAGATACCAGGCGCTCTTGAGATTTCCGCAGCTTGACCGCCGAAATCATCTTCATGGCCTTGGTGACCTGCTGGGTGTTTTTAACTGACCGAATACGGCGTCGGATGTCTTGTAGACCGGCCATGGCTAGCTACTCCAATCCGAAAGGGGCGACAAGGGCAAGCTCATGGCCTTGGTGACCTGTTGCGTATTTTTCACCGACCGGATGCGCCGGCGAATGTCCTGGAGACCGGCCATCGGATTAGGCTCCGGCGGGCGCGTTCAGGTTGGCCATGAAGCCGTCCTTGAACGCGGTGATGTTGGCCTTGAGGGCCGCCTTGGCATCATCGGAAAGGGTTTTGGAATCCTTGATGCCCCGAAGAATTTCGGGTGAACTGACTTCCAGGTAATCCACGAATTCCTTTTCGAATTCCCGCACTTTGGCCACCGGAACATCGTCCACGTAGCCGTTGGTCGCCATCCAGATGGAAGCCACCTGCTTTTCCACCGGCATGGGCTGGTACTGGCCCTGTTTAAGGATTTCCACCAAGCGCACGCCGCGATTCAACATGGCTTGGGTGGCTTTGTCGAGGTCGGAGCCGAATTGGGCGAAGGCCGCCAATTCGCGATATTGGGCGAGGTCCAGCTTGATGGTGCCCGCGACGGATTTCATGGCTTTGATCTGGGCTGAACCGCCCACGCGGGATACGGAGATGCCCACGTTCACCGCCGGGCGAACGCCCGCGTTGAAGAGATCGGATTCCAAAAAGATCTGACCATCGGTGATGGAGATGACGTTGGTGGGAATGTAGGCGGACACGTCACCGGCCTGGGTCTCGATGACCGGCAGCGCCGTGAGTGAGCCTGCGCCGCGCTCGTCGGACATTTTGCAGGCGCGTTCCAGCAGCCGAGAGTGCAGGTAGAACACGTCGCCGGGGTAAGCCTCACGTCCCGGAGGACGGCGCACGAGCAATGAAATTTCACGGTAGGCCGCAGCCTGTTTCGAAAGATCGTCGTAGATGCAGAGCACGTGACCGCCCGCGTTGTCCTTTGAAGCGGGCTTGCCATCCTTGCCCGTGTGCATAAAGTATTCGCCCAAGGCCGCACCGGTCATGGGCGCGAGGAAGAGCAGTGGTGCGGGTTCCGAAGCCGTCGCGCTCACCACGATGGTGTGCTTCATGGCGTCGTACTGTTCGAGAGTTTTCACCACCTGGGCCACGGTGGAGCGCTTCTGGCCGATGGCGACGTAGATGCAGATGACGCCCGTCTCGCGCTGGTTGATAATCGTGTCGAGCGCCACGGCGGTCTTGCCCGTCTGACGGTCGCCGATGATGAGCTCGCGCTGGCCGCGCCCCACGGGAATCAGCGAATCGATGGCTTTGAGGCCCGTCTGCATGGGCTCGTGCACGCTCTTGCGATCCACGATGCCCGGCGCGATGCGCTCGATGGGATTGGTGGCAACGGCTTGGATGGGCCCCTTGCCGTCAATGGGCTGGCCCAGCGCGTTCACAACCCTGCCCACGAAATTGGGGCCGACGGGCACGGACATGATCTTGCCTGTGCGCTTGACGGTGTCGCCTTCCTTGATGATGGAGGAGTCGCCCAAAATAATGATGCCGACGTTGTCCTCTTCCAAGTTGAACGCGAGGCCCATTACCGTCTCATTCTTGCTGGAGATCAGCTCTAGAAGCTCCCCGGCCATGGTTTTTTCGAGGCCAAAAGCCCTGGCGATGCCGTCACCGACGCTAATGACCGTGCCCACTTCGGCCACGTCAACCTGGGCGTCAAATCCCTGGATCTGGCTGCGAATGATGCGGGAGATCTCTTCCGCGCGAATGTCCATGAATGCCTCCGAACGACTGAATGAGAGCGAGATTTAGGCTGAAAGCAATTGCGTTTTGAGCTGGTGCAACTGGCCTTGGAGCGAAGCGTCGTAAACCGTGGAACCCACCTGCACCTTGAGGCCGCCGAGGAGGCCTGGGTCCACTTCCTGGATCAAACGGATGCTCTTGCCAATTTTCTTGCCAAGGGCGGACTGGATCATGGCGGCCTGAGCGGCGCTGAGTGGTGCCGCGGACACAGCCGTGGCTTCCACCACACCCGCCTTTTCGTCCACCAAGGCATTGAAGGCCTGCTCGATGTCGTAGATGAGATTCAAGCGGCCGCCTTCGGTGACCACCTTGAAGAAATTTCCGAGGGTCATGGAGATGCCCGCCTGGCGCAGCACCGCGTCGAAAACGTAGGCCTTTTGCGCGGGCAGCACCAGCGGATTGGCCACAAGGCGCAGAAGGTCGGCATTGCCGCGCACCAGCTCCACGACTTCGCCCAATTCATGCTGAAGCACCACGAGATCGCCGTGCATGTCTCCGATTTCCACCAGGGCCTTTGCATAGCGTTTGGCGATGAGGCGATTGCTCACTGGATGCCCCCGATCTGTTGAATGGCGCGATCCACCGTCGCGGACGCGACGCCGCCCTGGAGCTGAGCTTGCAGCTTCTTCGCCGCCCCGTCGGTAGCCAGTTCCGCCACCAGGGATCGCAATTCGGCTTCAGCGGATTTGCGTTGATTCTCGATCTCGGACTTGGTCTGGGCGAGGATGGCGGCTGCCTCGGCACGGGCGCCTTCGAGGATGCGCTGCTTCTCGGCCTCAGCATCCATCTCCGCCTTTTGAAGGATGCCGTCCAGCTCGGATTGCAGCCCGGCCATCTTGGCTTCCAGCTCCTTCATTTGAGCTTCGCCTTCAGTCTTCTCCTTCTCCGCCTGGGAAAGGCGGTCCTCCAACTCTTTGGTCCGAGCCTTGAAAGCCGCGCTCAGGGCGCCCTTGGTAAAGAAGATGAGGCCGCCCGCGAAGATCAAGAAATTGATGACCTTGATGGCGAATTGCGCGCCTTCCCCCAACTCCACCCCAAATAGCTTGATGGGCGGGCCGTGGTGGCCACCTTCATGGGCCGCGCCGGTCTCATGCGTTTCATGCGCCGCGGCGCCGTGTTCCTTGGCGTCCTGGCCGCCATGGCCATCATGGCCCGGCGCGGGGCCGTGTTGTTCGGCGCCTTCCTTGGCGGGTTCCGTTGCCGCAGGAGCGTGAGGGTCCTGGGCCCGCAAGGAGATGGGATAGAGCGCCAATAAAGCGCCAACGGCCAAGGAAAGGAAGGGACGGGATCGCTTCATTCGGTCCCTCATGCCTGCTTCAGCAGTTGCTGGGCCATGGATTCCGCCAGGATATCCACCTGCGCCATCAGTTCGATTTTGGCCGCTGCCGTCTGGGTGCTCAATTGCGCCAGCGCCGCACCGCGCTGAGCCTGGGCCTGGACGCGGGTCACATCCAACAGGGCCTGCTTCTCCTTGGAGGCCGCATCGGCCAAAACCTTGCGATGTCCGAAGGCCTGGTTCCGCAGATCTCGGAGCTTGGATTGATATTCCGCCTGGCGCTGTTCGATCATCGCCGCGGCCATAGCCTTGGCCTCGGCTCCGGAATTCATGTCCTTTTCCCGCTGATCCATCAACGCCACCAGGGGATTGAAGAAGGAGGATTTCAGAAAGAAATAGAGGATCGTCACCAGCAGGGTGACCACAACCAGCTCCCGCCAGTTGAGCTGCATGGGAGCCGGAAGGCTCTCGATGAAGCCCTTGGGCTCAGCCACCAGCAACCCGAAACTCGCCGCCCGCCAAACGATCACAGCTTCCCCCTCGAGACTTCCGAACGTCGGAACCCAAAAAACCCTGGTCCCCGCGCACACAGACCTATGAATCTACCAGTAGATTGCCGAACCCTCAATTGAAGGTTTTGAGCTTGACGACCCACCCTCCGGATGCAAATATTTGGGTTCATGCCCTCGTGTCCTTGATTATACCACGCGCCCGGCAAAGAAAAAGCCCCGCCTTGCGGCGGGGCTTTTGGAGTGCGGCCCTAGCGGTCGCGGT
>JANXXC010000046.1 GCA_025350765.1 Holophagaceae bacterium | reverse complement strand
GTGGCAGAGCTTAGCCGAAACACTAATACTCGAAACCCCACGAAAAATCTCAAAGTAATCCAGAAATGGGCGAGCGAAACCCGCCCATTTCCATCCCCGGAAATCCCCGTGTATCCCCGTGTATCCCCGGCTGAAATGTTTTTTGCCGGGGATACACGGGGATTTCCGGAGATGAAGAAAGGCTCTGTCAGCGAGACCTGTTGTTCCTCGCGGCATCCGCATCGCGGTTTTCGGCAGAAGAAACTTCTACGCGGAACCAGCACTGGTGGGCCTTTGGGCATAGGTCAACATCAGTCGGTGGCAGAGGCTTCTTTTTTCTTCATCACCCCTTCCACACCGCCCACTTCCCCGGACCGCCGATCATCGAGGCCACCAGCACCAGCAGCGCGAAAACCGGCGCGGGTTGGACCGGCCACCGCAGCGGGGCCGCCGCCATGATGAGCAGGGGAATGCAGACCCAAGGCATGAGAAGGCCGATCACCATAAGCCCGCCGCATAAGAATTGCAGCAGCCAAACCAGCAGGTTCAGTCCTGAATGCACGTTCACGCCTAGCGATCCGTAGCCATGCAAATGGGGCCAGGCGCCCCAGCAAGCGGAGAGCCCCACCGCGACGCGGAGCAAAAGGAAGGCCAGGCCAGAGCGGTGGTTCGAGGACATCATTCACACCTTCAAGAATCTTTGAGTATGGTGGATATCCATGGATCCCGTATGACCCGCCCCAAGACTCGCACCGACATTCGAACGGTGGCCTTCGACGCCGACGACACGCTCTGGCATCACCAGAATCTTTTCGAGGAGACCCAGGAAAAGTTCCGCGCTTTGCTACGGCCTTACCACCCGGATGCCTGGATCAACGAGAACCTTCATGACACGGAGATGCGCAACCTGCGCCACTTCGGCTACGGGGTGAAGGGCTTCATGCTCTCCATGGTGGAGACGGCCATCCAGCTCACGGAAGGGCGTATTCAGGGTTCTGAAATCCAGAAGATTCTCGACCTCGGGAAGGACATGTTGGAGCGCCCCGTCGAGCTGATGCCTGGCGTCGCGCAGGTTCTCGCAACCCTCGCCCAACAGTTCGAGCTGATGGTCATCACCAAGGGCGATCTCTTCGACCAGGAGACGAAACTCGCGAGATCGGGACTAGGGGCGCATTTCAGTACCATCGAAGTGGTCTCCGAAAAGAATGCGGCGACCTATGCCGCCATTCTCAAACGCCACAGTATTGGGCCCGCTCATTTTTTGATGGTGGGGAACTCCCTCAAGTCCGACATCGAACCCGTCCTCCAAATCGGTGGCCGCGCCGTGCATATCCCTTACGAACTGCAGTGGTCCCACGATCAGGTGGAAGGCATGAGCGCCAACACCCATGACTACTTCGAAATCACAGCGCTGTCGGAGTTGCCGGGATTGTTGAAGAAGATCGACGATAAGCCTTGAGCCAGGAGCGAACAGATGAACGCGGGCTTTTGTTCGTGCCTCGTACCTCATAGCTCATTGCTGTTATCCAATCCCCAAGCCTCCGCTATCCTTGAGGGTTCGGAGGAAAAATGTCCATTCAAACAATCGGTGTTATCGGCGCGGGGCAGATGGGCAATGGCATCGCCCACGTTTTCGCGGTGGCGGGCTTCAACGTCGTCATGCGGGACATCTCCGAGGATTTCGCCGCCACGGGCGTCGCCACCATCTCGAAAAACCTTCAGCGGGGCGTGGATAAAGGAAAGATGACGCCAGAAGAAAAAGACGCCGTGCTCGCGCGCATTCGCACCACCACGAGCCTTGAGGACTTCGCCGAAGTGGATTTTGCGGTGGAAGCCGCCACGGAAAAATGGGAAGTAAAGAAGCAACTTTTTGAAACGCTGGATCGCGTATGCAAGCCCGGCGTGATTCTAGCGAGCAACACCAGCTCCATTTCCATCACCAAACTAGCGGCCATCACGAAGCGCCCCGAGGCCTTCATTGGCATGCACTTCATGAACCCCGTGCCCGTGATGCAGCTCATCGAAGTGATCCGCGGCCTCGCCACGAGCGACGCCACTTTCGACACCGTGATGGCCTTGAGCCAAAAGCTCGGAAAGACGCCCCTGGCCTGCAACGACAGCCCCGGCTTCATCTCCAACCGCGTGCTGCTGCCCATGATCAACGAGGCCATCTTCGCGCTTCACGAAGGCGTCGCGAGCGTCGAAAGCATTGACGGCATCATGAAGCTCGGCATGAACCATCCCATGGGCCCCCTGACCCTCGCGGATTTCATCGGCCTCGACACCTGTCTCTACATTTTGAATGTCCTGCACGAAGGCCTCGGCGATCCCAAATACCGCCCCTGCCCCTTGCTGAAAAAACTCGTAGACGCAGGCTGGCACGGGAAGAAGAGCGGTCGCGGATTTTACGATTACAACGGGGAAAAGCCGGTCGCTGCGCTGTAGCGTTGGGCTATCGGCCATGAGCCACGAGCTAAAACCCTCATAGCTCTTTGCTCATAGCTGAACGCTCATAGCCTCCCTCAAAGCCCCTTCCTGGGCGGCACCAGGGCGTTGGCGAGGCTCAGGCCCATCACCAGGGCCACCGCCAGGAAGACCATGCGGAAAGCGGTCTGTACGCCCACTTCGGTTTCACCCATGGTGAGGAAGGCTAGGCCGCGGAATCCGATGGAACCCGGTACCAGCAGCAGCAGGCCCGGCAGCACCATGATCTGATTGGGCAGCCGGACCCAGCGGCCGAACAGGTTGGCGACGATGCCCAAAGTCATGGCGCCGACCCCGGCGCCCAATTCCGGTCCAAGCCAGGCAGCGCCGAAGCGCGCGGAAATGAAGGACACCAAGCTCGCGAGGAGAATCCAGCCGAAGTCCCGTTTCCGCGCCTGGAACAAAACCATGTAGGCCACGGGCACGGCGAGGAGCGCCGCCCACTCGGTCCAGGCGGGCAAGGCGACCGAGGCGGATTCCCGGAAAGCCGATGCGAATTGCACGGCGACTTGGCGTCCCAAGGCCACACCGAAGGCGAGCATGAGCAGGGTCATGCCCGCGTCCGTGAGGCGCGCAGAACCTGCCACCAGGTTGCCCGTAGCGACTTCCCGCAGGGCGATGGTGAGGCGCAGCCCCGGCAATAGGATGACAATGCTCGCGAGGGTGATGGTGAAGGCCGCGGTGTGAGGAATCAGATGCGCCATCAGCACGCCGCCAAAACCCGCGAGGGTCGCGGCCAGCAGCACCAGCACCTGGGCCAGATTGCGGCGTTTCGCGGTCCAGGCCCCCAAGGCCGCGATGAGGAGTCCAAGGCCTGCGGACAACAACATCTCCCGCCAACCGCCGCCGAAAAAACGCGCGGCCATGGCGCTCGACAAGCCGAAGCTCGCCACCACCGCGGCTTTGCCGAAGCCGGGCGGATCGGCCACCACGGCCCTAACCCGAGCCGCGGCTTCTTCAATGGGAAGATGGCCCTCGGCGACCTCCTTGACCAAGGCTTGAATGCGCACGAGCTTTTCGAGGTTGGTCTCGCCGGGCTCCGCACGGACCATGAAGATTTCCCGACCGGAGGAACTTCGCAATTCGGCGAAGAAGGCCGTGGGATGGGCCAGGAAATCCCCTTCAAGGCCCAAGGATGCGACCACGCGCTGCATGGCCTCCTCGAAGCGGTGGGCGGGGGTTCCAAAACCGTGCAGGGCTTTGCCTAATTCCAGGCAGAAGGCCACGCGGGAATCCTGGGAGAGGCTGGGGGACTCGTTCATCGCTCCCATGATGGGGTCTGAAGCGCACTCGCGTCAGTCCGATTTGAAGCCGCAGGCCTTGTGGCTTCCATCGCAGAAGGGCTTGGAGGCCGAGGCCCCGCAGCGGCAGAGCCAGGTCTCCATCCCAGAGAAGCGGACCTGACCCGAGGCATCCAAAATGCGCAGCGGACCCATGACATGAAGGGGTCCATCGGTCACGGGCTCGAAGCAGATCTCACTCTCTCCGAAGTCAACCGCTTCAAGGTTTTCCGCATTCGCGACGCTCCCATCGTGCTGGAAGGGTAGAGCCCGGTGGCGGTTATCGCAGAAGGGCTTTGCGCGGCTTTCGCCACAACGGCAAAGAGCCATGCGAAAGTCCTCGACCACCGTGTCTCCCGAAGCATTGACTACCTTCGCCCGGCCCCGGAAATAGAGTGGGCCATTGGGGACCAGGCTCACGGAATTCATGGGGTCCGGCGCTTCAGGCTCGATGGCAACGGTCTTCAAGGCACCACTCGGACACCTGGCTACCACCTCCCGAATTTGAGCTTCACTAGCGGCGTCCGGATCCACCCAAGGGGTACGCTTCGGATCGAATACGCTCGGTAACCCTCGCACACAATCCGCCGCGTGGATGCACCGGCCGGTATCGAAGAGGACCGCGACGGCTTTGCCCTCATAGCGGTGGATCCGGCTCATGGCGAACCTCCGAAAGCTGCCGCCATGATGCGCTATCCGAGGAGCGGTGTCAGCTAGGTCCCGCCGCTACTTCGAAAGGCCTGAAGCGAGGCCTTCGGCCACCAAGGCTTGCAGGTCTTTGCGGATGGTGTCGCGGCCTTGTTTCGGCGCCACCGCGAAGAATACGGCTGTGTGGTCTTGGCGCCGCTGCACCTGGATGTCTAGCCGCAGATCCAATGCCCTGGCCCCATTGAAGGCATCCACGGTCCTCACGGAAGCCTGGAAGGCATCGACATTTATCCGTGCGACCCGCTTGACGTGAACCAGGGTGGCGCCTGACGGAATGTTCAGGGACTTGCCCTTGCCGACATCGGTGGCCAGCCCTTGGAAATAGGCCGTGAGCTGCGATTCGAGGCCTTTCGCGTCCAATGTCGGCAAGCCCTCGATCCACCAAACAAAGGCATAAGAAAAGTAGTCCTTCGCATCAGGGTTGAACATGCCCGGCATGAAACGAAGGTCTTCGTAACCCTTGTAGGGCAGGCCCGGCGCGAAGCTCAAAGGAAATTCCAACCGCTCCTTGCGCCACCCGGCGCGCAGGGGCAGTTCTGGGGCTTGGGCTCCCAACATGCTGCTCAAAATTAGGGCCGGGATCAGCGCAATACGCATGGACAAGCCGTTAAGTCAAAATAACTTGGTCATTCGAATGGCGGTCCGGCATAAGGGACCGTAGCAAAATAACCTGAACTGCACAGGTTATTTTGGCACGGTCCCTAACCTCATCGGGTGGAAACCCGGACCGCTCTCAAGCGGTTCCGGCGCTGACGCTGGCGATGGCCATGGCTTTGACGAGAGCCTGCTCCAAATCCGCCCAAAGATCCTCGGGACTTTCGAGGCCCACCGATAGCCGTAGGAGACCTTCGCCGATGCCGCTCAAAGCCTTGGCTTCAGCGTTCACCACTCGATGGGTGAGCGCCGCGGGATGCTGGATGAGCGTGTCCACGGAGCCCAAGGAAACCGCGGGCGTCATGAGTTTCACGTTGGCCATCACCGCCGAAGCCACCTCGAAGGAATCTACTTCGAAGGCCATCAAAGACCCAGGTCCGCGCATCTGAGTACCCACCACGCCGTGGGGGTCCTGGCCCTTGAGACCCGGATAGTAGACGGCTCTCACCGCGGGATGGGCTTGGAGTTTCAGAGCGATTTGGTGGGCGCTTTCTTGGGCGGCCCGAACGCGCAGGGAGAGCGTCGGCAAGCCGCGATGAAGCAGGTAGGCGGCGAGAGGATGCAGCACGGAGCCCGTAATGACGCGCACTTTGCGCAGCTCCGTGGCCCATTCGGCGCTCGTCGCCACCACGCCCGCAAGCACGTCGCCATGGCCGCCGATGAATTTCGTGGCGCTTGACGACACGCTTGTGATGCCGGTGGCTTTGCCGAACCCGGTTCACTGAACCTTTGCTCAGAGTGATGACAAGAGGGGCGCAAGCCCCTTTTTTATTTCGATTGAGATTTCACCATTGAGAAATCTTTGGGTCTGAACGAAGGTGCCCCCTTTCTGACAACTCCGTGATGAAGGTGCAGAGGGTGGCGGGTCGCTTGCGGTTTGAACTAGTCCCGCCCCGCATGGGACTTGGCGCTTGAGTAGTTGAATTTGAGACGAGCCTTTGCTCGGGTGAAGCGCCAGTCAATTTTTCGCCGCTCTTCGTTCATAGCTCGCTCCCAGGCTGCGGCTCGTTTTGCCAGCGTAACTCGCGTCCCGATCCGATCTTTACCGAGGCATCCGCGAGAGAACATGCTGATTTCGATCTCGGCTTGGTTGAGCCAGCTTCCGTGCTTTGGCGTGTAATGAACATCGAAGCGAGCCCACAGGTTAGCGCCGCGCTTGGGACCGAGGTGTTTTACCAACGACTTTTCGGTATGGGTCGACAGATTGTCCATCACGAGATGGATCTTGCTCGCCGTCGGATAGGCGCGACCGATATCACGCAGCATCTCCGCAAACTGATCGGCCTTTCTATTCTTTGTGATCTTGATGAAGTGCCTGCCGCGCTTCGGTTCGATCGCACAAAAGGCATTTACTATGCCCTTGCGCTTGTATTCGTAGTCCTTACGACGAGGCTCGCCACAGCGCGCCATCCGACTTGTGGAGTTTATGTTCCTCAGTAGCTGTATCGACTTTTCATCGACGCAAACGACTGGCTCCGCAGTATCCAGGGGCTTCTCGTATGTCGCGAGGACGTCTTCCATATTGGCGAGATATGCCTCGTCAATCGTCGGAACGCACCACATTTTTTTCCCGCCACGGTTTGAGCTCGTGGCGCTGAAGGATTCGTCCGATTGTATCCTCGCTTACTTCGCCGATAATCCCGCGCCGGGCCGCCTCCTTTGCTATCAACGAGATTGACCAACGAGCAAAGCCTTTGGGAGGTTTGCTGCATACCATTGCAATCACGGCGGCCTCCTGGCGAACATCCAACAGCCGCTCGCCACCGGGACGCGGTAGATCGTGAATTGCATGCTCAATGCCTCCGGACTGATAGCGCTTAGCGACGCGGCGAGCGGTGTTCGCACCAACTCCTGCCGCTTGAGCGGCTACTGGGGCGGAAAGACCTTCGTCCATGAGTTGGAGAACGCGAGCTTTCTTGAAAACGCGCACCAGTCCATCGCCCTTGGACAGCAAGCGCTTCAGTTCGACTCGATCCTTGCTGGTTAGGCGAACAACGACGGGCTCAGGCCGCCGAGAACGCCTCTTCTTCTTTCTTGATTTCATCCCCCTATCAGAGGGATAAACGAGGAAGAAGACAAGTACATTATATCAGGCGCCAAGTCCCATGCGGAGCGGGACTAGATGACGGATAGGCGCGTTGCCGCGCATGTTTTTCAGGGCAAGCGGTAATTCATCTGCGCCGAAATGTAGGCGGTTTCCATCTGCGCCAACTGCAGCTTGCCGGACATATCCCAATTAACCGCATGCCACTTGGTGAATTGGTCGATTACCCAGATCCCGGATTGGCGCCCGCCATTGCCGCTCTTGCCGTTGCCCCCGAAGGGCAAATGTGCTTCGGCACCGGTCGTCGAGTTGTTGATGCTCGACATCCCAGCCGTGATCTCGGTGCGG
>JANXXC010000031.1 GCA_025350765.1 Holophagaceae bacterium | reverse complement strand
CCCATTAAATCGTCCGGCTTCTCATAGCCCGACAACAGCTCCTTCAGAACTTCTTCCGTGATCGCCATACCTTTCACTCCTTCGGGTTAGGCTCACACACAAAAAATCTGACAGGCTCGCTTGCACGGATTTTCACGGATTCAAAAATCTAAAAAAATCAATCCGCGTAATCCGTGGCTGTATTTTTAGCGTTTTTTCGCGTTTTTAGCGGTTCCAAAATCCGTGGTTTCGCCTTTAGAACTGCGCGGCCTCAGTGCTTTCTTGCAGCGCCATCGTGGATGACAGGCCTTCGGAAATGACCTGGGTCACCGCATCGAAATAGCCCGTGCCCACTTCGCGCTGATGTCGGGTGGCGGTGTAGCCCCGCACTTCGGCGGCGATCTCGGCGCTCTGCAATTGCACGTAGGCGGACATGCCCTCTTCCTTGTAGGCGTGGGCCAGCTCGAACATGCCGTGGTTCAGGCTGTGGAAACCCGCCAACGTCACGAACTGGAATTTGTAGCCCATGGCGTTCAACTCGTTCTGAAAGCGCGCGATGGTGGCGGCGTCCAGGTGCTTCTGCCAGTTGAAGGAGGGTGAGCAGTTGTAGGCCAGGGCCTTATTGGGGAATTCCTTGCGGATGGCTTCGGCAAATTTTTTCGCATCCGCCAGATCCGGCGTGGAGGTTTCGCACCACACGAGATCCGCATAGGGCGCGTAGGCCAGACCCCGGGCGATGGCGCAGTCGAGGCCCCCGTTGATGCGGAAGAAGCCTTCGGGCGTGCGCTCGCCGGTGATGAAGGGCAGATCCCTTTCGTCCACGTCGGAGGTCAGGAGCTTTGCGCTGTCCGCATCCGTGCGAGCGATGATGACCGTGGGCACGTCCAGCACGTCCGCCGCGAGGCGCGCCGCCACAAGGGTCCGGATGAACTGGCCCACAGGCACCAGTACCTTGCCGCCGAGATGGCCGCACTTTTTCTCGCTGGAAAGTTGATCTTCGAAATGCACGCCCGCGGCGCCCGCTTCGATCATGGACTTCATCAACTCAAAAGCGTTCAGAGGCCCGCCGAAGCCCGCTTCGGCATCCGCCACAATGGGCGCGAACCAGTGGGTGTTCTCCTTGCCTTCGGCATAGTCAATCTGATCGGCGCGGGTGAGCGCCGCGTTGATGCGCTTCACGAGCTGCGGCACTGAATTCACGGGGTAGAGGCTCTGGTCGGGGTAGGTGGCGCCCGAAGTATTCGCGTCCGCCGCCACCTGCCAGCCACTGCAATAGATGGCCTGGAGCCCCGCACGCACCTGCTGCACCGCTTGGCCGCCGGTCATGGCGCCCAGGGCCGCCACGTGGTCTTCGCCTTGCATCAGCTCCCACAGGCGATGAGCCCCCAGATTTGCGAGGGTGTGCTCCACTTTCACGGAGCCCCGGAGCTTGCGCACATCGGCGGGAGAGTAGGGGCGCGCGATGCCCTGAAAGCGGCGGGGATCGCGATGGGCATTGGGATTGAGTTCGATGGTCATGGTGGCTCCGGGGCATGGATGAGGTTTAACTGACGCGCGCCATCAGCTCGTCGGCGAGCAAATGACCATAGGCGGGGAGGGTAAGGAAATCCTCAAGGACGGGAGCGTTGCAGAGCGATTCAAACAGCCGCCGCGCCTCGGCGAAGCAACCCCCCGTGAACCGTGCGTCGCCAAATTCACTGCGAAGCCGCGCCATTTCTTCGACGATGATCTGGCTCAGACGCGGGCCATCCACGATGCGGCCATCCGCCAGAAGCACGCGATGGTGGAGCCACTGCCAGACTTGGGCCCGGCAAATCTCGGCGGTGGCGGCGTCTTCCATCAAGTTGTCGATGGGGACACAGCCATTGCCGCCCAGCCAGGCTTCCAGATAGCGGATGCCCACGCGCACGTTGTGCCGCAGGCCTGCTTCCGTGCGCGCGCCCTCGGGTACCCGCAGCAGATCCTCGGCGGCGACCTTCACATCTTCGCGTTTCACGTGCAACTGATTGGGGCTGGGCATGTGCGCGTCGAATACTTCCTTGGCGAGGGCCACGAGGCCGGGGTGGGCCACCCAGGTGCCGTCGTGGCCATCTTGCACTTCGCGCAATTTGTCCTGACGCACGCGCTCCATGGCCGATGCATTGGCGTTCGCATCGTCTTTGATGGGAATCTGCGCCGCCATGCCACCCATGGCCAGGGCGCCGCGGCGATGACAAGTCTGAATGAGCAGCTGGCTATAAGCCCGGAGAAAGGGCTGGGTCATGCCCACCAGACCGCGATCCGGCAGCACCGCTCCAGAGTCCCTGCGACGTTTTTTGATGAAGCTGAAGATGTAATCCCAGCGCCCACAATTGAGGCCCGCGATGTGCTGTTTCAACTCGAAAAGAATCTCGTCCATCTGGAAAGCCGCGGGCAAGGTCTCGATCAGCACCGTGGCGCGGATGGTGCCGGGGGTTAATCCCAGCCTGGCTTCGGCGAAGAGAAATATTTCTCTCCACAGCGCCGCTTCTCGGTGGTGTTCCAACTTCGGCAAGTACAAGTAAGGCGCGGTTCCGCGAGCCACCAGCTCCTTCGCATTGTGGAATACGAAGAGCCCGAAATCGAAAAGCGACGCGGGCACCGCGAGGCCATCCACCGTCAGATGCCGCTCTTCCAAATGCAAGCCCCGGGGCCGCATGAGCAGCACCGCGGGGCGCTCCTTCAGCTCATAGATTTTGCCGGTAACGCCATCCTCAAATCGAAGGGTGCGCCGCACCGCTTCCATCAGATTCTTCTGTCCCTCCAGCAGCCGGTTCCAGGTGGGGGCGCAGGAATCCTCGAAGTCCGACATGAAACAGCTGGCGCCGGAATTCATGGCATTGATGACCATTTTGCGGTCGGGCGGTCCGGTGATTTCCACGCGGCGATCTTGGAGCTCCTCGGGCAGGGGCGCGATGCTCCAGTCGCCCTCCCGAATGGATTTGGTTTCCGGCAGGAAGTCCAAGCGCTGCCCCGCGTCGAGTCGAACCTGAAGCCTTCGACGGGCTTCCAAAACTTCCCTAATGCGAGGCTGGAAAACGCGGACCAGGTCGGCGACGAAGGCCAGAGCTTCCGGCCTCAGCACTTCGGCGCGGAGCCGATGATCGGGATCCACCAGGGAAATTCCAGGAAGTTCAGGGCTAGCTTCGCATCGCATGACCACATCCTTTGTAGATGTAAAATATTTACTTTTCAGATTTAAATCGCAAGATATGATTGAGAAACAAGGTGTTAATCAAGTAAATAAAAGTAAATTAACTTCAATTTATTTGTAAATTTTGTAAATATCAGGAGGCCCTGATGTCCGCTGCTCCCACCCTTCTCGGCGCCAAGCTCCGCGGCCTCCGCCGCCGCGAGGGCCTCAGCCAAGCCCAGCTCGCGCAGAAGCTCGAGGTCTCCCCCAGCTACCTCAACCTTATCGAGCACAACAAGCGGCCCCTCACGGCGCCCCTGCTCATCAAGCTCGCCCAGCTCTACCGCGTGGATCTGAACACCTTCGCGCCGGACCAGGATTCCGCCCTGGCCTCGGATCTCGCGGAAGCTTTCGGCGATCCCCTTTTCGAGGAACTCGATCTCACCACCGGCGAGTTGCGGGATCTGGTGCAGCAGTGTCCGACCGCAGCCCGCGCCCTAATGACGCTCTATGGGGCCTATCAAAATTCAAGATCCTCGGCGGATGCCCTGGCCTCCAAACTCAGCGATGGTCAGGATCTCGCCGGTGTGGATCGATCAAGATTGCCCACCGAGGAGGTCAACGATTTCATCCAGCGCCATCGCAATCATTTCCCCACGTTGGAGGCCGCCGCAGAGGCCCTGTGGCAGCGGGCGAACCTTGACGCTTACGGATTGTTCCAGGATCTGGCGCGGCATCTGGAGCGGGAACATCGCGTGAAAACGCGGGTGGTGCCCAAAGGCGAGAGCGGCGGCGTATTGCGGCGCTTCCAGCCGGAGCGCTTGCTCCTAGAACTTTCCGAAAGCCTCCCTCTGCATTCCCGGGTGTTTCAACTGGCCCATCAAATCGCCTTGCTGGAATTGCCGGACGTCCTGACCAACGTGGCGACGGATCCCCTGCTCACCTGCGACGAAAGCCGCGCGCTGGCTCGGGTGGCCCTGGCCAACTATTTCGCCGGTGCGGTGATGATGCCCTACGCCGCATTTCGTGAAGCCGCCAGGAAGGAGCGCCACGACATCGAACTCATGGGGCGGCGCTTCCAGGCCAGCTTTGAACAAGTCTGCCACCGGCTCACGACGCTGCGACGGCCGGGCGCTGAAGGCATCGCATTCCACTTTCTGCGCATCGATATCGCCGGGAATATTTCGAAGCGATTTTCGGCCTCCGGGATCCGCTTCGCCCGATTTTCCGGCGCCTGCCCGCGCTGGAATGTCCATGCGGCCTTTCTCACGCCGGGCACCATCCGCACCCAGGTTTCCGAGATGCCCGATGGGACTCTCTACTTTTGCATCGCGCGCACCATCCGCCAGGAGCGCGGCGGCCCCCACGCCGCTCATGCGGTACAGGCCGTAGGGTTGGGTTGTCTGACCGAAGACGCCAAGCATCTCATCTATGCCGACGGGGTAGACGTTTTCAACCACGCCGCCGCCGTACCCATCGGCGTCAGCTGCCGTCTCTGCGATCGCCCCGACTGCGAGCAGCGGGCCTTCCCTTCCCTGCACCAGCCGCTAAAGTTTCAGGAAAACATCCGGCGGGGCTCGTTCTACGCGGGGTGATTGGAACCCTTACTTGAGCCTCCGCATCGCTCATCCAAATCTCTCACGCCAACGAAAAGCCTGGACACAGAGAACACAGAAAAAAGCCAGAGGACACAGAAGGATTCGTTCGGTGGGTCGCAAGGGACGCCCGCGTTTCGCGGGCACAGGCGCGGAACGCCTGTGGATATGGGCGCGACCGGCGACTCGCCCCCAAAAGCGATCACGGTCGCGCCCACATCCTGATGACCCCTGCTTGACGCGGCGCTGAACGTGCGTTTCCGAGGTCTTCCGCGAGGTTTCCGCGCCTCCTGTGTTCAGCATTTATTTGCTGGGAGATGCCGATCCTCAGGAACCCTTAATGACCCGCCAGGGCTCCATCACAAAGGGCCGTGAAAAGGCTTTTGGATGCGGCAATTCGAGGTGCAGTTCATCGCCCAGCATCTTCAAATCATCGGGTGTCTTCCAAGTCCACACGCCCTGCGCTCCGTCCACGGCGATCAGGTCCAGATCGAGGGTGCGCGGTGCGTTCTTGCCGGTGCTGCGATCCCGGCCAGAGCTTAATTCGATGCGTAGAAGTGCTTCGAGAAGATGCTGGGGGGATTCCAATTCCGTCGTCAGCAAGGCCACGGTATTTAGGTAGTCCGGCCCCTGCCCTGATTCATCAGGCGTTTCCATCACCAGGCTGGAAACCTTCACCACGCCTAGGTCTCCGAGACCGGAAAGGCCCGCCGCGATGTTCGCGTGGCGATCACCTAGGTTGGATCCGAGGGCGATGACGGCCTGCATAGTCAGCACTGAACCGAAAGAATTTCAGCCACGGATTCACACGGATTTTCACGGATCGATTCGTTTGTTTCCAAATCCGTGTAAATCCGTGTGAATCCGTGGCAGATCATTTCTCGCTTCATTTTTTCTTTCCGTACTCTGCCACCACCACCGTTCGGATCCCGCCGCGAATCAGAAAATCA
>JANXXC010000281.1 GCA_025350765.1 Holophagaceae bacterium | reverse complement strand
CCTCATGGAGCGCCATGAGCCGACGGAATTCCCCCCAGTGAGCCACGTGCTGATCGATCCAGAGGGTAATGGGGCGGTTCAAGTGCATGCGGGTCAGGCGGATCCGATGGGTGGCGGCCACGCCTTCGATGGCCTGCGTCTCGCCGTCAGCGGACACGGATTCGATGGACTCGGTGGATTCCACTTCGGCCTTACCTAGCCCGGCTTTGACAAGTGCTTGGGTTAGTTCGGCTACGGCCTCCAAAGTCTCAAAACGATGGCCGTCCAACAATCCCAGCTTATTGAGGCCGTCCACCAGGGGCCGGGCATAGCCGCGGCGATCCAGCTTGGCGTAAAGCTGCTGGACCTCTCCCCATTTCTTTAATTCCCGCACCAACGCCGCGCCCTTGTGCTCACTGCCATCCGGCAGGCTGAGACTCCAGCCATCCAGGGCCTTCTGAAACAAGAATTCCTCCAGCGCGCGCTCGTCTTTCAGGTATTTCTCCATCTTGCCTTTCTTCACCTTAAAAAGGGGTGGCTGGGCAATGAAGAGATGACCACGCTCTACAATTTCAGGCATTTGCCGGTAGAAAAAAGTCAGCAACAGGGTACGGATGTGGGAGCCGTCCACATCGGCGTCGGTCATCAGCACGATCTTGTGGTAGCGCAGGTTGGCGATCTTGAATTCTTCCTTGCCGATGCCGGTCCCCAAGGCCTGGATGAGGATGCGCAGTTCGTTGTGGCCCAGGATCTTGTCGAAGCGGGCCTTTTCGACATTCAAAACCTTCCCCTTGAGGGGCAGGATGGCCTGATTGGCGCGATTACGGCCCTGTTTGGCGGAGCCGCCGGCGGAATCACCCTCCACCAGGTAGATTTCGGAGAGCGCTGGGTCCTTTTCCTGGCAATCCGCCAGCTTGCCCGGCAGACCGCCGCCATCCAGGGCACCCTTTCGGCGGGTGAGCTCACGGGCCTTGCGTGCGGCCTCCCGCGCTCTCGCGGCTTCGATCGCCTTTTCCAGGATGGCGCGGGCTTCGCGGGGATTCTCCTCGAAGAAGCTCGTGAGTTTCTCGTACACGATGGTCTGGACGATGCCCTTCACTTCGGAAGAGACCAACTTGTCTTTGGTTTGGCTACTAAATTTAGGGTCCGGCACTTTGGCGGATAGCACCGCCGTGAGACCTTCGCGGACATCTTCGCCTGAAAGGGTGACCTTGGCGGATTTGAGAAGGTTGTTGGCTTCGGCGTAGGTGTTGATGACCCGCGTCATGGCGGCCCGGAAACCCTCCAAATGCGCGCCGCCATCACGATTGCGGATGTTGTTGGTGAAGCAGTAGAGCGTTTCCTGATAGGTGTCGTTCCATTGCAGCGACACCTCAACCGTAGTGCCGTTCTTAATGTCCTCGATGTGAATGGGGGGCTTGTGCAGCACGGTTTTGTTACGGTTCAAATGCTCGACGAATGCATCAATGCCACCGGCGTTCATGAAGTCGTGGGTATCGCCGGTGCGTTCATCGGTGATGCGGATGTGCACGCCCTTGTTTAGGTAGCTCAGCTCCCGCAGTCGCTGGCTCAGCACTTCAAAGGTGAAATCCAAGACGTTGTTGAAGATCTCGGTGTCAGGCAAAAATCGGACGCGGGTGCCCCGTTTGGTGGTGCGTCCAACCATCGCCAAGGGCTTGTCGGCTTTCCCCCGGGTGAAGGTCATGGCGTATTCTTTCCCATCCTTCCAGATAGTCAGCCAGAGCTTGGAACTGAGCCCGTTGACGCAGGACACGCCCACGCCGTGGAGTCCACCGGACACCTTGTAGGCGTTTTTGCCATCGGTGCCCGTATTGTCGAATTTTCCACCGGCATGCAGCACCGTCATGATCACTTCCGCGGCGGAGCGGTTCTCCTCCTTGTGGAGATCTACCGGAATGCCGCGGCCGTTGTCTTCTACAGAACAGCTTCCATCGGTGTGAATAAAGACATCCACACGGCTGCAATAGCCCGCCAGGGCTTCATCGATGGAATTGTCCACCACCTCGTAAACCATCTGATGCAGGCCGCTACCATCGTCGGTATCGCCGATGTACATACCGGGTCGTTTACGGACAGCCTCAAGATCCCTGAGGACGGTGATGTTGTCGGCGGTGTAGTCGGAGTGGGATTCCTGGGAGTGTGCGGAAAGAACTTCTTCGGACATCAAGACTCACTTTTTTTCTGGGCTAAGGGGAAACATGGAGAGAACGCGTACCCCCAGGGTTAGACGGCGGCGGGACTCGCAAAACGAACGGGCATGAGGATATAGCGGAAACTCAAATCCTCCAGGCTGGGGCTCATGAAGATGCCTTGGCCCACCTCATCCTTGAACTGATACACGACTTCCTCCCCGGGCAACCGATCCAGCAGCTCGGTGAGGTAGTCAATGTTGAAGGCCAGCTCGAATGGCGCCTCTTCTCCCGAGAAGCTCAGCGTGCCTTGATTGACGCCTTCATCGGGATGTTGGAAAAGGACCTTGAGGTTCGGATATTCGAAAAAGAGGCGGACGTTTTTGTTGTAATCATCCTTTTTGAGACCGGCAATGCGCAGGGTTCGCAGGAAGTCCTCGCGATCCAGGATGACCCGCTTGGGTAATTCGGCGGGTAGCACCTTTTCGTAGGCCGGGTAGTTCCCGGTCACGAGCCTCGAAGACATCTTGAGCCCTGGCTGTTCCATAAAGAGGCTCGTGGTGTCCCACTGAAGGGTGATTTCACCGTCCTGAGAGGGGAAGGAGTGGAGAAGGTCCAAGGCGCGCTTAGGGACGATCAGGCGCACGTCCTCGGCCAAACCAGTGGGATGTTGCAGCTCCACGACCGCAAGGCGGAATCCATCGGTGGAGACGACTCGTACGGAGGTCTTGCCAAAGTGAAGGAGCACAGCGGAAAGCGTGGGCTTGGTGGCATCCCGGCTCACGGCAAGGGAGCCGAGTTGAATCGCTTGCTTCAGCAGGGATAGTGGGAGTTTCACGCTAGGGAGGGATGCATGGGGCGCCGGCAGTTCGGGGAATCCTTCACCGGGTTGCAAGTTGTGCTCGGAGTTATAGCCTTTGGTTCGGAGCCATAGCCGATTTGAATTATCGGGCCATTCCAGCGTCAGAATGCCGTCTGGGTAGGCCTTCACGGTTTCGATAAATTTCTTTCCTGGAATGGCGACGGTTCGCTCACCGGCGCCTTCTACGGGCAGCGTCGCGTCAAAAGCCAGCTCCATGTCCGTAGCTCTTAGGATCAGCTGGCCTCTTTCCAGGTGCATCAACACGTGCTGGAGGATGGGCAGTGTGACTCTGCGATCCAAAGCATGTTTCAAAATGCCTAGTGTGCGATCCAAGCGATCCTTCGAGACTTGGATTTGAATGCTCATGGTTCACCCAAGAATGATGCTGATGAGGGGAGGATGATTCGGAGGAGACGACCGGCAAACCCTTAGTCTACCTGGAAAACGGGTACTTCGGATCATGTGGAAACATTGCGGGAAGTCCCGCCATGGATGCAGTTCGATGACGAGGTTGGGTCCAGGGTATCGAGAAACGCACGTATCTCCTGGAAGGAGCGGATGCACTTGTGGAGAACAAGCGTAGATGAAGCTGGAATCAATGGATGCTGTTCAACAGAGCGTGGACAGTCTTGTGGAAATCCGGATCTCGGCCCATGCGAAGTTTCACGGATTCGATGGCGTTCATTACCGTGCTGTGGTGCATGTTGTTGAAGGATCGCCCGATGTCCGCGAAGGAGGCAGCTGTGAGCTCCCGGGCCAAGTACATGGCGACCTGCCGTGGGAGGAGAACATTTTGCTGCCGGGATTTTTTCTTCATGAGATCTGTGAAGGACAAGTTAAAGGTTTCCGCGGTCATTCTGAAAACGCGCTCCAAGGGCACGGTGGCACTGGCCTCCTGCCCGCTTTGGCCCTGGAAAGCGTTCATGGCGACTTCAAGGGAGGGGGACACCTTCAGGAAGTCGCTCTGGAACATCACTCGGTTCAGTAATCCCTCCAGATCACGAACGCTACCCTTGGCCTTATGGCCGATGAAGGCAAGCACATCCTCGGGGACGGGCGGGAAATCCTTGAAGAATTCCTCCTCTAACTTTTTTTTCAGGATGGCGATGCGGGTTTCGAAATCTGGGGGCTGGATGTCGGCGGTGAGTCCCCATTTGCAGCGGGTGATCAGGCGCTCGTGCAGGCCCTCCAGCTTCTGGGGGGCGTTGTCCGAGGTGATGACAATCTGCTTTCCGTGTTGGAGCAGGTATTCCAGGATGTAGAAGACCTCTTCCTGGGTGCGCTCCATGCTCCGGAGGGTCTGCACGTCATCCAGCAGGAGCACATCGTTCTGCTGGTATTTCCGCCTCAACGGTTCTGTGTTGCGGTTTTTGATGGCGGAAGTCACCTCATGGAAGAACACGTCCACTTTGAGGTAGGCGATGGCCAGGTGCGGATGCCTGACCCGGAGGGCCTGACCGATGCCGATCATCAGGTGGGTCTTCCCTAGCCCCGCCCCCCCATAGATGAACAAGGGATTCATATTGAAAGAGGCGTTGGACTTCCCATGATTGTCCACCACGGCCTTTGCCGCGGAGAAGGCTAGTTGATTGCCTGGGCCGACTACAAATCGATCCAGGGTGTACCGATGAAAAAGGGGCGGAAAAGGGGATGGGGCCTCAATAGCCACCTGTTCTCCCGAGGGTGCACTCCCACTCTGTTTGTTCGGAGGAGTTTTCTTGGCGTTGCCCGCGACACTGAACACGAGCTTCAGATGTGACAGACCGGCTTGTCCCAGGGCGTCATGGAATTCCTCCGCTAATTGTTGTTCGATCCAAATGCGGTTCGAAGGGTTGGGCACTTGGATTGAAAGCACATTGCCTTCAAGGCGCTGGGGGACACAGGGCTCGATCCACTCATGGAAACTGGCGGGGGAGAGCCGTTCCCTTAGTCCAAGGCAAAGGGCCTCCCATTGGGATTCGTGCTGGCTGGACTCCATGGTTCACCGTAAGGAACGCGCGCCAGCGCGGCG
>JANXXC010000264.1 GCA_025350765.1 Holophagaceae bacterium | reverse complement strand
GGACTGCGCCGCCTTCGCCCATGGTGATGTGGTGCGCGGGATAGAAGCTCACCGTAGCCAGGTCGCCATAGGTTCCCACCGGCGCGCCCTTGTAGCGGGCGCCGACGGCATCACAGCAATCCTCGATCACCCAGAGCTTGTGCTTCCTGGCGACCGCCATCACCGAATCCAGATCAAAGGGGTTGCCAAGGGTGTGGGCCACGAAAATGGCGCGCGTCCGCGGCCCGATGGCCTCCTCTAGGCGGGCAGGATCCATGTTGTAGGTCGGAATGTGGGAATCCAGGAACACGGGAATCAGACCATGCTGGATGATCGGGTTCACGGTGGTGGGGAATCCTGCGGCACAGGTAATGACCTCGTCGCCGGGAAGGAGTCGCCGTTCCTCGAGCAAAGGCGATGTGAGGGCCGCGAGGGCGAGCAGGTTCGCCGATGATCCCGAGTTCACCAGCAGGCAATGCGGCTGCTGCATGAATGCGGCGAAGGTGGCTTCAAATTCACGCGCGAAGCGGCCGGTGGTGAGCCAGAAATCCAAGGATGCGTCGACCAGGTTGCTTAGGTCATCCAGGTCGAAGACCTTGCCACTGACGGGCACGGGGGTCTCTCCCGGCACGAAGGTGGTTTTGGGCCACTGGGCCTCGAAGTAGCTCCCGAGTTGCAGCAGGATCCCCCGCCGAAGCTCCTCCGCGCTCACGTCACGGGTCCGAAAAACGATCGGTACCAGTCCAGGCTGCGTTCAAGGCCCACCGGCAGGCTGTGGCGGGGATGCCATCCAAGCACTTTTCGAGCCTTGGAAGCGTCCAGGTACTGGTCCCGGATCTCAGCCTTCGCTTCCGCAAGAATCACAGGCTCCAGATCAGTTCGTCCGACTAATTCAAGAATTTGCCGAACGATGTCCAAGACTGTGTATGGACGCTCTGGGCTGAAATTGAAGGCCTCGCCTCGAACTCCACTCTTCTGCACGGATTCCCCGAGGGCCAGGTAGGCATCAACCACATCATCGACGAAGAGGTAGTCGCGCGTGAAAGTGCCGTCCGAGCGAAGCACCGGCGCCTTGCCCTCAAGCGCAGAACGGATGGTGCCCGGCACGATGCGGCTCCAGTTGAGGTCCCCTCCCCCATAGATGTTTCCGCAACGCGCCACGGCCACAGGCATTCCGTAGGTATGTGCATAGGTCAGGGCCAGCAGATCGGTGCAGCTCTTGGAGACATCATACGGATGGCGCCCGTTCGCGGGCATGTCCTCCGTGTAGGGCAAAACGGCCGCTTCACCATAAGCCTTGTCGCTCGAGGCGATGACCACTCGCTGAACAAGGCCCTGGTGTACCCTGCAGGCTTCGAGAAGGTTGTAGCTGCCTCGGATATTCGATTCGAAGGTCGCAAGGGGGCTGCGAAATCCGGTCCCGACGATCGCCTGGGCCCCGAGGTGGAAGACAGTATCAATCTCGTTCTCAGAGAGGGCCCGCTCCAGGGTCCCATAGTCCTCCAGGAACCCCGAGACCACCGAGCATTTCTGGATAGTCCCGGAGCGGATGAATTCGCTCTTCGGATCCCAGTCCCGGACCAGTACGACAATGTGGGCCCCTTGGTCCACCAGGCTGCGGCAGAGCCAAGAACCCACGAGGCCCGTTGCCCCCGTGACGAAGACCCTGCGACCCTCCCAGCTCATGCCCAGACTTTCCATGGTGCGCGCCCGGTGGACCAGATCTCCTCCAGGAGATTTTTTTCCCGGATCGTATCCATAGGTTGCCAAAAGTCATTATGGCGAAAGGCCATCAATTGGCCTTCCTGGGTGAGCCGTTCCATGGGCTTGGATTCAAAGGGCATCTCGTCGCCATCGATGAAATCGAGAACCTTTCGATCGAGAACGAAGAATCCGCCATTGATCCAACCCTCGCCGGTCTGGGGTTTTTCAGCGAAATTGACAACCCGGTCTCCTTCAATGTCCAGATCGCCAAATCGGGCCGGTGGGCGCACCGCCGTTACCGTGGCTAATCGGCCATGGGATTTGTGAAATTCGACGAGTTGTTTTACATCCACGTTCGCCACACCGTCCCCATACGTGAACATGAATATGGGATCTTTATCGATGATTCGTGCCAGGCGCTTGATGCGGCCTCCGGTCTGAGTCGTCGATCCGGTATCAATGAGATGGACTTTCCAGCGCGGATTTGCTCCATCGTGAATCGTCGTCGACCTTGCTGCCAGGTCGATGGTTAGGTCTGAACCTTGAAGATGAAAGCGCGTGAAGTAGTCCTTGATGACCTCGCCCTTATAACCAAGCGCCACCACAAACTCTTCAAAACCATGGTGGGCGTAGATATTCATGATGTGCCAGAGGAGCGGGTGCCCCCCAATTTCAACCATCGGTTTTGGTTTCAAAGTTGTCTCTTCCGACAACCGCGTGCCTAAGCCGCCGGAGAGAATGATCGTCTTCATATCGGTTCCATGCCGGTTAGATGGCTGCACGAAGTATAGGTTCGATTGTGGGATAAATACAGGAAAAGGGGCTGGAGACCAACTGCCGCGAGCCTCTTCGCTTTAGGGAAGCCGGACTCCTTCAACGGTTTTATATCAATCACCGCATTGGCCGCTCTCGCGTGTCTTTAAGGTCATGAAGGATTTGGTTCCCCTTGTAAGCGGGTTCACTAGTTGTATTGAGCGAAGCTCTCCAAGGCTAACCCTATTAAGCGCCACATCGCGTCACACTCATGCCACAACGGGTCCGTCCAACAGGTTCGAAAATTCAGGGCTTGAAGTTTTTTCAGGGGAAGAACACCATTAGGCCCAACAACCCACCCCCGCCGACAAGACTGGCATCACTCTTGATACCTGACACTCGGCCCATTCCCTAAGGAGGACTTGCCATGAAGAAGCAATCCGGCTTTACACTCATCGAACTGCTGCTGGTGCTTGCCATCATCGGCATTATCAGCGCCATCGCCATCCCGGCGCTGCTCAGCCAGCGCGCCCGTGCTCGCGACAAGGGGGCCATCTCGAACCTGACCTCCATGATTGACGACGGGGTTGGTCAGTATGACAAGGCCAAGGAA
>JANXXC010000262.1 GCA_025350765.1 Holophagaceae bacterium | reverse complement strand
GCCCTTCCCGGAGATCCCATGCGCGCCGCCTTGCTGCTGAGCCTGTCTTTTTTTCTGTGCGCCGGGGAAGGGCCTAAATCCTGGACGCCGGAACTGCACTTAAAGGTGCGCGGCATCCAGGCCGTACGCCCCTCGCCGGGGGGTTCCCAGGTGGCGTTCACCGTCACCGAGCCGGTCATGAGCGCGGAGAAGAGCGAATATCTCACCCAGATCTGGATCGGCGGCGCGGCTGGATCTCGACAACTCACTTTTGGCGAAAAATCCTCCACCGATCCCCGTTGGTCGCCCGACGGCAAGCGCCTCGCCTTCATCAGCCCCAGGAGCGGCAAGGGACAAATCTACGTCCTGCCCATGGAGGGCGGCGAAGCTGAAGCCATCACCGAGGCCAAGAGCGACATCGCCGCCTACGCTTGGTCCCCCGATGGAACGCGCTTCGCGTTCACCATGTTGGATCCCAAGACCGAAGACGAAGAAAAGGCCGCCAAGGGCAAGGATGATGCGCGGTGGGCCCAGGAAAAGCCCGCCCAGCGGCGCCTCTACGTGATCGCGGTAGCCAAGGACAAGGACGGGAAGCGCGAAGCGAAAAAACTGACGTTGATGGATCGCAGCGTGGAGGGCTTTGATTGGTCGCCGGATTCCAAGACCATCGTCTTCGCCCACGTGCGAAACCCCGGGGCGAATGAATGGCCATCCTCAGATCTCGCGAAGGTGGACGTGGCTTCTTCGAATGTGCAGACCCTCGCCGCCACGACCGCTGCCGAAGCCAATCCCCACTTCTCCCCGGACGGCAAGCGCATCGCGTTCAGCCTCAGCGATGACCCACCCTCGTGGCCTTTCCACTCCCGTGTGGCGCTCCTCAACGCCCAAGGTGGCACGGCCAAGGCGTTGGCTGAAACACCCGACGGCCAGCCCCTCCTTCACGGGTGGACCCGCGAGGGGCGCCTGCTTTTGAGCGAAGCCAAGGCCACCGCCACGGGCATCTACCTTCAGAGCACAGAGGATGGCCAGCTTACGGAATGGCCCGTTGGGCCCCGTCTTTGTACGGCCCTTGAGCTGGACGCCTCGGGCTGCTTCCTCGGCTTCGCCATGCAGACGGCCGCGCAACCCGGGGAGGCCTTTCTCACCTCCATCGAGGGCTTCAAGCCCGCGCAGATTTCCAAGGCCAATGCGGAGCTCCTCTCCCCACCCTTGCCGCGAACGGAGCTTATCCACTGGACCGGCGCCAAGGGCCAAGCTATCGAAGGCCTGCTGACCTATCCCGTGGGCTACGAGGGGGGCCAGAAGGTCCCCCTGATCCTCAACGTCCACGGCGGCCCCGCGGGTGTCTTCCTTCAATCATTCGTCGCCAATCCCGGCGCCTATCCCATCGCGTCCTTCGCGGCGAAGGGCATCGCCGTGCTCCGTCCCAACCCGCGCGGTTCCTCGGGGTACGGCTTCGCTTTCCGCAACGCCAATCACGGCGACTGGGGCGGCGCGGATTATGAAGACTTGATGAAGGGCGTGGATAAGGTCATCGCCATGGGTGTGGCGGATCCCACGCGCCTCGGCGTCATGGGATGGAGCTACGGCGGCTTCATGACGTCGTGGATCATCACCCAGACCCAGCGCTTCAAAGCGGCCAGCGTTGGCGCGGCGGTGACGAATCTGGAAAGTTTCAACGGCACCACCGACATTCCTGATTTCATCCCCGACTATTTCGGCGGCCAAGCCTGGGACAACGAAAAATCCTACCGGACCCACGGCTCCATGACCGCGGTGAAAAACGTGAAGACGCCCGCCCTCATTCAGCACTGCGAAGGCGATGCCCGCGTCCCCATCGGCCAAGGCTACGAGTTCTTCAACGCCTTGAAGCACCTGAATGTGGAGACCCGGATGCTCATCCTCCCCCGCCAGGCCCACAGCCCCACCGAACCCAAAGCGCTGCTAAAGGTCATGAAGACAAATCTGGATTGGTTCACGGAGAAGCTGCTCAAGTAGACGGTCGCCGCCTAAAACTTCCGGTCGCCAATTGCCGACCTTGATATTTTTATGGGCGAAATAAATACGAATGACCTAGACTTCCTTCATGGTCAAAATCTCCCCAACCTTCGAATGCACGGCCTGCGGAACCCGCTATGCCAAGGTCCTTGGGAAATGCACGAATTGCGGGGCCTGGGATAGCATCCAAGAGGTGCGCGGAACCTTGAAGCGGGACCTGCAGCGCGCCCGCAGCTCCTTCGCTCAAGGGCATTACAACGGCCCCATCGCGCTGCCGGATGTGGAGATCACGGATACCGAACGGAGCGCCACCGGACTGGTGGAATTGGATCGCGTGCTGGGGGGCGGCGTGGTGCCCGGCATGGTGGTGTTGCTGGGCGGCGAGCCGGGCATCGGGAAATCCACCCTTGTGTTGCAATGGGCGGCCACCGCGCCGGGACCTGTGCTCTATGCCAGCGGCGAAGAAAGCGAGCGGCAAATCAAGCTCCGTGCTCAGCGGCTGGGCTCCGAAAGTCCAGCCATCCACCTGCTGGCCGAAACCGATGTGCGCATCATTCTCGAAGAAGCCGAACGCATGAAACCCGGCCTGCTGCTCATTGATTCCATCCAGACACTATTCGATCCGGATTTCGAAAGCAGCGCCGGGTCCGTGAGCCAGGTGCGCGGGTGCGCGCAGTTGCTCACGCGCTGGGCCAAGGCCACGGGCACGCCGCTGGTGCTCGTCGGTCACGTCACCAAGGACGGAAGCCTGGCGGGGCCTAAGGTGCTCGAACATCTCGTGGACACGGTGCTGGCCTTTGAGGGCGACCGCCATCACCATCACCGCCTGCTCAGATCCCTGAAGAACCGCTTCGGCGCTGCCTTTGAGCTGGGTGTCTTCGCCATGACCGAGCGCGGCCTCGTGCCCGCCGAAGGCAATCCGTTTTTTCTCGACGCAGAACCCCGCCCGGGGTGCGCCGCCACCGTCATCCTGAGCGGCACCCGGCCCATGGTGGTGGAGATCCAGGCGCTCGTTGCATCGGCGGGTCTCGGCATCCCGCGTCGCACCGCCCTCGGCATTGATGGGCAGCGGCTGGCCATGCTCTGCGCCGTAGCTGAGCGGCGCGGTGGCATCCAGCTGCATGATCGCGATGTCTATGTGAACGTGGCCGGTGGATTGGAGATCGAAGATCCCGCCGCGGATCTGGCTGTTATCGCCGCGCTCGCCAGCAGCGCCACCGGGCGCCTGCTCGCCGAAAAATGTCTCTTCATGGGCGAGGTCGGACTCACGGGCGAAGTGCGCCCCTTCGCCCAGCTCCCACTGCGATTACAGGAAGGCGCGAGGCTGGGATTCTCTTCCGCCGCCGTGCCCAAGGTGGGCCTCGAAGGCAAAGCGCCCATCGAAGTCTTCGCGGAAATCAGCGTCGAGCGATTGCGGGCCAAAGCATGGCTGCGAAATGCGGCGGAGGAAGATTTCTAGCCTTTATCACAACCTCTTCAAGTCTTTCTCAGCGGCCCTGCAGGCCCGGGTCCTGGGTGAGTTCCTCGATAAGATCGCGGACGCTGATGATCTCTTTGAGAAGCGCGCCGTTGCTGCCGGAAAAGAAGAGGCCACTCTCCTTGTCCCCCTGCCAAGCATCGGCCAAGCGGTCGGCGATGCAGTAGCCCGCTTCCACCGCGCCCTTGCCTTGGCCGCAGGGCGTAAGGCAGCGGCTCACGCAGCGCACCGGGGGTGCAGTGCCCATCTCGATGCGCGATTGCAGGGAGGTGCGCACGCCCCGAGCGGGCATTCCCACGGGCGATTTCATCAGGACGATGTCCTCGGACCGGGCCTTGAGAATTGTCTCCTTGAAATTCGCGTGGGCGTCGCATTCGAAAGTTCCGATGAAGCGAGTGCCCATTTGCACCCCCGAGGCCCCCATCGCCAAGAAGCGCAGGATATCTCCGTAGTCCCATACGCCCCCCGCCACGAGCACGGGAAAATCGCCCCACTTATCCCGTTCCGCCAGTACGGCGGGAAGTAAGTTCTCGATGGCGAAGGCCGGATCGCCGCACTGGTCCGAACTAAAGCCTTGGTGGCCGCCGCTCTCGGGGCCCTCCAGCACCACAGCGTCCGGCAGGCGGGTAAATTTTCGCTGCCACTGTTTGCAAATCACGCCGAGGGCCCGGGCGGAGGAAACGATGGGCACCAAGGCCACGTCCGCGTCTCCCACGTATTCGGGAAGGGCCAAGGGAAGCCCCGCCCCACTGACAATCAACTGGGCCCCCGCCGCCACCGAGGCTCGCACCGTGGCTTCATACCCTTCAATGGCGCAGAGAATGTTAACCCCCACGGCGCCCCGTCCTCCGGCCCTTGCCAGGGCGGCGCGCAAGATCGTATCCAAGGCTTCCGGCGGATTAAGAGATGCGGTGCCATCGGGTCTGCCGAAGCGCCGCCGCGTCCGGGCAGAAGGGTGATAGCCGGTGCCGATGGCCGACACCAAGCCCACGCAGCCCTCTCGCGCCACGGCCCCCGCCAGGCCTTCCCATGAAACGCCCACCCCCATTCCGCCCTGCTGGATGGGATAGGAAAGCTCTAGGTTGCGGATCCGCAACCGGGGCAATGGGCCAGGCCCCCGGCGGAAGAGCCGCTGTTCGGTCGCCTTCAGCCCATCCAGCAGTCGGCCGGCGAATCCTGCGGGTAGTCCGTCGTCCAACAAGGCTGGGGACCGCGGCTGCAGCCCCCTGGCCCCAGCTTCCATGGCCACTCGAGCCTGGGCAGAGTCCTCGACGACCGCCACCGTCGGTACGCCGTGGTGGCGCAGGGTCTCGACTTCGGCGGCAGGGGATAGGAAGCCCGAAGCCCCCTGGGCCTTGGCCATGCTCCCCTCTTGGTCATTTTCCACCACGGCGATGCGCGGTAGATTCCCGTAAAGGAGCGCACTCAGCTCGGGTGGAAGCTCTGCGGTATGCAGGACGAAAGCGATGCCCGCCTCCCGCGCTACCGCCAGCACGCCCTCAGCACCGCCCCGCAGGCCCCGTAGATCGAGCCCCAGCTTGGCCTTGCCGCCTACAGAAGCCGCCAGTTCCTGCAGGCGGTCTTTCAGGCGGGCCGGATCTGGAAAAGCGTCGGTTCTAGGCAGGGCCCAGCCGCCGGCGCGCAGAAAAGCTGCGCTCAAATCCAGTGATCCCGGCGCATGCCAGCCCTGCACTAAGGCAAGGGACTCATCTGCGAACAACCCATCGGCCACGGTGGGCTCCCCGGAGAATGCGAGGCCGGAAGCCGGGACGCATGGCGCGAGAGTGACGGGAAAGGGCGGTGACTAAGCGCACACCTTCCCGCGCCTGCATTGCGGCCTAATGATGCCCAAAGGTTTTCTCTCCCGCTTTGACGGCCGCCGCGAGGCGGTTTTGGGGCGGTGGCAGCGGGCACGTGGCATAGGGAGTGAACGCGCAGGGTGGGTTGTAGGCCTGGTTGAAATCGAGCATGACCTTGCCCTCCTTGGGCATGGCGGCGTACAAGAATCGCCCCGCCGGGTAGGTTCCCTTGCCACTGGTCTGGTCCCTGAAAATGAAGAAGAGCTGCGGGTCCGCGGGATCCTCGATGACCGGCTCTAAGGTGAAGTCCTTCCCATGCAGTTTGAATTTGACGAAGCCCGGTGCCTGCATGGCCTCCGAGGTCCCGAGCACCGTAGGGATCGGCACCGACTTCGGTGAGTCGTAGGGTACGAAGTCCGCGATCACCCGGTAGGCGGGATCCGGCGCATAGCAAGCCAAGCCCTTGAAACTCAAGCGCACGGGACTCTTGGAATCCTTCACGCGGATGGCGAAGCGCTCACCGCGCTTGATCACGTGGAAGGCCAGATCTCCCAGGTGGAGAATGTCCGCTTTGCCATCGGCATCGCTCTTCAGAACTTGATCGGCCAAGGGCTTTCCATCCAGTGAAAGCCCGCTTCCCCCGGCCACCTTCACGCGCACCACCGCCTTCTCCAACACGAAGACGCCCACCTTGGCTGGCGCCTTCCCAAGGGGCAGGGGAACGGGATTGGAAGGATCCGAACCAAAGGGATTTTCGCCTTCGGAAAGCCAGTGTAATCCAACCAGGGTGAGCCATCCGCTCTCGCTCGTAAGGCTTTTGTGGCGCGCCATGCGCCATCGCGCTTCCTCCTTCAGAAAGGAGGGAGCTTTGGCCGGTGGCTGATCTGCGACGAGAGCAGGTGGAATCATGAGGAGAGACAGGATCAAGGGCCACCTCGGGCAAAAAACTGTTCTCATAGGAACAGTTTCTACCGCGCCATCATCCCATCAATCTGGAGTCCCCGTGCGTTCCATGACCGCCTACGCCGACCTGGTCCACCCCTTGGAACAGGGACAGGTGCGCCTCAGCCTGCGCAGCGTGAACAGCAAGGCCATGGATCTGAATCTTCGGGTGCCACCGACCCTGTTTCCATTGGAGGCCGCGCTGCGGGCCACGGTGCGGGAATCGGCGGTGCGCGGGAAATTGGACCTCAGCATCGAGATTCAGGACGCGCCGAGTCTCGAACTTCAGCTGAACCGTCCCCTGCTCCGCGCCGTCGCCAAGACCTGGCACGAGGACGCGGAATGGTTGAACCTGCCGCCACTCACGGCCGAGGCCTTCTTTCGAATTCCCGGAGCTTGGTTGCCCCCAGGATCTGATCTCGCGGAGCGCATGGAAGCTCCGATTTTGGTGGCTCTCAAAGAGCTGCTCCACCGATGGAATGAAGGGCGGTCGAAAGAAGCCGAGCGCCTGCGACCGGCCTTTGAATCGAATCTTTCGGAGTTGCGGCGGCTCCGCGCCCTGCTGCAATCCGAAGCGGAAGCCCAAGCCGCGGAATTGCCGGATCAGTACCGGCTGCGCCTGGATCAGGTGCTGAAAGATGCCCAGTTGGCGGGGCAGCTACCCGCCGAACGGCTCATCGCCGAGGCCGGAGCCCTGGCCGAGCGGCAAGACGTGCGCGAAGAGCTGGTTAGGCTTTCCGCGCATCTTGATGATTTCGGCGAGCGGCTCACCGCGAGGAAACTCGAAGGCAAAGCCGTGGACATCTGGTGCCAGGAAGTGCTGCGGGAGCTCAACACCTGCGGATCAAAGTGCAAGCGCCTC
>JANXXC010000176.1 GCA_025350765.1 Holophagaceae bacterium | reverse complement strand
CACCAATGCAGGAAATGGGGCGTGCCGTAGAATGAGGCCTCACGGTCGTCCGCGAAATAGTCGAAATGCACTCCGCCGCTGATGACGAGTGACTCGAAACCCGTGCGGGCCAGGGCCGCTTCCGCATCCTTCATGCGCTGGACGAGGTGATCGCGGAAAAGCAGGGCGAGGTCCACGGTGGCTCCAAAAATGGGAATTATTCATCATGCCCGCAGCCGCAGCCACCCGCGAATTCTTAGGGAACGCGCGGCCCGGATCCAGGCCCTTCGCTCCCAGCGGCCAAGTTCAATGGCCGGGCCGCTCACAGGAATTTCAAAGGCAGCTGTTCCGGTGCAAACCCATGTTTCACGGCCTTCTCGAAGAAGAGTGAAAGGCTGCGGATCTCGGCTTCACCCAGGTGGTAGCGAATGTTTTCGCACAAGTATTCGGTGAGTTCCAGTTTGGTCCAGGGGATGTGGCGGCGGGCTTCTTCCACGATGTCGGGGATATGCGCCATTCCCGTCGCTAGGCTCTTGTGGAAGAAGGGGGCCACGCCGCCTGGGACCTCCAGCTCGGGGGCATCGTCGCGCACGGTCCAGAGCGCGAAGACGAAGGGCAGGCCGGTCCATTCGAACCACTCTTCGGCGAGATCCATCACCATGAGCCCCTCCTTGCGCGCCCGCATGCTCTGGTCGCCGATCATCAGCGCCGCGTCGTGCTCCGCGAGCATGGCCTCCATATCCGGGGCCATGTCCGTGACTTTGGGGCTCACCCCGTAGCGCTCCCGCAGGAGTAATTGAGCGAGCACTGCAGAGGTTCGGGAAGAGGTGTCAAGGGCCAGGGTTTTGATTTCTTCGGGCGGCACTTTCGAAAGGATCACAACGCTGCGGACGCGCTTGGGGCTTGAGATGCAGAGTCCTGGCACGATGCGCAGGCCGGGGATGCGGAGGTATTCGATGGAGCTGATGAGCCCCGCGTCCACTAGGCCATCGCGCAGCTGATCCGCGCAGGCGGAGGGCACCTGGAACTTCAGGTGGAAGTGCTCCCACCCCAGCCCGTGCTTGAACCCGTAGTTCAGCGGAGAGGCGTTCAGGTAGTCGATGATGGATAAGCGGAACGGTTGCGATTCAGCCATGATAAGAGTCTATCCCCATGCCCATTCCTCCGACCTGGACCCATCGCCTGGACACGCCCCTTGGGCCCATGGGCGCCGCCTTCGATGGAGAGGGGCATCTGACCCATCTTGAATTTTTCAAAGAGGGCCGTGAGGCGGCCTGGGGCGATCCGCGTTCCAAGCGGGACGATCAGGCCTTCGTGTTTTTGAAAAATCAATTGGATGCCTATTTTCGCGGTTCCCTGCGCACCTTCAACGTGCCCCACAAGGCCATCGGGACCCCGTTTCAGATGCGGGTCTGGGCCGAGTTGGAATACATTCCCTTCGGGAAGACCATCAGCTACCTGGAACTGGCCAAGCGCTTGGATGATCCCAAGTGCATCCGCGCAGCGGGCCGGGCCAACGGAGCAAATCCCATCTGCATTCTCATTCCCTGCCATCGGGTCATCGGCAGCGACGGCAGCCTGACGGGCTATGGTGGCGGCATCGAGCGCAAGCGAGCGATGCTGGAACTGGAGGGCGCGATTCCCAAGCCTGAAGAAGGGCCCTACGGTTGGGCCTAGGGACCATTCCAACCCATGTGCCACCGGATTGGTCTTGAAAAATGATTTCCTGATTTCCGACGAGACTCAGCTTGAAAAGCAGGCGCCGCAGATGACGCAGAAAGAGCGCTGGGCCACAGATTTCACGGATTCACCCAGATTCAAAACGGGAACTCTGGACGGATCTTGGGGTGCCTCGGGCGGGCCCAGGCACGCCGGATACGGCTTCGCATTCAAAAAACTTCCTGATCACCAACGAACCTCAGCCGACTGGCCAACCTCATTTAAATTCACCACGCGGAGGGCAGCGGAGGATATCAGAGGGAAGCAGAGGGCCCCGACCGTTGCGCACAGGGGCGCCCGCGTTGGCGGGCATCACCGCTTCGCGGTGAGGATTCGGGCGCGACCTTGATCGCCTTTTTTGGAGCGAGTCATCGGCCGCGCCCGAATCCTTGGCCCCGGCTGGACGGATCTCAAAAGGGGCAGCTCCGCGAGCCTCCGCTTCTCCGCGCCCCTCCGCGTAGTTTTTTTCTGCTGACTTCATCTCAAACGTTAAATTTATTTAGAGATGAAAATCCTTGGTAATCAGGAAAAAGTAAAAACTCACCACGAAGGGACGATGAACACAAAGTCGCATCACCCAAGGTTGGGACCCGAAGCTGGCAATTGCCGAGACCCCTTCGTCGTGAGGTCGGTTTCTCCATGACTGAACGAAAAATGGTATGAGCTTACGCCCGTCTACCGAATTGGCGGCTTCAGGTTTTGATTTTGAAATCATCAAGCTGCGTGAGGCCGACAGCCAGGAACGGCTTAACGGGATTCCAGCTCCCCAACCCGCAGGGGCCCGCGCTCAAGCTCCAGCAGTTCTTCCGTCTCAGCGTGGAAGGCAGCTTTGAGGTGATCGAGGGCCTTCCGCACATCCACGCCACCTCCGCAGGTGAAGAAATCCAAGGCGGCGAAGCGGTGTTCGGGCCAAGTGTGGATGGCCAGGTGGCTCTCGGCGATGATCACGGCGCCACTCACCCCGGCACCCCCATCTTGCGATGCGAAGTGATGGAAGCTGTGGGTAATGATGGTGGCGCCGGAGGCTCGGACCGCTTCCAGCATGGAGGCCCGCACCAGCTCCAGATCCGCCAGCCGCGAGGCCTCGCAGCCGCCGAATTCCGCAAGAATATGCCGTCCCAAAGATGTCATGGCACCACGCTAACAGGAGCCGGGGCTCTCTCGATATGAGACACTGATCCCTTCGGAGAATTTGCATGACGGACGTACGGACGCCCAACACCATCGATCTGCAGGGCATCATGGATCTGCTGCCCCATCGGTACCCCATCCTTTTGGTGGACCGGGTGCTGGATTTCGAACCCAAAGAATGGATTCGCGGACTCAAGAACGTCTCCTTCAACGAGGAGATCTTCCAAGGACACTTTCCCAAGCGTCCTGTGTTTCCGGGCGTCTTCATCGTGGAAGCCATGGCGCAGACCGGCGGCTGCTTGATCATGCGGGAATTCGAAGACCGGGAGAAAAAGGTCATCTACTTCATGGGCATCGATGCCGTGAAATTCCGGAAACCCGTGCTGCCCGGCGACCAGCTGGTGATGGAAGTGAAGGTGCTGAGTTTTAAGGGCCGCATCTGCAAGATGCGCGGCGAGGCCTTCGTGGAGGGCGTGAAGGTGGCCGAGGCGGAATTCATGTCCATGCTCATGGATCTGACGGAGGAGACCGGCAAATGAGTGCGCAGGTGCACCCTTCGGCGATCGTCCACCCCGATGCCGAATTGGGGATGGGCGTCATCATCGGACCCTTTTGCCTGGTGGAAGGCCCCTCGAAGATCGGCGCCCGTACCGTGCTGCGGAGCCACGTGGTGATCGGCCCCCACACGGAGTTGGGCGAAGACAATGTCGTGTACCCCCACACGGCATTGGGTCTCGAACCCCAAGACCTGAAGTTCAGCGGCGCGGCCACCCGGCTGGTCATTGGCCACCGCAACACCTTCCGCGAAGGCACGACCGCCCATCGCGGGACCGAATCAGGCGGCGGCATCACGACCATGGGCGACGACAATTTTCTGATGACCGGAGCGCACGTGGCCCACGACTGCCATGTGGGCAATGGCAATATCTTCGCCAACTGCGCGACCCTGGCGGGGCATGTGGAAGTGGGCGACCGCACCAACATTGGAGCTTTTTCCGCTGTGCATCAGTTCTGTCGGGTGGGGGACCACGCCTTCATGGGCGGCTTCACCGTGGCCACCCAGGACGTGCTGCCCTTCAT
>JANXXC010000161.1 GCA_025350765.1 Holophagaceae bacterium | reverse complement strand
CCGAGAGTCCTGGTTCTGCCGATCCCAGGAGGCACGCCCGAGCTTCCGACGGGGAAGGAGGACTTTCCCTATCTTCCCCCTTGGCCCGGCGCGAAGATCGTCGCCAGCGCCGTAAGCCAGGCGCCGGTGGGATTGAAACTGCCCAATGGAAAGGAGGCCCTCGCCATGGTCAACTTCATCGACAAGGAGTATCAATTGTCGGAGAAACTTGCGGCCGCAGAGTTTTTGGCGGTCTATCGCACGGCCTTTGAAAAAGCGGGCTGGGAGATCGAAGGCGCCCTGCGCGGCGAGGTTCCCCAGATCCAAGCCAACTACATGAAACATGGCCGCGACATACGCGCCACCCTCCGCCTCTCGGGCGACGCCATGGGTATCTCCGTGGCAGACGTAGGCGCCCAGGTTGCCCCACCCTCCAAGGAGAATCAACGATGAGTTCGACGAATTCAACGAGTTCCGCGGGTTCGATGAAACTGATGCGCGCCCTGCAATTTGAAACCACCGGGGAACCCAAAGAGGTGCTTCACCTGAGAGAGCTTCCGGTGCCTGAGCCGGGGCCGGGCGAGGTGCGGCTGGCCATGAAATTACGGCCCATCAACCCTTCCGACGTGCTTCAAGTCAAGGGGGTCTATGGTAAGAAGCCGCCCTTACCCGCCATCGCAGGGCTAGAGGGCCTTGGCCTTGTGGATGCCCTGGGAGCAGGGGTTTCCGGCTTCGCGTTGGGTCAGCGCGTGGTGCCCCTGGGTGTTCAAGGCACCTGGGCGGATTTTGTGGTCACCAGCGCGGAAAACCTGGTCCCCTTACCAGATGGTTTGGCGGATGAAGCGGCGGCTCAGGTCATCGTGAATCCGCTCACCGCCTGGATCATGGCCATCGAGGAGCTGAAGTTGGGAGGCGGTGATTGGCTGGTACAGACCGCTGCGGGATCCATCGTCGGCCGCTGCCTCATCCAGATCGCGAAACTCCGCGGATTCAAGACGCTGAATCTTGTTCGTCGGCCCGAACAAGTGGCTGAATTGCTGGCCGAAGGCGCAGACGCCGTGCTTTGCACCGAGGACCGGGATTGGATGGATCGGGCCCAGCAGATTGTCGGGGCCAATGGGGCCGCCGCGGGCGTGGACGCTGTGGGAGGAAACCTTGGCGGTGCCTTGGCCATGTTGCTGCGGCGCAACGGAACGCTCATGGTCTTTGGAGCCCTCTCCATGGATCCCCTCAAAGTGGCGGGCGGACAGTTGATTTTCCGAACGCTCACCATCCGTGGATTCTGGCTCACGGATTGGAAGATCCGGACGCCCAAGAACGAGCGCGACGCGATCATCAACGCGCTTCTGGATGCTATGTGCAAGGGCCAGATCACGCCCCCGGTGGAAGCGATCCTTCCCTTGGCGGATTTTCAGGCAGCCATCGAGAGGGCCGATGGATCAGGGCGCAGCGGGAAGGTGTTGCTGGCGAACTAAGCACCGCATCTTATTGTTCGATACGATGAATTTTTCCGGATCCCATTCCATGACCACTCCCGCTACTTCCCGTTCGATCCTCAAGGACGAAGTCTTTCTCCGAATGGCGCAGGAGCTGAGTCGCCTGGGCACCTGTTGCCGCCTGAAAGTGGGCACCGTCCTCCTGCGTCCCGATGGCGGAATCGCTGCGGCGGGCTTCAACGGCGCCTTGCCGGGCATGGGGCATTGCACACCGGAAACCTGCAATGAGACCACCCGTTGCTTGCATACCAGCCACGCCGAAGAAAATGCGCTCGGATTCTGTGATGGGCCCCTGGCCACGGCCTACGTGACCCATGAACCCTGCCTCACCTGCGCCCGGGCCCTGGTGCGCCGCGGCGTCCGTCGCGTGGTCTTCGCGAAGGCCTACACCAGTATCGGTGATCAGGAGCGTCGGGAGCGCCAGGGCATCCTCGACCATTTCAAGGTTTCTTGGGAACAATTGGCGCTCTGATGGGTGACGCGATCTCTCCCCTCCGATTGAAAGCCGCTTGGGTGGTGGCGGTAGGCATGGATGCGCTGCAGGTTTTCCTCCTTCCCGCGACCATCGAGGGCGGATTCTCGCCGGTGGCCGATGGCCTGGACTTCGTGACCATGGCCGTGCTCTGGGGCTTGGTGGGCTGGCATTGGGCCTTCCTGCCATCGGTGATCGTAAAGGTGATTCCGGTCATGGATCTGGCGCCCACATGGACCATCGCCATGGCTATCGTCAGCCGCGGTGTGCATACCCAGGACCCCAATGCGGAAGCGGCGCCCATCCCTGGAGCACCGAAAGATGTGACTCCTAGCGAGGATGGAAGGACCATCACCGTCGAGGCCAAGTCCAGTTCAAGCCCCACCAAACCTCGGCCCTGAGAACGATGAATAGGTTCCCCGCGCGATTTGAACCCGCGAGCACGGGGCCCCATCCGCGATCGCAAGCCGAAGGCGCAGCGGGAGCGGGAGCACAGTCCGAGGGACTGTGCGATATGGGGGTAGTCAAGGGCCCCATCCGCGATCG
>JANXXC010000132.1 GCA_025350765.1 Holophagaceae bacterium | reverse complement strand
ATCCATGGCCGATGACCTCGTGCATGTAGACCTCCCACTGACGGCCCAGATCGCCGAATTTGGTGATGAGATCCCGGTCCTCGGGCAGGTAGAAGGCCTGGATGGTCTGCGCTTTTACCGCCGCGCTCTGGGCGCCTTCGATGTTTAGCAGCACCACGTTCTTGGATCCGAATTCCTTGCGGATGTCGGAGTAGTTGGGAAGATTGTAGGCTGCGGGGCTCATGGGGCCGCAATCGCCGGTCTCGACGATGACGTTCACGACGGACGCGATGGGCGGCTCCACCTTGGCGCGCTTCCACAGGTCCGGCCAGGGCATCTTGCCTTCAAAGTAGAGGGCGCTTTGGCTCAAGCGCTCAATCTTGTCGGAATCTGAGCGGAAGCTCACATTGGCCTCATAACTTCCGATGATGGCGCGAGGATCTTTGTAGACCTCGTAGAAACCGTTGAGGTAGTCCACCGCGGAATTCGTCTTGAGCCAGGCGACGCTGTGATCCTTGAAAATCTTTTCGTCCCCGCTCTGGAAGTAGGTGATGAGGTCCACGAGGGCCTTGCGCTGGTGAGGCACGGGCTCAAAGCGGATCTTTTTCACGCCGTCCTTGGTGACCACCTCGATCTGCTCGTTGTCCACATAGCCTAGGGCCTTCTCCAGCCAATAGTTCACCAGCTCCAGCTGATCGCTATAGGCGCCGCCGATCTTGAATACCTCGGCCTCGGCGATCTTCTTGCTTTTCTTGTCCTTCTTGAGCAGGAAGCGCACGTTCAGCTTGCCTTGCTGATCCTCAGGAAGGGCCTGGATCTCCTTGCTGGTGACGCCGGGATCGTAGAAGCCGTTGCTGCTGGTGGCCACCGGGTCCACGCCCGTCACTTGGTTCACCTGGATGGATTCCACCTTGGGGTCGAAAATCTGAGGGCGAAGACGGGCCAAATGCTTGTCCAGGCTTTCGCGCCTCAGGTTGAATTCCGCGCCGTTTTTCTGCGCGAGTTTGGCGGCCTTCTCCAGCTGTTTAAAGGTGAGGAGGCGGGGCACGAATTTCTGGTGGCTGCTGTGGCCGTACTGGCCGTGGTGGGCCCACACGAATTTCAGATACTCCTCGAGCCCCTCCATGGTCGCGGAATCGATGCCTTCTTTGTGCAGGTAGATCTGTTCCAACAGCTCCTTGATCTCAAAAGCGGAGCGATGGTTTTGCAAGTAGGCGATGTCATTGCCGGCGATGGCCGCGCGGTACAGGAAATACGCGTATTTCCGCTGCGTGGTCTTCAGCTTGTCAAAGCCCGGGGCGTCTACGCCGAGGATCATCAGTTCCCGTCCGCCCTCACCCAGCCGCTCTAATTCACCGACGCGATTGGATGCCGTGGCCGGGGCGGGAGACTGCGCCAGAAGGGCGGTTCCGGCGGCGAGTGCGAAGGCCAGCTTCGTCTTCATGGGGACTCCTTAGATCTACATTCCGTCATTCGTTCAATGGGTTCAAATCTGCTCAATCCGCTTTATCTGTCTGGCTGGCGGTCCCTAACGGGCCTAGCGGAATTTCGACCATGATGGTGTTGCCCGAGCCCTCCTGGCTCCGCATGGTGACGCGCCCGCCGTGCTGGCGAACCACCGCCGCGGCAACCGCGAGGCCCATGGAATCCAGGTCTTTGATCGACGCGATGTCGAAGGCCGTGGCTTGAGCTTCATCGCTGAACAGGGGACCGGAATCTTGAACCGCCAGCTGCATGACCTCGCCCACCCGGCGGGTCGCCACGCGGGCGCGTTTGACCGGCGCTTTCGCCGCCGAGAAGACCGCGTTTCGCAAGAGCCCCAGGATGGCCTCTCGCATCTGCTCCGCGTCGATGTGGCTGTCGGGGGCGGTGGGATCGAGACTTGCGTCCAGGGCCACCCCCGAGGCGGCGGCTTCGGTCTCGATGCGCTTTTGGGCTTCCAGCACTAGGCGATTCAACTGCGTGGGTTCTAGGCGGAGGGAAGGCGGATTCAGCAGGAGATTCAGCGGTCGCATCAGGGCCTGCATGGAATCCGCGGCGTTGAGGATCTTTTGGGCCTGGGTGGCCTGCCCTGGATCCATGGCACTCTCTTGCAGCAGGCGGCTCTGAACGACAATCGGGGCGAGCCGGGCCGATAGGGCCGTAAGCATGGCGGGCAGGACCCGGCCCGCGCCGGACTGGCTCTGGGAATCCACCAGCTTGCGCTCCAACTCCTTGTGCTCACCCATGTCGCGCATCAGCGCCGAGAAGGCGAGAATCCGGTCATCGGCGCCTCGCACCGGCGCGTAGGTGATGCTCACAGGGAATTCCGCGCCGCCCTTTTTCAGCCGGGTGGTCTTCATGTCGCGGATGGGCTCGCCTTGGCCGATCAGGTTGATGGCCTGGGCGATTTCCCAGGTCCTCGATGCGGGGGTCAGGGCCTGCATGGTCTGGCCGACGATCTCCGCCCGGGTGTACCCGAACATGTTTTCCGCGGCGAGGTTCCAGGTAAGAATCTTGCCGTCGGAGCTGAAGGAGATGATGGCCTCGCCCACGCCTTGAATGACGCCTTCCAGATATCGCCGGGTCTTGAGGTTGTCCTGGTTGGCCCGCTCCAGCTGGGTGTATAGCTGGCTCATCTCGGTGTTCTTCTGCTCCAGCGTGTCCTTCACCTGCTTGAGTTCGGAGTAGAGCCGGGCGGTCTCCATGTTGGATTTCAGGGCATCTTCCAGCAGGTCGCTGGCATCCACGACCTTGCCGGGTACTAGGTCAGCGATGCTGACGTTGCTGTGGCGGAGGATCGTGGATTCAGGCTGGGCCAGGCTTTCTGTCCCCTGCTGCAACTCGCGCATGTTGGAGCGGATATTCGTGTCGATGAGATTGAGCATCTCGTCGAAGTCCTTGATCTTCTTATCCAGGTGGTACTTCTTGAAGGTCGCGCTGACGGTCTCGCGGGTGATGGCCAGAAAGGTATCCATCACGCCGGTGCCGCGGTTGGCCACAGCCTCGAAATAGGGCACGTTCCGGAAATTCAGGCGGCGGTTCATGACACCCACCGGCATGGCATCGGGCAGATCCCGCTTGTTGTACTGAAGCACGAAGGGAATCTGCTTGATGTTCAAGCGGTTCGCGTTGAGGTTGTGGTAGAGATTCGACAGCGAGTCCACGTTGTCCTGCATCTTCGCCTCGGCGCTATCGGCCACGAAGACCACGCCGTCCGCGCCGCCCAGCACCACCCGGCGCGAAGCATCGTATTGCACCTGGCCCGGTACCGTGTAGATCTGGAGGTGGATGGCGTTGCCATAGATATAGCCCAGGTTGATGGGCAACAGATCAAAGAAGAGGGTGCGGTCTTCCTGGGTGTTGACGCTGAACATCTCCCCCCGCTGCTGATCCTGGCAAAGGGCGTGGAGCGCCTGCAGATTCGTCGTCTTCCCTGACAAGCCGGGCCCGTAATAGACCAGCTTCAGCAGAATCTCGTTGGCTCGTGTGTTGAATTGGACCATGGGCTTTTTGGGGTTAGAAGAAAACTAGACTAGCAGGGACCGGGCTGCCGAAGGTGGGAAGAGCCCCATGCTAGGATGATTCCGCGCAAAAGATAGCCTGAAACGCAGTGATTCCTATGCCGGAGCCATGATTGAGCCATCCGAATCACGTCGCCATCATTATGGACGGGAACGGACGCTGGGCGGCGCAGCGGGGATGGTCGCGCATCAAGGGGCATAAAGCCGGCGTGCGGTCCGTCGAGGACGTACTGGAAGCCGCCTTAGCCGAGGGTATCGGGCACTTGAGCCTGTTCGCTTTTTCCACGGAGAACTGGAAACGCCCTGGCCAGGAAGTGGCGAGCCTCATGGCGCTGCTCCGGATGTACCTGCGGATGTTCCGGCGGCGCTTCATCGAAAAAGGGATCCGCTTCCACCATCTGGGCGCCATCGAAGGCATGCCCGAGGGTATTCAACGGGACCTCAAGGATTTGGAGGCCGCCACTGCGGCGCATCCAGGCATGGTTTTCCATCTCGCGCTGAATTACGGATCCCGGCTGGAGCTGGTCCAGGCGGCCCGGCGCTGCGTGGAAGATGGCCTCGCGCCTGAGGCCATCACCGAAGAGGCTCTTGGCGCGAGGCTCTGGACCGGAGACGCCCCGGACGTGGATCTGCTCATCCGCACGTCGGGAGAGCTTCGGCTATCCAACTTTTTGCTCTGGCAGTCCGCCTACGCGGAATTCTATGTGACCGAAACGCTTTGGCCGGATTTCGGCGCCGCGCAGCTACGGGAAGCGCTGGCGGCCTACCACCAGCGGGAGCGGCGCTTCGGCGGGTTATGATGCAGAGAGATCCAAATCGGGAAACCATAATGACGAAATCCAAGGCTCCCCTCAAATCATCCGCCGCGGCCGCGCCGGCTCCAGAGCCTGCGGCGAAGCCGGCCTTTGACCAGCGGAACATGATTCTCCGCGTCTCGACGGCCTTGGTCTTCGCGCTCTTCTTCTTGAGCCTGTTGTACTGGGGTGGCGGCACCACCTGGGGCAATCTAGCCTATTTCACGCTGATGGGACTGAGCATCTACGGAGGGGTTCGGGAACTGACGCTCATCGGCAAGAAGATGGGCTTCAATCCCTCGCTCTTAGCGGGCACCGCCGCGGCCTGGCTGATGCTGGTGCACTTTTTCTTCGCGAGCCGCACGGTGATGGGCGAGCGCGCGTTAGACCCCGACACCATGCCCCTCTGGCTGGCCCTGGCCTTCGGCGCTGTCGCGATCCACTTCGGCGCCCTTTTCTTCGACTCGAACATGGAACAGGCGCTACCCAGCCAAGCCGTCACTTGGATGGGGGCCATCTACATGGGCCTGGGCCTGGGCTTCCAGCAGCGGCTCTTCATGCTCGGCTCCAGCACCGTGTCGAAGACCGGCAGCCGCCTCGTCCTCGCCCTCTACGTCATCACCTGGCTGGGGGACACCGGGGCCTACTTCATCGGCAGTTTCTTCGGCCGCCACAAGCTGGCGCCGCGGGTGAGCCCCAAGAAATCCTGGGAAGGAATGGGCGGCAATTACCTCGGCAACCTTCTTGGGGCGTGGCTCATGAAGGCCACGGTCTGCCCAGACTGGTCCCTGGTGGACGTCATCGCGCTGGCACTGCTGCTGGGCACCGTGGGGCAGCTCGGCGATCTGGTGGAAAGCACCTGGAAGCGCAGCGCAGGCGTCAAGGACAGCAATGTGGGTATGGGCATCCCGGGCCATGGGGGGATGCTGGATCGCGTGGATAGCTTGGTCTTCGCGGCACCGGCGCTCTTCGCTTACGTCCACTACGTGCACGGTCTGGGATGACCGACTGGCTTCGGGCTTCCAGCTCTCGGCTTCCGCGGCGCATTGCCCTCCTTGGTTCTACGGGCTCCATCGGGACTTCCACCCTCGACGTGGTGGCCTCCCATCCTGAGCGCCTGTCGGTCGTAGCCCTGGCGGCCGGCCGCAATCGTGACCTTTTGCTCGCCCAGTGCGAGATCTTCAAACCCGCCTGCGTCTCGGTGAGCGATGAACCCGATGCGGCGTGGCTGCGCGCGCAGTTGAGTTATTCCGCTGACATCCACTTCGGGTCGGAAGGCTTGCTGGCCTGTGCCTTGAGCCCCGATGCCGACACCGTCGTGGCGGCGGTGGTGGGAGCCAGGGGTTTGCAGAGCACCGAAGCCGCGCTGCGGGCGGGGCGCAGGGTCTGCGTGGCCAACAAGGAAT
>JANXXC010000016.1 GCA_025350765.1 Holophagaceae bacterium | reverse complement strand
AAGGCGTCGCGGATCGATCCGATCGACGCATTGCGCTACGAGTAGCGCTAGGCCTCGGAGAAGTCCAGAATCTGCGCATGTCCTCAAAGCATCGAAGCCCCTTGGCATTCACCGTGGCAGGGCTTCTGCTCGTCGTCTCGGGCGGCCTGGGGTGCAAGCCCTTCGCGGTACACCGCTATCTGAAGGTGGAGGATCTGCATCTCATCGAAGGCGAGGGCGGCATTCTCCTGCCGGTCGCCCCGCACGCGGGCGTCAATGTCGGAAAGAGCCTCTACGTGACGGGTAGGGTCGCCAACCACCACCCCGACCGCACCGCCACGCATGTGGAGCTGCTCGTCAAACTCTACCGCCACGGCATGAGCCGGAAAGCGAAGCATGAGTACATCCTGCACGATATCGAAGGGCTCGATCGCATCGCACCCGGGGCAACCGGAACGTTTCAGGTGCACCTGAAGGAAACGCTCCGTGGATACGAAAGAGTCGAGGCGGAGATCCTCAACGCAGATTTCGTTCGCTGAAGCGGGGACAGGCCGCGGGGATCATCCGCTATGCCAGAATGAACCATTCAACGTCGAGGAATGGGCATGGGACAGCGTGTGGGCGATCGCATCAAACAGGTAGTGGCGAAAGTGAAAGCCGCCAAGACAAACCATGATGCGCGCCATCGACCCTCGGGCTTCCAGTTCGCGCTATTCGACAGCGTGGCCATGCTCCGGCCCGACCATTGGGATGCGTTGACGGCCTCTGAGTCCGTATACTTCAGCCGCCGCTACCTCGAAATCCTGGAAGCCAATGCGCCCGCCAATCTGCGCATGCACTACGCCCTTATCTACCAAGACGGCGCACCCGTGGCGGCCATGGTGGCCCAGGCGGTGGAAGTACGCGCAGACGCGGTGCCCCGGCCCGATATCAAGAAGGCCGCCAAGGCCTCCCTCGCCAAGGTGAAGGAACGCATTTTGATTTGCGGAAACCTGCTGTCCTGGGGCTTCCATGGCGTAGCCTTCGCGAAGGACGCAGCCCCATCCGACGTTTGGCCCGCGGTGGCCGAGGCCCTCTATCGCATCCGCCGCGCCGACAAGCTTTTCGGCGACACGGGCTTGGTGATGATCAAGGACCTCACGGATGAGGTGGATGCCGACGCAGGTCCACTCCCCCACTTCAGCTTCCGGCCCATGGAAACCGAGCCGAACATGATCTTCCAAGTGAATCCTGCGTGGGCCTCCTTCGAGGACTACCTGAAGGATTTGCGGAGCGGTTATCGCAACTCGGTGAAAAAGGTCATGAAGGATTTTGAAGCGGGCGGCTTCACCCTTGAAAACCTCGATGCGAATGCCGTGGAAGCCCACCGGGACACCATCCACGGGCTCTACCACCAAGTCCACGATCAGCAGAAGGGCCGCTTTATTTCCCTGAATCCGGGCTTCATCCCGGCCCTCGCCAAAGGCTTTGGGGACGACTTCCGCACGCGCATCGCCCGGGACTCCCGGGGCAAAGTTGTGGGTTTCATCACCACCTTGCGGGACCAAGAAGGCGCCGTGGGCTACTACATCGGATTCGACAAGGAAGCGGCCTCCAAGGGCGCGCCCATTTATCTGCGCCTGCTCCAATGCTGCATCCAGGACGCCATCGAGATGCGAGCAAAGTGGTTGTCCCTCGGCCGCACCGCCCTGCAGCCCAAGGCGCAACTCGGAGCCCAACCCCAGCCCATGCGCTGCTATCTGCGCCATCGCATTCCCGCCATGAACGCCATCGTGCGGGGTTTCCTGAATTTCATGCCCGAGCCCGACACCGCGCCGGAGCGGAACCCTTTCAAGTGACTCAGAGCGGGCGTCTTCATGAACAACAATGAATTTCGAAAACTCGGCCATCAATTCATTGACTGGGTGGCGGACTACCGAGAAAACATCCGCGACCTCCCGGTGATGAGTCCCGCCAAACCCGGCTCGATTCGGGGGAAATTGGCTACGACGCCGCCTCAAAAAGGCGAAGGTCTGGGCGGCATCTTGAAGGATCTGGACGCCACCGTGATGCCTGGCATCACCCATTGGAATCATCCGGGCTTCTTCGCCTATTTCCCGAGCAACACGACCTATGCCTCGATTCTGGCGGACATTGTGGCCTCGGGCCTGGGCGTCCAAGGCATGAGCTGGCAGACCAGCCCCGCCGCCACGGAAGTGGAAGAGGTGGTCATGGATTGGTTGCGGCAGATGCTGGGCCTCAGCGAAGCCTTCACCGGCGTCATCCACGACACCGCCAGCACCGCAACGCTCTGTGCGTTGATCTGCGCGCGGGAGAAGACCAGCAACTTCGGCCAGAATCGCAATGGCCTGCAGGGCGGCGCTTCCAAGCTCGTGGTCTACGCCTCCGATCAAGGCCATAGCTCCATCGAGAAAGCCGCGCTTTTGGCGGGGTTCGGAAAAGCCAACTTGCGCCTCATCGAAACCGACAAGGACCATGCTTTGAACCCCGACAAACTCCTGGCGGCGATCCAGGATGACATCGTCATGGGCAAGCTGCCCTGCGCGCTGGTGGCCTGCATCGGCACCACGGCGACGACCGCGGTGGACCCGCTCAAACGAATGGCGGAGATCGCGCAGAAATACCGCCTTTGGCTGCACGTGGATGCAGCCATGGCCGGCAGCGCCATGATCCTTCCCGAATGCCGCTGGCTGTGGGAAGGCGTCGAATCGGCCGATTCCATCGTCTTGAATCCCCATAAATGGATGGGCACGGGGTTTGACCTCTCTGCATATTATGCAAAGGATCCCCAACACCTGATTCGCGTGATGAGCACCAACCCCAGCTACCTCCGTACCGCGCAGGACGATGAAGTGAAGAATTTCCGGGATTGGGGCATCCCGCTGGGTCGCCGTTTCCGCTCGTTGAAGCTCTGGTTCCTGCTTCGGGATCAAGGCGTAGAGGGCCTTCAGGCCCGCCTGCGACGCGACATCGCCCACGCGGGCTGGCTCATGGACCAGGTGGACAAGAAAAGTGATTGGGAGCGCTTGGCGCCCGTGCCGCTGCAGACGCTCTGCATCCGCCACGTCCCGAACGGCCTGAAGGACGAAGCCCTGCTCCGTGCCCACAACCTAGCCATCGTCGACGCCGTCAATCAAAGTGGACGCGCCTACCTCACCCCCGCGGTGCTCAAAGGCAAACAGATGATCCGCGTCAGCATCGGCGCCGAAAGCACCGAACGAAAAGATGTCGAAGCCCTCTGGGCGCAGCTTCAGGATGTGGCTCAAAAAGGGTGAGGGGAAAAACAGTCCCTCAGCGCTTGGGTAGGAACATGCGGTCGAATACGTAGTTGCCCACCGCCTGCCCCTGTTGGATGCCTTTGTCCTTGTCGAATTTCCAGTGGATCCCGAGGTAAATGCGGCTCTGGCCATTTTCTTCTTCGGCCTGGGAAAGGGACGTGAAGGTGCGCGGTGTCAGGGGCCGCACAGCCCCAGAGTTGTCCTTAGTCACACCGTTGTACTCATCCGAGACGAAGGTAAACGTGATCTTGTCGGTGCCGAAGAATCGCCGAAGGGTCTGGAACAGCGCTCCGCCAAAGCCCGCGTGGCCCGACGGATAGGCCGGAAAGGGCGGGGTGAAATTGGGGCCGGTGCCATTGCTCGCGGGGGCGCCCAATGGCATGAAGGCCACGTCGCCGGTGATGGCGGAATTGCCATCGCCGATGCCGCTGGGTCCAGTGCCCGCCCCGGATTCGCGGATGCCGCCGATGGGCCGCCAGAAGGCGTAGTAGTACTTCGATTCCCACACGGCGATACCCGCATCGGACATGGCCACATTCACCAGGGCGAGGAGCCGCGCCATCTCCATGGCGCTCAGGCCTTTTTGGGTGGCAAGCTGAACAGTGATCTGGTTATAGAGGCGCGGAGGCGCGCAAAGGCTGGGGGTGCCGTCATAGGCCCAGAAGGTGCTAATCAAGGTCTGCTCAGGCGTGCGCGTGGTGGAGGTGGTGTGTCCATCGCCACCGAGGGTCTTCGCTTCATTGAAAGCCGCGGCATACTCCGCGCTATCCAGCGCGGGCGGCGGGATGATCCGGAACTGGTTGGCGGAAGTCATGGCGAAGGGAGTCACTTGGTTCCAGTTGGCGCCGAGGGCCAGGGGATGCTTGCTCACCGGATCCTGGCGCCACTTGCCCGGAAGGTTGCTAGGAATGTAGTCAATGCCGATTTTCGGTTCCGGAAGCTGGGATCCATCATTGGCGCGCCTTTGCAGGATCGCGCTGGCCGCCGCCTGTCCTACCGCCATGCCCTGATCCTTGGGCGCGCCACTGGGTATCTGCGCCAACTCATCATCCATTGCTTTATCAAAAATGGCGGACTGGGAGGGGAAAAGCGACGCCAGGGTGTCGTGGGCCGCTTTT
>JANXXC010000013.1 GCA_025350765.1 Holophagaceae bacterium | reverse complement strand
AAGAAACCATGGCGCGCCCGGATCTCCTGAAGCACCCAGGTCATGCGCGGCCGGTCCGGCGTGATGCGGCTGCCCATGTGGTTGTTGGCGCCCACCCGATGAGGGATTTCGTCCAAGGCTTTGCGAACGCGCTCGCGGATTTCCTTTTCGCTGAGATTGAACATCACCGCGTCCGGGCCTGGATTCGCCTTGGGGTATCCAATGGGTTCCATGGGCAGGTGCAGCATCACTTCCTTGCCCTTTTCAAACGCGATATTGGCGCTCTCCTTCGTGTGTTCCTGATAGGGCAGCACCGCCACACTGAAGGAAATGGGTTGGGCGCAAAGGCGCGTCACCAGCTCTGGCGCGGCATAGCCGAGGTCATCGATCACCAGGGCGAATTTGGGAAGACTGGGTTCCGGTTCCGGCCGGGATGGCTCCGGCTTCACAGGCGGAGCGGGCTTGGGGGGATGTTTGAGTTCAGGTTTCGGTTTTGAATCGGGTTCTGCTTTAGGTGGCGCGGACTTCTTTTTCCCTTCGCAACTGGCCTGGCTCAGCAGCAGACCGAGACCCAGTCCGATGACCAGCATGAGCGCGCCCAGGCCCAGCAAGACCGCCGAGGATGGTGTAGAACCTTTGCGGCGGTTCATCAGGCTGCGTTCTGGCTCTCATCCTTGGGGGCGGGTTTCTCATTGAGGCCCGCCAGGATCTTGGGGATGGGGTCTTCGTCGGGTTTCAGGCCCTTCAGTACGTGATCTGGCGAGACGCCGCCACGGTCCAGTTTCTCGCCACCGGCGCCGAGCCAGCGCTTGGTCACCAGTTCAACGGCGCCACCTTGGCGGAGCAGCACGCGCGTGCGCTCTACGCCGAGCCCCGGCGTGCGCTCGCCAAAGATAGGATCCCCGGCCTTCTTGAGGGCCGAGGCCAGGGCTTCTGCGGGTCCCAAGGTGCTGGGACCCAGGAGTAGGATCACCTTCGCGAAGGGCGCTTCCCCGGCTGATTTGAATTCCAGGCTGCGATCCTTCTGACCCTGTTCTTGAATGGTCACGAAAGGTCCAGCCGCCGCGAAGAGCCCGGCCATGGACGCCGCCTCATTCAAATCTCCTCCCGCACACTGGCGCAGATCGAGCACCAGCGGGAGTTTTCGGTCCAGCTGGGGGAGCAGTGATTTCAGTTGGGCGGTGCGCCCCGGCGCCAGGTCTGGAATCGCCACGAGGGCGGCCTTGTCGCCCTTCTTCAGGCTGATGGCGGCGGCCTTGGGCACTTCGCGGGTGACGCTGACGGTCTTGAGCTGGGCTTCCACGGAGGCGAAGCGCAGCAGGCTTACCGAAGTGCCCTCCGCGCCGCGAAGGCCCCGTTCCAAGGCCCAAGCGCTGAGGGGACCCACGGATTCATGATCGATTTTGCGCACCACGTCGCCCACCAGGATGCCGGCCTTGTCGCCGGGGCCGCCGGGGCGCACCGCCACCACCTGTCCGTAGATGCCTCGCTTCACAATCCGCAGGCCAAGGTCTGCGGGCCCCGGATCCGGCAGGCGCAGATCTTCAGGGCTCAGGTAGGAGTTCAGGGGATGGGCCCGTTCCAACACTGACTGGATGCCGCCGGAAATCACCTTTTCCATGTCCGGGCGATCCACGTAATTGTCCCGCACGAGGCCGAGCACATCCTGGATGTCCGCCAACCCCGCCAGCGGATCCTGCGTGCGCACCTCCGCCACTGGTTTGACCGGCGTCTGGCGCACGAGCGGATAAGTGAAGGTGCCCACCAGGGGCAGCGAAAGAAGGGAGAGCCAGGTGCGCTGATGCATGGGCTAATTGTGGCACGGAGGCGGGGAAGATTCCCAGATCAGGTGCGGGGTAGGAGGCTTGAGGCAGGACTCAGACTGAGCCTCTTCCCACCACCTTGGACCGAAGCCCTCCCTTATCGCTGGATTTCGGGTTCCACAAGCTGAGTAAGCGAACCGTTCCAGTCGGCACCAGCGAATCCCTTTCCCTAATCGTGCGGAACCTTGGCGTCATTTAGGGGTGTTTTGCAGCGCCGTATACATGGAATGCTTTGGCTGCGCAAACACGCGACGCAGCATTGGCTGGAAGCATTCGAGCGGCAAAGTTTCGGCCTTTGCGTCGAAGGCTGGGCCGTCATAGCGCGCGCAGAATTCGGCAGTTTGCTCAAAACAGGGGTGACCTCGAAACGCCTCCCGCATGTCGCGGTCCATGCCGACGTGATGAAAGAAATAGTAGCCTTGGAAGACGCCGTGATGCTGCACCATCCAATGATTGGCTTCGGAGACAAAGGGCTTGAGGATCGCGGCCGGAATGTCGGCGTGATTGTAGGTGGCCAAGGTATCGCCGAGGTCATGCAAGAGGGCGCAAACCACGTATTCTTCATCGCGGCCATCGCGATGGGCGCGCGTCGCGGTTTGCAAGGAATGCGTCAGCCTGTCCACCGGAAAGCCCCCGAAGTCGCCCTCAAGAAGGCGTAGGTGGGCGAGCACGCGGTCAGGCAGCGCTTTCGCGAAAGGCACAAGCTCGGAGAGGATGATCTTCCAGTCATTTTCGCTGCTGGCGGCGATGTCGGTGAAAGCAGCCCGCGCTGAAAGTTTAACGGTGGATGTCATGAGCTCCTCCGGTAGTGCAACGCCTGTGCTCGAATAGCCGGCAGCGATATGCCCCACCGCCGCCCTTTTCCTGAGCGGCCCGACCAAGGCCAGCCTTTCGTGCAACCAGGTCGCCAACTATTTTGGGTGCACCTGCGTGCTTTCTCGCCATAGCGCTTAACGCCTGAGTTAAGCCGCGCCGCGAAGCGGTGTCGGCTTGAACGAATTGTTAGACCTTCGGCTCTTGCTGTGTCGTGCAATGAATACCTCCGCCACCCGCCGCGATGCCGTCAATGTTGATCTGGACAATGTCACGCCCGGGAAAAGCGCTTTGCAGCTCACGCTTGGTTGCCGCATCGGTGCGCGGATCGCCAAACTCAGGGGCAATCACGGCACCATTGCAGACATAGAAATTGATGTAGCCAGCGGCGAAGTCATCGTTTGCAAATTTCTCTCGAACTTTTGAAGGTGCTTCCAGAACAACGACCTCCAGTCTGCGGCCTTCAACATCCGTTGCCGCGCGTAGAATTTCCAAATGTCGCTTTGTTACAGCGTGATCGAAGGATCTGTGGTCAGGATCATAGCCAGCGATAACCACCCCAGGGCGCGCGAAGCGCGCATAAAAATCGGTGTGTCCATCGGTGATGTCTTTGCCCTTGATGCCAGGTAACCAGATGATCTTCTCCAACCCAAGTAACCGCTTCAGTTCCCGCTCGCACTGTGCCTTGCTCACACCAGAGTTGCGGTTTTCATTGAGCACGCAACTCTCGGTGATGATCGCCGTACCGTATCCGTCTACCTCGATCCCACCGCCCTCAAGTACCAAGTTGGTCTGAATGCGGCGCACACCAGCACGCTGCGCAACGAACGAGGCGACTCCGGCATCGTAGTCAAAGTCCTGCTTCTCTCCCCAGCCATTGAAGTTGAAATCAACTCCGGCTTTGCCACCATTTTCCGTCACGACAAAAACCGGACCGGTGTCACGCATCCACAAATCATCAAGCGGGCAGACAATCAGATCAACCTTGTCACCCATCAGTTCTTGGGCTAGTGGTAAGTCAGGTTGACGAACCAGCATTGAGACAGGTTCGTACTTGGCGATGGCCAGGGCAATTGTCGCCAAGTTGCGCTGAACTTCCGGCAAGAGCCTTTTGCCCCATATTCTTCCGCTGGCTCCAAAGGCCATCCATGTCCGCTGGTGGGGGTCGCTTTCGTCTGGCATGAACCAAACGTCTTTACCATTCGCAACAGCGAAAGCGTCCTTCGCGCCGCCAAGCAGAGTGGCTGCCGTGAAAAGACCAAGTGCTCTCATGATCGCGCGCCGAGTGGTCATGGGGCATCTCTCCTCGAAGGCCTAACGCTCCCTCACGCATACCAATCCGTTCCGCTCTTGAAGCCCTTGTCCTTGGCTTTCATTTGGGCGTGACGGGCCTGGGCCAGATCAATGAGTTTCGTGAGCAGGTCTTCGTAGGGGATGCCGCTTTCGGCCATCATTTTCGGGTACATGGAGATGCTGGTGAATCCGGGGATGAAGTTCAGCTCGTTGAGGAAGACGCGGCCCGTCCTGCGCTCCAGGAAAAAATCCACCCGCGCCATGCCGTAGCCATCGGACGCGCCGAAGGCCCGGCCCGCCAACTTGCGGATGAGGTCGCTCAGTTCCTCGGGAATCTCGGCG
>JANXXC010000286.1 GCA_025350765.1 Holophagaceae bacterium | reverse complement strand
GTTCGAAGGTCTCCGAGGGGCCCTTGAAGAAGTCCTCGTCGGGAACGTAGGCGGGCTGAGGTTCCACGCGGTAGAGGTAGGAGATGATCTCGTCCTCGTAGCCGAAGCGCATCTGCTCGAAGTACTCGTAGCTTTCTTTCTTGTACTCCACCAGCGGGTCGCGCTGGGCGTAGCCGCGGAAGCTGATGGCTTCCTTCAGGTGATCCATGACCAGCAGGTGGCGCTTCCAAGCCGAGTCGATGATCTGCAGGATGGACCAACGCTCGTAGGAACGCATGCCATCGCCGCCCAACCGGTCGTCCTTCTCCAAGTAGAGCTTCTGCACCAGCGCTGCCAGCGCCTCCCCAGCCTGAACCATGGGCAGGTCGGAGATGTTCTCAATCTCCATGCCCGTGAGGGCGAAGAGCTGTTCGACGCGCTCCTTGAAGGCTTCGGCGTCGCGCTCGCCCTTGTCCTGCAGGTAGTCGTTGCAAAGACCTTCGGCGATCTCAGCGGAAACGCGCAGGACGTATTCCTTGGTGGCGCCTTTCAGGATTTCCGTGCGGAGGTTGTAGAAAAAGATCCTCTGCTTGTTCATCACGTCGTCGTATTCGAGCAGGTGTTTCCGGATCTCGAAATTCTGCATTTCCACGCGCTTCTGACTCTTCTCGATGGCGCGGCTGACCATGCCCGCTTCGATGGGCTCATCGTCGCTGGCGCCCAAGGTCTCCATGAGGCCCTTCATCTTGTCGCCGCCGAAGATGCGCATGAGATCGTCTTCCAGCGAGAGGAAGAAGCGGCTCGAACCTGGATCGCCCTGACGGCCAGCGCGGCCGCGGAGCTGGTTGTCGATGCGGCGGCTTTCATGGCGCTCGGTGCCTAGAATGTGTAGGCCTCCCAGGGAGATGACTTCCTGTTTTTCGGCTTCGGTTTGCTTTGCAAGTTCTTCCACCAAGGCGCTGAACTCGGGCGTTTCCTTGCCATCGAGATCGTAGAACTCCATGCCGCGCCGCTTGGCTTCGATCTTCGCCAAACCATCGGGATTGCCGCCCAGCAGGATGTCGGTGCCTCGGCCCGCCATGTTGGTGGCGATGGTGACGGAGCCTTTGCGGCCCGCCTGCGCGATGATCTCGGCTTCCTTTTCGTGGTGCTTGGCGTTCAACACCACGTGGCGCAGGTTCGCGGTTTTCAGTAGTTCGCTCACAGCCTCGCTGCTCTCGATGCTCGCCGTGCCCACCAGGATGGGCTGCCCCTTGGTGTTGAGCTGTTTGATCTCCTCGACGATGGCCCCGGCCTTGCCTTTGGCGGACGCGTAGATCACGTCCTGGTAATCGCGGCGGATCATGGGCTGGTTGGTGGGCACGATGACCACGTCCAGCTTGTAGGTCTGGTGCAGTTCCGCGGCCTCGGTCTCGGCGGTTCCGGTCATGCCGGCCAGCTTCTTGTACATGCGGAAAAAGTTCTGGAAGGTGACGGTGGCGAAGGTCTGGTTTTCGGCGTTGACCTCCACGCCTTCCTTGGCTTCGATGGCCTGGTGCAGGCCGTTGGACCATCGGCGCCCAGGCATCATGCGGCCCGTGAATTCATCGACGATGACCACTTCCAGGCCCTTGCCGTCCTCTTTGGGACGCACCATGTAGTCCACGTCCACCTTGTACAGATTCTGGGCCAACAGGGCCTGGCTTAGGCCGTGGAGGGTCTCGATGGCGCTGGGATCGTAGAGGTTCGGAACCCCGAGCAAGGCTTCCGCGTGGCGGATGCCATCGTCCGTGAGCATGACCTGGCGATCCTTCTCGTCCACCTTGTAGTCCACGTCCCGGGTGAGCTTCGGCACGATGGCATCAATGAGGAAATACTTGGAGGTGTCCTCTTCGCTGGAGCCCGCGATGATGAGCGGGGTCCGCGCTTCGTCGATGAGGATGGAGTCCACTTCGTCCACGATGGCGTAGGGAAAGCCGCGCTGGGTGAAGTCGGCCAAATCCCATTTCATGTTGTCGCGCAGGTAGTCGAAGCCCAACTCGTTGTTGGTGGCATAGGTGATGTCCGAGCCATAGGCCTCGCGCCGCTGGTCATCCGTCAGGCCGTGCTGGATGATTCCTACGCTGAGGCCGAGCCAGGTGTACAGGCGGCCCATCCACTCCGCGTCGCGCCGGGCCAGGTAATCGTTCACCGTCACCAGATGGGTCCCCAGCCCCGTCAAGGCGTTGAGGTAGAGTGCCAGGGTAGCGGTAAGGGTCTTGCCTTCACCGGTGCGCATCTCCGAAACCTTGCCCTCGTGCAGCACCATGCCGCCGATGAGCTGCACATCGAAGTGGCGCATTTTGAGCACGCGCCGCGAGGCTTCCCGGCAAACCGCGAAAGCTTCCGGCAGGATGTCATCCAGGGTGGCGCCGGCCGCCAGCTTCTCTTTCAAGTAGGGCGTCTTGGCCTTCAGCTCGTCATCGGAAAGGGCCTGGATGCCGGGCTCCAGGACGTTGATGTCCTGGACCTTCGCCCAAAGGCGCTTGAGCTCGCGGTCATTCTTCGAGCCGATGATCTTCTTCAGGATGTTATCGAGCATGGAATCGTCCGATCGCGTAAACGCTAATTGTACCGCTGAATAGCCGCAATTCCCAGCTCTGGAAACCAATGAGGCCCAAAGACAAAATCAGCCACCAAGACCCACGAAGAAAAGCCCGGAGGACACGGAGGGGCTGCGGCATTTCGCGCAGGCATCGGTCGCGCCCAAATCATTGGCCCCTGCTGGATTAATCTCCAAAGGATCGGCTCTGTGAGATTCAGCTTTCCTGATTATCGGCATGATTCAGCTTGAAAACCATGAAGCCGCAGATTCCGCAGATGACGCAGAAAGAGCCTTGGGTCCAGCGATTTCAATGATTCACACCGATTCAAGAGGGTAGCCGCCGGGCGTTTTTCGGTCTCGCTTCGCACGCATGGGCTCCATGACGCCTCCCATGACCTCCGGCAGTGCCGGAGGCCGCCTGCGGCGGGCCCATGCACAATGGGTCGGCGCCCATCTGCGTCATCTGCGGCTTTAGTTTTGATCTTGAAATCCAAAAGCGGGGTGATGGCGATAGTTAAATTCTATTTTTGAATGCGAATCAGTATCAGTCGCCTTTCGCGCGCGCCCATGGCGTTTCGCGTTTTTAGTGGTTCAAGCATTTCAGGCTGAGGAAGGCCGATAATTAGGTCAGCTTTATTATTCGTGTGCCTTCGTGGCTTCAATTTATTCGACCGGGTTCCCGCGAGCCTTTGTGGTTGAGCCCTTCGCGCTTAAGCGGCACACTTAAGGTTTTGGATTTCTGGAGAACCCATGGCCCTTGAACGCACCTTCGCCATCGTCAAGCCCGACGCCGTCAAAGACGGCCACGTGGGGGAGATCATCACCGCCATCGAACAGAGCGGCATGGCCATCCGCGGCCTGAAGCGCGTGCAGCTGACCCCCGCCATCTGCAAGGGTTTCTACCACGAGCATGTGAGCAAAGGCTTCTACCAAGAACTCGAAGACTTCATGACCGAGGGCCCCGTGGTGATGATGTGCTTGGAAGGCGACGGCGCGATCTTGAAGTGGCGCGATCTCATGGGCGCCACCAACCCCGCCAACGCCGAAGGAGGCACGCTCCGCAAGCGCTTCGGCGCTAACATCGGCCGCAACGCCACCCATGGCTCCGACAAGCCGGAGAGCGCAGCCTTTGAACTGAGTTACTTCTTCAACGCATTTGAACTGGGGTGAGGTGAGGCGAAGAGATAGTCTTGGCCGCCGCACCAATCCTCCCTTGGGTGCGGCAGGAAGAACTGTCGCTGCGGATGTTAAACTCGTTTCGATTCGACCTGGACGAGTAGGAGTTGGCGGTGACACAGGCGACATTTAAAGTCATCGCAACCGACGGCACCCAGCGTGGCCCACTGTCCTTGCAGGAAATCCTGC
>JANXXC010000255.1 GCA_025350765.1 Holophagaceae bacterium | reverse complement strand
CCGAGGGGCTCGTCCGTTGCGCGCAGGGGCGCCCGCGTTGGCGGGCATCACCGCAAAGCGGTGATGATTCGGGCGCGGCCTTGATCGCCTTTTTTGGGAGCGAGTCATCGGCCGCGCCCGAAACCCTGGCCCCTGCTGGACGGATCTCGAAAGGGGCGGCTCCGCGAGCCTCCGCTTCTCCGCGTCCTCCGCGTAGTGTTTTTCTGCCGACTACATCTCAAACGCCCAATTTGTTTGGAGATAAATTAAATGAGCATCCTTGGTAATCAGGATTTCTTTTCTTCGCGATCTTCTTCCCTTCGCCACCTTCGCGTAGTGTTTTTTATCCTTTTACTTCGCGACCGCAGCGGCTTCCACGAAGACCGTGGGGATGCCGCCGTACTTGCTGAGCATGCCGCTGATGGTGACGGTGGTGCCCATCTTCTCGGCGTACTCTTTGGCGAAGCCCAACTGCCCGTCGCGACGGGGATGATGTTGTTCGGCGATGAGCATGTAGACCTTGTTTTCCTTGGTCACGAGGCCCACCGGCGCGCCATTGGTCACGCACTTAGCGCCGCAGACCTTGTGCCCATCGCCGCGCTTGCCCAGCTGGTTGTAGCAGGAGAGATCCACCACTTCGCCCGTCAGGGTGATGGATTTTCCCTTCTTTAGCACGGCCTTGTTGGCGTCCGTGGCGGCGGCCTCGATGGTGGTGGCGGACCAGGCGGGCTTGGGGGCATCCGAAGCCTGGGGCAGGACGGTGAGCGCGAGCACGGCGAAGAGCGGAAGCATGATTTCCTCCAAGAAGTTTTCATTCTACCGATGAAGGTTAACCAACCCAAACATGAATCGAATGGCGATTGGAAACGGGATAGCTGAATGTCGGCTCCTCAGGAAGTCGCGGGGGTGAATTCAGGGTGCGCGACATTCACCAGGAAAGAATTTTTTACATCCTCGCCAAGGGCCGTCGCCTTGCTAACAAACCCCTAAGGGCAAGGGTTTGCATGACGGTCATCGCATTGGAGGTAGCCCAGTAAATACCGATGGCGGACGGCGTCGTTGCGAGGACGAAGACGGTAACACCGAGTGAAATCGCAAGCATAAGAAGCATGGATGTGTTGGTCGTGAACCCTGGTGCAAGCACCATGCTTAACAGCATGAGGATGCCGATGAGCAGGGTCAGGGGGAAGTTCGGCTTTGCCAGACTAGAGATCCACAAGAATTTTGTGCTGAAGGTCGTGCGCCTAAGACATTGGAAGACACCAATGCCGAAAAATCCCTGTGAGCCCATGTTTAGCAAAGAGACTCTGTCGAAAAAGGAAATCTGGTTTTCTCGATAAAGAGACATTGTTCGGGAGGCCAACTCAGATGGATTGTCTTTGAAGGTTTTGCGCAGCGCCTCAAGTTCAGGCTTGATGCGTTCAAGGGCCTCCTTGTTCTTCTGGGACCTGTATGCGGCGGTCAATGTAATGGGCATCATCGCGATGCGAGCCACCAGAGTGAGGACAATGATCGCCAATGCCTCCGAAAGGCCAAAGTGGGCCGAAAGATAGTGGAGATAGGCTTGAAGCAAGTTTGTCCACATGGCCCACAGTCCCATCGCTGTTCTCCCCAAGGTAGGCCCGACAGTGGGCCCCGTGTTGCCCTTCTATTCGAGAGAAAGGCTATCCCTGCCTGAGTGAGGAGAAGCCGCCTTGCGCCGAACGGAGCTATCCGGAGGTCGGTTGGTTCGGATGTAGTGTCGAGTGGGAGGCACAAGGCGTTGTTCCTCTCACCTTGCCGAGGTAAGCACGGCCACTAGCCCATGAAGCGGCGATCTCAGCTCACAGTTTCCGTGAACTTGATCCCGCGCTTGCGTAATTCTTCCAGCACGAAGTCGCGGCAACCCGCTTCGCGGCCCACGTATTCCGGCGGCGAAATGCCCTTGCGCGTATAGCGCCCCGAGGCCACCAATCGGGCCACTGCGGTGCAGGTGTAGCCCGTGGTGCGGGCCATGGAGGTGACGCCGGTGGCGTGATCGTAGCGGTCCAGCATGTCGAAGGTGTGGGTCACGGATTGGCCCTGCTGCTCGCCCTCGACGATGACCCGCAGGATGGTGAAGTCCTCGTCGCCCTCCTTCATCTGCCACATGGGGAACAGGAGTTTGGTGGTGAGGTCCAGCGGCGCCACCATCACGCCGCCCACGTCGATGGGTTCCTTATTGAAGAAGCCCACCTCCCGCAGCATCCGCATCTTCTCGATGTGGCCCGGATAGCGAAGGGTTTTTTCGATCTTGAAGGGCGCATCGATAGTGTTCAACAGCGTCCGCAGACCGTCGGTGTTGAAGGCCTCCAGCGTGCCGACGCCGGGGAATTCGATGAGTTCCGGCTCCGAAAGGGCGGGCATCACCACTTCTTTCCCATGGGCCACATAGCGCGAGGGCCGGGTGTATTCCTCGATGACATCGATGGGCGAAAAGCCCGCCTGATATTCGAAGGGCCAGCTTCGCACCACCGGCAGGCCGCCCACCAAGGTCACGAAGCGATGAATGCGATCGAGCCGGGTCTCCATGTGGCCCAGCAGGATGTTGCCGCAGCCCGGCGCTACGCCGCAGTCGGTCACGGCCACAAGGCCTTTGGCCTTCGCCAGTTCATCCAGGCGGAAGGGATCCTCTTCAAAGAAGCTGATGTCCACGATGGGCTTGCCGGCTTCCAATACCGCCTTCACAGTCTCGAAGCCCATGAAGCCCGGCACCGCGCCCACCACGAGATCCGCGCCTTCCACGGCGGCGGCCACGCCCGCGGCGCTGGAGAGATCCGCCTTTCGGATGCCCAGGTTTTCCAGTCGCCCCAAGGCTGTTTCCGAAACATCCGCGACGGTGACTTGGAACTCCCTATCCTTCGCCAGATCCTGCGCCATAGCCGCTCCTACGCGGCCCGCCCCGAGGACGATGATGTGTGGTGCGGTCATGGGATCTCCTTAGGTTTTGACGGTCGTTCGAGTTGCGAAGTACACCGGCACGCCCAGCGCGACGATTACCAATCCTGGCCAGGTGAAGGCAGGTTTATAGATGAGTAGCGCGCCCATGATGGCGATGGCGCCCACTAGGTAGAGGGCTGGTAGCACGGGATAGGCGAAGACCTTCACGGGGCGCTGGAGGCCGGGTTCCTTGATGCGCAGGATGAAGACGCCCAACACCGTCAGCACGTAGAAAAGGAGGGCGGCGAAGACCACGTAATCGAGCAGTTGGCCATAGCTTCCCGAAAGGGTCAGCAGGCTCGCCCACACGGCCTGGATGGCCAGGCTGAAGGCCGGGACGCCGCTCTTGTTAAGGGTTCCCGCCTTGCGCAGGAAAACGCCATCCACCGCCATGGTGTGGTAGACCCGCGCGCCGCTGAGCACCAGGCCATTCACGCAACCGAACATGGACCAGAGGATGGCGCCGGCCATGATGATTTCGCCCCTGGGCCCCATGAGCGCTTTCAGCGCGGCGCTGCCCACGCGATCGTTGGGCGCCGCGGCGATACCCGCGGGGCCGAGCACTTTGACGTAGATCACATTGGCCAGGAGGTAGAGGCCACAAACCATCGATGTGCCGATGAGAAGCGAGAGCGGGATGGTGCGTTTGGGCTCCTTCACTTCACCCGCGATGAAGGTGATGGAATTCCAGGCGTCGGCGCTGAATAGGGATCCCGTCTGCACCACCAATAGGGCCACCAGAAAGGGCAGGGCGGAGGCCCCGCTGGCGATGGAGATGGGCGCGGAGCTTGCAGCTACCACGGGTTTCATCACCAATCCAAGAATGATGAGCGCCGCGAGGCTACCGATCTTGGCGACGGTGAAAAGATTCTGAATGCGCGCGCCCAATTTCACGCCGTAGGCATTGACGAGGCTGAGCAGCAGGATGATGGCGATGCCTGACAGCCGCGCCATGGTGAGCCCCACGTTGTAGGGCCCCACTAAAATTGTTTCGGTGATCTTCCAGGGGCCCGCCGCGAGATGCGGGCCTATCCATGAGGCGTCGTTGACCGCGGGCAGGAAGGTGCCCAGGTACTTGCCGAAACCCACGGCCACCGCAGCGATGGTGCCGCACTCGATGACCGCGAAAAAGGTCCAACCATAGAGGAAGCCCGTCATGGGGCCGTAGATCTCCCGCAAGTAGGTGTACTGGCCGCCCGCCTCTGGGAACATGCCCGCCAGCTCGCCGTAGCTGAGGGCGCCAAAGACTGTCAGAACACCCGTCAGTACCCAGGCCCAAATGAGAAATGAGCCGCTGCCCCCGGTGCGGATCATGTCCGCGGCGACGATGAAGACGCCGGATCCAATCATGGAGCCGGCGATGAGCATGGTGGCGTCGAATAAACCGACGGTGCGGCGGAAACCGGATTCAGCAGGCATGAAGACCTCGAAATTTGTTCTAAGCCGTTGTTCAAAATTAAACTAGTGGTGCCAGAGCGGGCGCGGCATAAGGGGCCGTAACG
>JANXXC010000187.1 GCA_025350765.1 Holophagaceae bacterium | reverse complement strand
ATCGGAAGGGCCGGGCTTTCAGTGGCAGACGTTCAAGCTGTCATCGAAACGGCCCTAGGTGGCTCCGTCGCCACTAAAGTTCTCGAAGGGGAGCGCACCTTTGATCTCGTCGTGAAGATGGCACCCCGAGCGGTGTCAGATCTCGATGCCATCCGCAGCATCCCGGTGCTGGGTCCTGGTGGTGAGAAGTTCACCCTCGGTTCGCTGGCCTCCGTCCAGGTGGCGCCTGGCTTCGCCCGAATCTTCCGAGAGGAGAACGCGCGGCGCATCGCGGTAAAACTTTCCGTGGACAACCGGGATCTGGGCTCACTTGTGGCCGAGGCTCAGCAGAAGGTGGCCGCTGCGGTGCAATTGCCTCCGGGCTATCACCTGGAGTGGACTGGAGCCTTTGAAAACCAGCAGCGCGCGGTGAAGCGGCTCCTGCTCATTGTTCCTGCGACGCTCTTAGTGATTTTCTTCCTCCTCTTCCTCGCCTTCGATTCACCTCGGATTGCCGCCCTAATTCTGTTGAATGTCCCTTTTGCGGCTGTGGGAGGACTGGCGGCCCTGCTACTTACGGGCCTATCGCTTTCCGTCGCATCGCTGGTGGGATTCATCGCCCTTTTTGGCGTGGCGGTGCAGAACGGCGTGCTGATGGTGGAACGCATCCGGGAGTTGCGTCAGACAGGTCTAGAACAAGCCCAGGCCATCCGCGAAGGGGCTTTCTCCCGCATGCGCCCCGTGGTGATGACCGCCGCCATGGCGGGCTTGGGGCTCTTGCCCGCGGCCCTTTCCCATGAGGTTGGCGCGGAAACCTCGCGCCCTTTTGCGGTGGTGATCGTCGGTGGCCTCGTCACTGCCACCTTGCTCACTCTTTTCGTCCTGCCTCTCCTCTACGCGCTTTTCGAGCGCGAGAAAGCGGAGTATTGACATGCGGCTTCTTCTCGCTTTCCTACGTGTCGGTCGGCTCGACGCCCTCCTAGACGCCCTTGGAGAACACCATGTGCAGGGCCTTTCCATTTCTCAATGCGAAGGCTTCGGCCAAGAACACGACATCAGCCACCCCGAGCATAAAGATCACCTGGGCATTGAGCTCACCACCAAACTTCGCATCGAACTGGTGTGCCGCGAGGAAGACGTAGAAGAACTACTGGAAACCCTCTACGGCGTCCTCCACACCGGCAAGGCGGGGGATGGCAAAGTCTTTGTTCTCCCGGTCCTCGATGCCCTCCGCCTCAAAACTGGTGAGCGGGGCCCCGACGCACTGGGTCCATCAAATCACTGAAACCTCATTTTTTCGGAGCCACCATGCGCCCTCAAAATCTAGTCATTGCTCTCCTGATGTCTTCCGTCGCATTGCGCGGGGATGCTCTCGCTGATCTCAGGTCCGCTATCAAAGGCCTACAAGGTGCAGGTGCGATCCAAGTCCGCCTGGATTACAAAACCAGCAGGGAGTTGAAGCGCAAAGGCTCGCCCGCGTCCAGTGGTGCCCACGTTTCCCTGGATCTCAGTGAGGACCCTCAGTCGCTGAAGCTGGTCTGGGATGCGAATGACGCGCGCCGGGTCAACGAGGAGGCAAGGGCTCACGACCATGATCCCAAGCATGCCACCCCCTTGAGGGATGCCATGAAGGACCTGGATCCGGGCCGTCTGAGCCACCTTGTGAATCAGGCCGTCATCCTGCGCGGTCTCATGGAAGACAGTCACTTGGTATCCGAGACCACCGACTCTTTTGAGGGGAAACCCACTCGTTTAATGTCCTTCACCTTCGATCAGCGATTGCCTTCCTCCCTGCGGTCCCGACTGATCCGCAGTGACGCCACCCTAAAGATTTGGGTGGATGAAAACGGCCTTCCCTTGGCCAGCGAGACGGTCACGCATTACGAAGGCCGACGCGGACGCATTTTCGGCGACTATTCCGGAGGCATGAAGATGGCCACCCGCTACGCGGTGTCGAATGATCGTCTCCTGGTAGTTTCAAGGAGCGTCGAGGAGACCCAAACCGAAGAGGGCCAGACAATCCTGGCCCGCAAGGACATCCTCCTCCAGCCCCGCTAACCCGTCTTAGATAACCTGGGAGGGACCATGTCTGAACACCATCCTCGGCTGCACGCCATCCGGCAGCGATTCCCCGTGGAGCATCCCGAACATCGGCATCAGCAACACCTCACGCGGCTGGATCGCATCGCGCTTGCCTTCACGAGTATCACCGGAGACGTCCGTTTTTTCGCGACAGCAGGTGTGCTAATTCTCGGCTGGATGCTATGGAACAGCGCAGCCCCACGGCCCTTTCGCTTCGACCCATTCCCGGCTTTTCTGATCCTGCTCGGTGCCACCAAGCTCGTCCAGCTTCTGTTCATGCCCCTCATCATGGTGGGCCAACACTTGGAATCCAAACGAGCGAAGGCCCATGCGGAAACCGCGCACCGTGCCGCCTTGCGAAGCGCCGAGGAAACCGAATTAGTACTCACACGGTTGGATGAGATCGAGGCACTCCTGAAAGAACGCCGTTCTGAATAGAGTCCTGCGGCAAATTGGGCCTCGACGCTGAGCACCCAGGATTGATCGGGCTTAAACTGGGGATTGGAGTCAACGATGTCCCCCGCCAAGCCACATCCCGCCGATGGAACGGGCCTCGCCACCAAGACGAGGTCCAAGGCCAAGCTGCAACCGCCGTCCCTGTGGAAGGTCATCTTGCACAACGATGACTACACGACGCAGGAATTCGTGGTCTTCGTGTTGACCGTGATTTTCCGCAAACCCGAAAGCGAAGCCACGCGCATCATGCTGGCAGTGCATCGTCAGGGCAAAGGCATCGCGGGCCTCTACACCCATGACGTGGCGGAGACTAAGATCGCCCAGGCGCGGGCCTTTGCGGAGCAGCACGAGTATCCCCTGCTCTGCACTATGGAACCCGAAAGCGTGAACGCATGATCACACCGCCCCTCGCCGCCAACCTGCAATCCGCCATCCGCCGCGCTTTCGAATTGGCCACCTCGCAGAGGCATGAATTCGTCACGGCCGAACATTTGCTGGCGGGCCTTTTGGGTGAACTGGACGTGCAGAAAACCCTCACGGCCTGCGGTGTGAAGCCACCCTCGGTGCAGGCTTCCCTCGATGCCTTTTTCGCCGAGAAGATCGAAACCCTTCCCGACGGCGTGACCCTGCATCCGGCGCCCAGTTTGGGTTTTCAGCGAGTGATGGAGCGCGCCATCCTCCACGCCCTGTCCTCCGAGCAGGCCACCGTGGATGCGGGCAGCGTGGTCGCCGCCCTGCTGCAGGAGCCCGAAAGTTTCGGCGCCCACTACCTGAGATCCCAGGGCCTTCAGCGTCTGGCCTTGTTGCGCTACCTCTCCCATGGAGGCTCAGAAGTACCCCTTCCTAAGCCTTCCGCGCCCAACCAAACTCCAAGCGAAGAAGGTGAAGCCGACGAAGCTCTCACCCCAGACCCTTTGCAGGCCTATACCGTGGACTTGGTGGCCCGCGCCGCCGAAGGCAAGATTGATCCCTTGGTAGGCCGCCAGGAGGAACTGGATCGCGTCATCCAGATCCTTTGCCGTCGGCGAAAAAACAATCCGTTGCTGGTGGGCGAACCGGGCGTTGGGAAGACCGCACTGGCAGAAGGACTGGCACTGCGCCTTCACGAGGGCAAGGTTCCCGATGCCATCAAGGGCGCGTCCCTGTTCGCTTTGGACCTGGGCGCGCTGTTGGCGGGCACGCGCTATCGCGGCGATTTCGAGCAGCGCGTGAAAGCGGTTCTCGAGGCCTTGAAAGCCAAGGACCACGCCCTGCTGTTCATCGATGAGATCCACACCATCGTGGGGGCGGGTTCGGTCAGCGGCGGCAGTCTCGACGCTTCCAATCTCTTGAAACCCGCGTTGGCGGCGGGGGAACTGCGCTGCATCGGCGCCACGACATTTCAGGACGCCAAGCTCTCCTTCGACAGGGATCGCGCGCTGTCACGCCGCTTCCAGAAGGTGGACGTGGGCGAGCCCAGCGAGGCTGAGGCCCTGGACATTCTCAAAGGCCTGCGAAAACTTTTCGAGCATCATCATGGCGTGCGTTTTACGGATTCGGCCCTGGAAGCCGCGGTGCGACTCAGTTCGCGGCACTTGCGCGAGCTCCATCTGCCGGACAAGGCCATTGATGTTCTGGACGAAGCGGGTAGCGCCCAGAAATTATTACCCTCGCGAAAGCGCAAGAAATTGCTCGATGTTCAAGACATCGAAATCATCGTGGCGAAGATGGCTCGAGTCCCCTTGCAGAGTCTCAGTGGCGATGATCGCGAGCGTCTGGCGGATCTTGAAGGTCAGTTGCGTGCGGTGATCTTCGGCCAGGAGGTGGCCATCGAAAAAGTTTCCTCCAGCATCAAGCTCAGCCGCTCCGGCCTTCGCGGCCACGAAAAACCCATGGGTTCCTTTCTCTTCTCGGGGCCCACGGGCGTGGGCAAGACCGAGCTGGCCAAGCAACTGGCGAAGATTCTCGCGGTGCCCTTCCTCCGTTTCGACATGAGCGAATACATGGAGAAACACACGGTCTCTCGGCTGGTGGGGGCGCCCCCCGGCTACGTGGGCTTCGATGAGGGCGGCCTGCTCACGGACGCCGTGCGAAAGTCCCCCCACGCCGTCTTGCTGCTGGATGAGATTGAAAAGGCCCATCCGGACCTCTTCGCCATCCTGCTGCAGGTCATGGACCACGCGACGCTCACCGACAATCACGGCCGCCAAGCCGACTTTCGCCACGTGGTGTTGATCCTCACCACCAATGCCGGTGCGCGGGATCTATCGCAGCGGCGCGTGGGCTTCGGCGACGCCACGGGAAGCTCCGCGCGGGGCGCCGTCGAGAAAGCCTTCAGCCCCGAGTTCCGCAATCGCCTGGACGCCATCGTGCCCTTCGCGGCCTTAGGCCGACCCGAAATCCTGAAAGTCGTGGACAAGAATCTAGCGGAACTTCAAGGCCTGCTGGACGAGAAAAAAGTGAAGCTGAAGGTCAGCGATAAGGCCAAGCAATGGCTCGCCGACAAAGGCTACGACCCCGCCTTTGGTGCCCGCCCCATGGCCCGGCTCATCGAAGAAAAACTGAAAAAGCCCTTAGCCGAAGCGATCTTGTTCGGACCCTTGAAGGATGGGGGAAGCGTAGATGTGGCGGTGACAGGGGATGGACTCGGATTGAAGTACTGCTGATTTTTAAAAACACCCGCCAAGGGTGCCGCGACCCTCCGCGTAATCGCTTTTTCAAACAGGTGGCCACCACTTCCCGCGCAAGGTGGGTTCAAGGAGCGCGCCTTCCAACCGCTGCAGGAAATCCTCCCGCGCCATCTCCCGCGACCCGAGCCGCTCGAGGTTCTCGTTGGGCACCTGCCCGTCGATGAAATGGAAACCACGCTGCCAACACCATTCGCAGAGGAAGGCGAAGGCGGCTTTGGAGGCGTCGGCCCCTTTCGAAAACATGCTTTCGCCAAAAAATGCGGCACCCAAGGACACGCCGTATAGGCCACCCATGAGTTCGCCATCTAGATAGGTTTCGAAGCTGTGGGCGTAGCCCGCTTCGTGTAGCGCCGCGTAGGCGTAAAACATTTCGCCAGTGATCCAGGTGCCGGGATCGCCGCTGCGTTTAGCGGACGCGCAGTTTTTGATGACCTGCGTGAACGCCGTGTCCACGCGGATCTCAAAGGGTTCGTCACGCAATTTTCGTTTCAATCGTCGGGAGACATGCTCGTCTCCCGGCAGAAACACCGCCCGCTGCGGCGGCGACCACCAGAGGATGGGATCGCCACTTGAGTACCAAGGGAAGATCCCGCACCGATAAGCCTCCAACAGCCGACCTTCACTGAGATCCCCACCCACCGCCAGCAAACCGTCCGGCTCCGCCAATTCAGGTGCCGGAAAGATGAGGCGATGATCAAGGCGGAAGATGGTCACGGATAGCCTGAGCGATGAATGGGATCTTGAACCTCGGGTTGTCGTTGAGAGTTGAGAGTCTTGAGTCTTGAGTCTTGAGTTGAGTGTCAATTTAGCGGCGCCTTTGGCGCGCCATCAAGAAAAGGGAGCACCCCAGGCTCTCGACCCTCAACTCTCGACTCTCGACGTTTCTTCAATACGCCTTCGTGATCTCGATGCCTCGGTAGTACCGCTTGAGGATCTGATCGAAGGTGTAGCCTTCCAGCGCCATGCCGTAAGCGCCGGTCTGATCCATGCCCACGGCGTGGCCCCAGCCGCGGCCGTAGAAGATCCAACGCTTTTTCTCGCCGCTGCCTACGGTGAGATAGCGAAAGACGTTGTCTTTAAGGCCCAGCAGGGCGCGGATTCTCATGCCCGTAAATTCGTGGCCGACGCCATTTAGATCTCGGACGATGAGTTTCAGAACCCGGCCATGCTCGTTGTGCTCTAGCTCCAGGGCGCGAATGCCATGCACGCCCACGCGAGTTTTCACTTTCGCGAGCAATTCAGAATCCTTTAATTCCACCTTCCAATGGGCCGTGGGGTTGTAGCGATCCCAGGCGGCGCCATCGGGATCGAGACGGCGGATGAGCAGGCGGGAGCCGCCTTCCCGTGGCATCCATCGCACGCGGTCGCCCACCTGAATATTGGCCTCCGGAATAAGGCGCAGCTGGCCGCCGATGCTCTCTTCTGCCAACAGCAGAAAACTGGCCAGCGGCAGTTGCTCGGGCACCGCGCCGACCACCTTGCGGCGTACGGTGCCATCGCGCAGCAGCGTGGCTTCCGCCAGTTCGGGCGACTCCAGTTCCTGCCACATGCGCGACAGGGCGGTGAGGCCATCTTTCAGGGTTGGCGTGCTGTTCCACATCGCGGTGGTGACGATGCCGCGCCGCGCCAAGAAGGCCGCCAGGGGCCGATCTACGGGCTTCGAGACAATGGGACCGACGAAATAATCCGCGTCCTGGGGTCGCTCCATGCCTTCCACCACGCGATCAAAACCAAGGACCTTGGCCATCCATAGGTATAGCTGGAGATCCCTACCATTGCTGCGTTCAGGTGTAGGAAGACCGAGCCGTTGCGTCAACCGCGCCATGGGTTCCGTGAGATCCGCGACCCGCAAAGGCTGCGCGAGTTTTTCACTATTCAAGACATCGGGGAGGATGATGCCAAAGGCCGTGAGGCGCAGTAATTCGAGGTTGAGCCAGGCCTGATCCGGCCCTGGATCCACCGCGCCCTTGAAGGAAAGGGTTTGGGGCTTGTCGGGATAATTGCTCACGCCTTTCAGGTAGGGCTGCGGCCCGCCGAAAACGTAGCTGTTGTCCACCGTGGCCCCACCGCTGTCCGCGGTGAAGAGCGCCTGGATCGGCTGCCCATTGTAGGTGGCGATGAGCCCCGCGGTTTCCGCGACAGCGCGATCGGCCAAGGGTTGCTCGCCATCCTTGCCACCGTAGACCTGGTCCAGGGGCGTATCCAGAAGATCGAAGCCCTCATTTTTTCGCTTGCCGCGATTGGCCACGACGTAGGTTCGGGCGGCCACGGCTTGCACTTTCAATGCTTCGACATTTGGATATTCATTGGCGCCCATTTCCCGTGGCACCACCCCGCGCACGTAGTCTTCCAGGGCCACTTGATTGACCACCGTCAAATGCCCATCACCATTGGGGAAGACCTCGAGGGTGCCACGATAGCGCCCCTTATTGATGAGCTGCACCACACCATTTCGGGATCGAAAAAGCACCCCCTCCAAAGGCAAAGGCCGCCGCTCATAGCGTTCGGTGACGGCGTAGAGCGCGCGACCCCGGCGCGGTTTTCCGGGGCGGTGTTCGGAGGACGCCCACAGTTCGCTGAAGCCACTGCCACTGAGCTTCTGCAAGATGCCTTCGGCGCTTTCGGCCGTCTCGAAGTGGCCCGTCAGAACTTTCCAGGAACCGCCATCGGGAACGAAATACTTCTCAGGCTGTTCGCCGAGCTCCCGGAGTTTTTTCATCACGCCTTCGGCGGCGGCCGCGCTCATGTCGCCACCCACTCGGATGCGGTATTCATCGGTGGGATCGGCTTCGCCCCGGCTGTCCCACCAGATGCGCAGCTTTTCTCCGTCCCGCAGTTTCAGGATGGGCCGCCCGCCGCGGGTGAGCAGATCGCCGCCGCCGTCGAGCGTAACTTGCCATTCCACGCCATCGGTGGCAAGGCCAATACGCATGGGCGCTTGGGCCAGGATCGGTCTCGTCAAGCAGGCCGCGACAATCAACACGGGAATGAAACGGGGATTCATGAATCTAGCTTAGAGGCCGTGAAGGAATAGTCAGTGCTTTTTTGATTTTTGAATGTTCGGAGCCAAAAACAAAACGAACTATGGCCACGGATTACTCGGATTCGCACGGATTGGTTTTCCAGGTTCTTGAATCCGTGAAAATCCGCGCAATCCGTGGCTTGAATTTGTTTGTCGCTTGTAGCGGTTCAGAGGCTTATCCGAGGAAACCCTTCAAGATCTCAACCCGCCTTACGCGGAGCTGTTCGAGGCTGAGTAGGCTTCCATCGGCTCCCAGACGATGACAGAGCAGCGCGATGCAACAGCGATCTTCCAGGCGCACGAAAAGCGCGGGGCCGGTGTAGGCGAGATGCTGCCAAAATGCAGTGGAGGCAAGCATCTCCGGCGCCGGTGCAAGAGCCAACTGAATATCCATTGATGCGGATTCCATCACATGAACGCCGCCCGCGCCAAGTGGAATCCGCCCTAGCAAATCGGCATAAAGGCCCGTGACCCGCTGCAAACCAAGGCCCCAGATGTCGCCATCCTGAGACCGCGCCGTTTCCACCGCCATGCGATCCGGCCACTTCGCGCCCATCCATCGTTCCAAGGAGGCCTGCAGTTGGATCGCCGTGGCACCGAAGCCGGCGGCACCGATCATTCCGGCGCGCGCATTCGTATCGTGGGGAAGGTTTCGGCCTGGGTCCGGAAACGGAAGATCCGGCTCCGCCTCGGCCCAGGCCACCGCGTCCTGACCCGGCGGAAGGGGCACCGGCGCTTCGCTCCAGGGCGCCGGGGCGAGGCCCGAAGCGGCGGCCCCCAGCTGCTTCCAGGAGAGGCCCAGCTCCTTTTCCAATAGCTCGGCGATGGCGCGATAACCAAGATCTGAATAGGTGGATTCGCCCACCTGAGCCGACCGCAGCAGCGAATGATTTCCCGGCAGGGGTGACCGCCGAAGCTGCGCCGCCAAGGGTTCGCCGGTGAAGGGCAGCCAGGGTGGAAGGCCTGAAGAATGGGAGAGCAGCTGGCGCACCGTTAGCGGTTCGGCGCGTTCATGGAAGCCCAACTGCCAGCGCCGATCCGCATCGAGATCCAGGTAGGCGTGGGCCAAAGCCGCCGTCACCAGCGGCTTGGTAAGAGAGGCCAGGTCGTAGAAGCTCAAGCCGGATCCGCTGGATGCGCATAGGCTTCCCGGAGCCATTTCCATCCATTCTCGATCTTCTGCCAACCTAGGTGCACGTAGTAATCCTGGGCGATGACCGAAGCCTGGAGAACCCACTGAACTTCGGGCCTACCCAGGCTCTGGGCCCGCTCCAGAAGATCCCTGCCGAGGCCACTTTTTTGATGGTCGGGATGCACCGCCAGATCGCAGATGTAGCCGTCATAGGCGTAATCTGTCCAGCCCCGCAGCACCGCCACCAAGCGGTGCTCGTCGTCATGATCATGTTCCTCCCAGACCGTCAACACCACGTTGGAGCCCTGGTACATGCGCTTCAGGCGATCCAAATCGAAGGTTGGGCGGCGAAGCTGGGCGGCATCGTAAAGCGCCGCGATGGCCTTGGGTTGGGGCACGATGTCACTGCGATGAAGGAGCCGCATCACGCCTCCAGCATCGCGGCGAGGCTTTCGGCCACGGCCTTTTGCACCAGGTCCGCCACGCGCATGGCTTCCAGGCCTTCGGCCCAGGTGACGTAGTCTTCGCCTTCCCCTAAGCAGGCGCGATGGAAGGCTTCGATCTCTAATTTCAACGGCTCGCCTTCTTCGATGTCCACGGTTTCGGGGATCACTTCGGGGCCGTGTTCACCCATCTTCAAACGCAGAATTTCGAGTTTCTGCGCCGCGAAATCCAGGCTCGCGTACTCCTGATTCCCAAAAGCGCGCAAGGTCCGCTCTTTCTTGCGGGCTACGCGGCTGGCGGTGACGGTGGCGAAGGCGCCGCCTTCGAATTTCAGGCGCGCGTTCACGAGATCAGGATGCTTCGTCAGCACCGGCACGCCCACGGCCTCCACGTCCACCACGGGCCGCTGCACCAGGGCCAGCAGCAAATCCAAATCATGAATCATCACGTCCATCACCACGTCCACCTCCAAGGACCGCATGGGAAAGGGCGAAACGCGAATGGCCTCGATGAATTTCGGTTTGAAGTTCGCGGCGCGAAGGGCCACCACGGCGGGGTTGAAGCGCTCCAGATGCCCCACGCAAGCCACCAACTTCGGGTTTGTTGTTCGCGCTTCGGCCAAGGCCGCGAGTAGCGCATCGCCTTCCGCGAGGCTCGCCGCCAAGGGCTTTTCCATGAGCAGGTGCTTGCCGGCCCTGAGCACTTCCAAGCCCAGACCGTGGTGAAAGCCCGTGGGGGCCGCGATCTGCACGGCATCCACGGCACCGAGAATCTCGGCCAAATTGGCCACCCAGCGGGTGCCGACCTTCTCCGCGATCTCCGTCCCGCGTTCCTCGGAGGGATCCACCACCGCGACCAGCTCGGCGTGCTCGGAACTGGCGGCGATTCTCGCGTGGTGCTGCCCCAAGTGACCCACACCTAGCACCGCGACCCTCAGCTTGGACATGGAATCCTCCGATCTCTAAGGGTATGCGGCTTCGATACGGATGACGTTAAGCTGATGCATATCCCCGAGGTCCCCATGCCCGCTCTCGATGCCCTATCCCTGGTGAAATGGCTCCATTTCGTCCTGCTCTCCGTGGCGGGCGGCGGTGCCGTCGTGGCTTTGCTGCTGTCGGGCTTCGAGGAAGAGCGCCCGGACCTTCAAGGCCTGGCGGCGACGGTGTGGAAGCGCACGGTGACCTGGGGCTTTCGGCTGGTCCTGCTGGTGGGCATCGGTGCCTTGTTGATCAAGCTGCAGCGGGGCGAAAATCTCCTCCACTACGCTTACTTTCACATCAAATTGACCCTGGTGGTGCTCCTGCTGGCCGTCTCGGAAATGGCGCCCAAGGCCCTGGCGGCAGGCAAGCGCGGCGCGGCCCTCATGGCTCTGCTGCTCTTCCTGTTGGCGAGCTTCACGGTCTACAACAAGGAACTCTTCGGCCACAAGGTCCAACCCCAGGCCCTGCCGATGGCCACGCCGGATGGCAGCATGCACGCCGATCGTTGATGCGGATGCTTCTGGCCGTCCTCACCTGCGCGGCGCTGGCCGCCGCGGATTGGCCCCAGACGGTTCCTGAACAGACTCAAAACAAACGCACCAGCACCGTGGCGGAGGTGCGGGCCTTCATGGGTGCGCTCAGCCAACGAGATGGCACCCTTGTGCCATACCATCCGGCGGGTTCTCCGGTGGCCACTGAGGCCGGAAAGCCCCTGCTGGCGTGGCGCTTGCCGGCTTTGAGCAAGGACGCCGTGCGCGTCTATATCAACGCCAACATCCACGCCGGCGAGGTGGAAGGCAAAGAGGCGGCCCAGCTCATCGTCCGGGAATTGCTGAAGGGCGATCACCCGGATCTGCGAAAGCATATTGATCTCGTGGTCTGCCCCACCTACAACGCCGACGGCACGGATGCCCTGGATCTGAGCATCCGCAAGCATCAACCCAATCCCCAAGGCTTTGGGCCCACTGGCGCCGGGGGTGGCGTTGGACGACGAGAAAATGCCCGGGGCTTGGATTTAAATCGCGATCTAATGAAAGCGAGCGCGGCGAATACGCGCTGGTTTTTGGCCATGCTCCAGGACTTCGATCCGGCGGTGGTATTTGACCTGCACACCACCAACGGCAGCTATCACGGATTTCATCTGACCTACTCGCCGAGCATGGCGCTAGGCGCGGATCCACAGTTGCTGGCCTTCAACCGGAATCTATTGAATGAGGTGCGGGACCAGCTCAAAACCAAGGGTCTTCCCACCTACGATTACGGCAATTTCAGGCCCGAATCCACGAAGCCCGGCGAGAAGCCCGAGGCCTGGGAAACCTTCGATTTCCGCCCGCGTTATTTGAGTAACTATCCGGGCCTCCAGGACCGCTTGGCGATCCTGTCCGAGGCCTACGTCTATCGCACTTTCCCGGAACGCATCGCGGATACGCGGGCCTTCGTTCTGGCCTGCCTGGAATGGATCTCGGCACATCGCAGCGAGGTCCGTTCAGAAACCGCCAAGGCTCGCCAGCATTGGCTGGCCGCGTGGAAACAGGGCCCACCCTCCCTGCCCCTATCCGCAGATTTCGCGCAAACCGAAACCTACCGTTTTGATGTGGTAATACCCATCAAGAATGCCGATGGCCAAGTCACGGGCGAAGCCTCCCGCGAGACTATGGAGTTGCCAAGTTTTGTGAGCTGGACACCCAGAGTTTCCGTCAGCTTGCCCGAAGGGTATCTGGTGGATCCGGCCTACGCTTTCAAAGTGCTGCCGGTGTTGAAAGCGCACGGGGTCAAGGTTCTCGCCGGAAAGGCGCGGCCCCTTTCACCCTTGCTCACCTTCCACGAATCCGAACGCAAGATCGCGCCCCAGGCCTTTCAAGGCACCTTCGGCCTCAGTCTCAAAGGCGCGTGGCGCGCCGAGGAATCGCCGCGCCCCATGCAACAGCACTGGACTAAAGACGACTTGGATCGCGCGATTTACGTTCCTCTAAATCAGCCCTCTGGCCGCGTGGCCTTCTATCTGTTGGATCCCCGCAGCCCCGATGGATTCGTGTTTTGGGGCTTCTTCCACGAAAGCCTGGTGCGCGGCGACGGCGCCTGGGGCGAGCCCGTGCGGTTCCCGATTCTGGCGGTGGGTGGCCCAGAGGGAGCCACAGGTTCCATCCCCCAGCAACTGGGTGCAAAAGCCGAGTGAGGGTGTAACCTGAATCCCCTTTCAAGGAGAAACCAATGCGCACGACCGCCCTCCTGCTCACGCTTGGCATGTCTCTGGCTGCCCAGACGCCCGCCGCAAAACCCGACGCCAAGCCCTCTCCAAAGCCCGCCGCCGAGCCCACCATCGGCGGAGCCATCGACGGCACCTTCCAGTGGGTGCCCGGCCAGTTCATCCCCGCCGCGGAGGCTATGCCCGAGGACAAATTCGACTGGGCCCCCACCCAGGGCGAGTTCAAAGAGGCGCGGACTTTCGCCCAGCAGGTCAAGCATGTGGCCGCCGTGAACTATTTCGTGGGCGCCGCCATCCTGGGCGAGAAGCCCCCGATGGAGGTCGGCGACCCCGAGAAGGGCCCTGACAACCTCAAGACCAAGGATGAAATCATTTTGTACCTGAAGGGCTCCTTCGAATACGCCCGCAAGGCCGTCCAGAGCCTCAACGCCAAGAACGGCACCAAGACCTTGAAGAGCCCCTTCGGCCAAGGCACCATGACGCCCCTGGGCATGGCCACCCTCCTCGCCTTCCACGGCATGGACCACTACGGCCAGATGGTGATCTACCTCCGCATGAACGGCATCATCCCTCCCGCCAGCCGCAAGAAGTAGCGCCGCCTGGCCCGGCCGAGATTGATTTCTCGTCCCACGCTTTGCATCCCCGTTCATCCTCCTGTTTCCCCGGCCGAAAATGGCTTTTTACCGGGGAAGAGCGGGGATATTCGGGGATGAAGCGATTGGGCTGAATCTCTACCAGGGTCTCGGATGCGAATGGATCGGCCAGCCCCGGCTTTGTGAATACACATAGGCTGCCCCACCTACGAGCAAACAAGCCAGGGCGATGAGGTCAGCCTTGACCACGCGGCCAAGCTGGGCACTGTACCCGCCAACCGACCTGGCGAGAGCCAAGAACGACACGACGCTGACAAAGCCCCCGATGAATGCGGCTGGCTGCAATGATGGGCGAAACGCGGCGAAGACAAGGAACAAACCAAGCAGACCAAAGAGCACGGCGCGATGGCGCATCAGGATCGAGAGATTCGGCTCGGAGAAGGAAATCCCATACAGCGTGGCAAGACGTTCAGCGCTAAGCACGCCCGAAAGGGGCAGCATGTGTATGACGCCGACGACCCCAAGCATTGCTGATACGAGATAACGCACTGACCGCTCCGGGTGAGCAAATTTTTGATTTGGAGAATGGGCAGTCACCTTACTGTGCTTCTCCCAAAGGGCAATAGGTGGCGTCCAGTATCCCCCGCAGGGGAACAGGTCCTTCGGCAAATTCAAGACGGGTGCCTCGTCTCCCGGATGATGGACGCCACTGCTTCAAGGATGGTTTGGGTGGCGGTGTCGGATTTGACGAGGACACGGGCGACGGAGGCGGAGATTTCTTCACCGGGATCCTCTCCACTGAACAGGAGCACGGGCACGGGTCCGCCTTCGCATGCCTTGAGGTCGGGAAGCAGGGCCACGCCCAGGCCATCGGGCAGGTGGCTGTCCAGGATCACCAGATCCGGACGGCCCATCTGCAGGCTGGTCCGGGCGGCATAGAGCGTGGGGGCGTGAATCAATTCCGCGGTTCCGTGGAGCACCAAGGACAGGATGCGGTGCACGTCCCGATCGTCCTCCACGTGCAGCACCATCGGCAGGCGCGTCTCGCGGCCTTCGTGTAACGGGGCGGTGGCGGCCTCTGATAGCTCCAGATGGAATACCGTGCGGCCGGGGCTGGATTCGAATCCAATCTTTCCGCCCATGGCCTCCATCAGGGCCTTCGAGAGGTTGAGCCCAAGGCCCGAGCCGCCCTTGGCGCGGCTATCGGGGTCATAGGCTTGGGCGTATTTCTGGAAGATACGGCCGAGGAACTCCGGTGGAATTCCAGACCCGTGATCCTCTACCTCCACCCGCCAGCCCAAAGGGCAGCGCATCCACCGCACCCGAACCGCGCTGCCGCTCGGGGCGAATTTCCCGGCGTTGGAAAGTAGATTCACGAGCACCTGGAACAGGCGGTCCGGGTCGGTCTGCACCATGGCTTCGGCGGGGCCATCCTCCACCCGGAATTCCACGCCCAAGGTGCGGGCATAGCCTTCAAGGGAGGCTGCGGCCTCGCGCAATAGCAGCGGCAAAGAAGCCGGCCGCGTCGTGAAACTGAGCAGCCCGCTGTGGGCCTTGTCCTGATCCAGAATGTCGTTCACCAAACGCACAAGGCGCAAGGCATTATTCTCGGCGATGGCCAGGAGATCCTTCATGGCCTCCGGCAGTTCCCCTAGGGCTCCGCCCCGCAGCAGGGCAAGGGAACCACGGATGGATGTCAGCGGCGTGCGCAGCTCGTGGCTGATGGTGGCGATGAATTCCGCCTTCAACCGTTCCAAGGCTTTTTGCTCCGTCACATTGCGGACAATCGTGATGGCTTCGCCCGCCCCCGCGGGCATGGTGCGGGCCTCGAAATCATCGGTGCCGCCATTCCGGGTGAGCTGGTACTCCAGCACCTGGATCTCCCCCTTTTCGAGGGCCCGCTGGATGGCCTCCAAGCGCGCGTCCGCCACCTGCGCCGGAAGCAGCTCGTGAAGTGTGTGGCCGATGAAATCTTCCGGGGGGTACCACAGGGCGCCGGGCCGGCTGGCGTGGACATCCAGGTAGGTGCCGTCCCCGCGCATGCGGAACATTTCATCGGGGATGGCATTGAGCATGGCGCGGAAACGGATCTCGCTTTGACGAAGGTTTTCCTCGGCGGTTTTGCGCGCGGAGATGTCGCGGAGGATGGTCAAGACCTGATCCGTGCCGCAGGGTACGATGCGCGCTTCAAACTCGCCGACGCGCCCGTTCCGCTCCAAATGGAATTCCAAAATTTTTGGTTCGCGGGTTTTCAATACTTCGCGGATGGCCGCCACGCGCGTCTCAGCAACATCCCGAGGCACGAACTCCGACATCGGCCTCCCCAAGATGTCTTCTTTGGGATGGAAGAGGTCGTTGGGCCTCGATGCATGGACCTCCAGGTAAACGCCATCCCGATCCTGCAGGAAAACGATGTCGGGAAGCGCGCTGATGAGGGCTTCGATGCGGATCTGCCTTTCGACTTGTTCCGTGACGTCCGTCATGGAGCCGACATAGTCTTGAAACTTCCCAGAGGGGTCGGCGCGCAGCCGCCATTCGTCCAGCACCCAACGGTAGGCTCCGCCCTTTCCTTCGAAACGGTAGGTGCGTCTGACCCGGCCGCCCTCGGTGGGCAATGGGAAGGGCATCAGACTCGCCAAGTCATCCCGATGAATGTGGGATTCCAGGAAGTTGGGATCGGCCAAACAGTCCATCGGGCGGTACCCGAAAAGGTCCTCAACGTTGGCGCTGATATAGGTGAGGCCATGGGGCGATTCAAGCTCGCAACGGTAAAGCACCACCGGACTGGCCTTGAGGAGTTGATGCAGTTCTCTTTCCAACCTTTTTCGTTCGCTGATGTCGCGCCCCACCGAACTGAGGAAGGCCACGCCACCCCCGACATTCTTGTGGGCCAAGATGATCTGGGAAATGGCGACCTCTCGACCTTCCGTATCCAAGTAAGCGCTCTCGCCCCCCCATATTCCTTCCGCCATGGCCGTGGGCATGGCCACGTCTCGCAACTGCCGCGCCGACCAGGGCGCATGGGCTTCCCAAACGTTGCCCTCCTGCAGATTTTCCCCTTGGGAAAAACCCAGTAGCAAACGCATGGACGGATTCATGTAGAGCAGCTTTGAGTCGGGGCTGAACATGGAAACGATGTCCGGGCTGCGCTCAAAAATTTCCATGAGCTTCGCCTGGGTGGCCTGCGCCAGTTGGTCGGAGTTGACGTCCCGGCTGGTGTAGACGACTTCATTGATACGACCTGATTCGCTCCGCACAGGGTTGCCCCTGGCCTCGAGCCAGACTTCGCGGCCGTCCTTGGCCACCGCGCGGTAGCGGAAGGCTCCCGTCGACTCTCCCCGGAGCAGCCGCTGATGCAGGCTCGTCAACTGGGCCTGATCGCTGGGATGAATGTGGTCAATGGGCCCGACCCCGATCAACTCCTCCGGACGATAGCCAAGAATCGTCTGCATCGAAGGCGATACGAAGAGGTAACGGCCCGCCCGGTCGTGCCGGGCGATGATATCGGGAGTCAACTCCACCATCAGCCGGTACTGGTTTTGGGCCTCCCTAAGGGCTTCTTCGGCCTCTAAGCGCGAGGTCATATCCCGGCCGAAGCCAAAGACCTGATCGCCTTCGGCGAAGGTCTTCCAAGCAACCCAACGGTAGCTTCCGTCCTTGTGAAGAAGCCGGTGTTTGAAGTCCAGCAGGGTTTCACCTTTCCTGAGAAGCTTGGTGCCCTCCTTGGTGATGGCGAGGTCATCGGGATGCACCAGCTCCTTGATGCGCATGGCGAGGAGTTCTTCTTCGCTCCAACCAAGGAGCCGGGTGTAGGCCTGGTTCACTTTCTTGAAGCGCCCGTCGAAACCCGCCACATGGAGAAGGTCGAGGGAATTGAAGAAGAAACGCTCGCCCTCCCTGGCCGCGGCCAAGGTCGCCTCCAGCACGACCGCGTTCACCTCGAGGCTAGCCCAAGCCGCCAAGTCCTGAAGCGCATCCCGATCTGCGGCGTTGAAAATCCTCGGCTCTGGCGAGATCAAGCAAAGGGTTCCAAGCCTCTCACCCTTGGGCGACAGAAGGGGACAGCCGGCATAAAACCGGATGTGAGGCGGCCCCAGGACCAAAGGATTGTCGGCGAACCGGGGATCGCTTCTCGCATCCTCCACCACGAAGACGTCCTCTTGCAGGATGGCGTGGCCGCAAAAGGAAATATCGCGGTGGGTCTCGCTGGCTTCTAAACCCACCTTGGACTTGAACCACTGACGGCATTCGTCCACCAGGCTCACCAAGACGATGGGCACGTTGAAAAGCCGCGCGGCGGTGCGCGTGATTCGGTCGAAGCGCTCTTCACGGCCGCTATCCAGAAGGCCCGTGGCCCGCAGCGCGATCAATCGTGCGGTTTCGCCAGAAGGAAAGAGCGGAACTTCCATGGTGGAACTTCCATTTCGAGGGGGTCTCGATCCAAACTTTACACCTAGGTGCCAACTGGGTGATTTATTCGAACGACTACCCGAGGCCCCGTCAGATTACTTCCCGAGGTTGGCCTGATGTGGGAAGCCTAGGAGAAGAATCGCGCGGTAGGGTCCTGGGTTGAACGAGGAGTTAACCGTGGAGGTAGCATCCTGCAATTGATCATTCGATGAGGAGCAAGATTGGAGGTGCAATGAATAAATGGAAGCGCCCGCCCCTACTTCAGCGTCCCCTCCATGTCGGCCAGCACGAAGGCCATCACCGCCACGGCGGCGATGTTCTTTTGCATGTCGAGCTTGATGATTTTGTCGAAGGTGTCGGCTTTGGTGTGGTGGATTTCCCAGTAGTGGGTGGTGTCGTGGCTCACGCCGAGGCCAGGGACGCCTTCGGAGACCGTGGGACCGATATCGGTACCGCCGCCGCCCATTTCCATCTTGCCGGCGTCCAGGGGCTCCAGCAGGGGCGCTAGCGTCGTCAGCAAGGCCAGGGATTTTTCGGCCTTGGCTTTTTCTCCAGGCGGGGTGGTGATGGTTTTGTTGCGGCCTTCGCCGTGGAAGTCCAGAGTGAAGCCCTTCACCGGACCGTTGCCGCTATCGCTTTCCAGGGCGGCCACGAAGTTGCCCAGCTCCGCTTTATGCGCGTCGCGATAGCCCGTGCCGCCGTGGTTGCCATTTTCTTCGTTGGTGAAGAAGACCACACGAATGGTGCGCTTGGGCTTGAGACCCGCCTGGTGGATGATGTGCGCTGCACCCAGGGTAATCATGCAGCCCACGCCGTCGTCCTGGGCGCCCTGCCCCACGTCCCAGCTATCGAGATGGCCGCCCATGAGCACCACTTCATTCGGTTTTTCCGTGCCGACGATTTCGCCCACCACGTTCGCCGAGGGCAGATCCGGGATCAACTCGTTTTCCATGTCCAGATGAAGCTGGATGCGCTCGCCGCGCTTCGCCATGCGGCGCATCATAGTGGAATTCTCGATGCTCACGGCGGCGGATGGAATCTTCGGGAGCTTCTCATCGTCGTAGACCAGCGTGCCCGTATGCGGCGTGTCGAAGCTGAGGCTCCCCACTGAGCGCACCAGCGCCGCCACCGCGCCATATTTCGCCGCGCGGGACGCCCCGAAAACCCGGTAGCTCACCGTGGCGCCATAGCCCGCGAAGGGCACATCGTAGAGTACGATCTTGCCCTTGACGCCCGCCTCGCCTAAGTGGTCCATCTCCTCGAAACTGCCCACCACCACTACGTCTGCGGTGATACCGCCCTTGGGCGTCGGCACGCTCATGCCCAAGCCCAGAATGGACAATTCATGCCGCTGGGGTGAAATCGTCCACGCTTTTTCAGTGCCGCGTTTCCAGTAAGGAACCCGAATTTTTTCGGTGTGGACGTTTTCCAGACCGTCGGCCTTCATGGCCTTCACCGCCCATGCGATGGCCTGATCCAGCCGCTCAGAACCGCTGATGCGGTTGCCCACGGCATCACAGAGTTCGCCGAGCTGATCAAAGGCCCGGCTCGATTGCAGCGAGGTGCCGATGATCCGTGCGGCAGCGGGCTTGTAGCGCTCGGACAAGCCCTGCGCATTCGTGGTGAAGGGAATCAATGAAGCCACAAGAACCGCCTGGGCCGTTAGATGCATGGGGATCTCCTGACCCTCATGTTAATGGGTAGACGAGTGGAAAGAAGGAAAACCACGAAAGGTTTCCAGATCGACAAAGAACCTTCTGCTCTGAAGAACCTCTATTTCGTACTGAAGAGATCCTTTGCCAATCCTGATTGCCGGATGATCGATGAGAGCGTTCCCTGCGCAATCTCGTCGTGCCGAGGAACTATTACTGTCCAGGTTCGACCTTCCCGTTGTCGTTGGAGAACTGCATGACTGCCGGTTTGACGCCGTTGAACGAATCCCTCGTTCTGAAGAATATTGATGACTTCATCTCCTGACAATCGACGTCGCTTAGGAGGCACGGGCCGGAACCTCGACTTGGGTCACGAGGATGGGGCCGTGAGTTCGCGCTTGAATCTCATCGGGGCCTGCTTCTTCCAGAAACAACGAGATAGCTTCACGCAGATTCGCGAGCGCCTCGTCCAACGATCTCCCCTGGCTGGCCACATCCAACTCAGGGCAATGGGCCACCACCCAATCGCCTTCTCTTTCAAGGATGGCCGTGAAGGTCTGAGACATGGCGCGCTCCAGGATTCAGTGGGGCAATTCTACCGCGTCTGCTCGGATCAGTGCTTGGCCGCCCCTTTCAAATGCTCCTCGATCTCTTTCTTCACTTGTTTCATGAGCGGATTCGGGATGGGCACGCTGAGGTTGTACTGGGCGATGCGCCAGGTCTTGCCGTGCTTCACGAGCACACCGGATCCCCGCGCTGGGCCTAGGTTTGGTGTGTCCAGGTCCTCGTCGAACCACGCGGTGTTTCCATCCTTGGAATAGGAAAAGTGGCGCTTCACGGCCCTGAAGGTCCAGGCCTTGCCCTTTTTGAAATAGGGTTCGGCCCAAGTCTGGAATTCCGCTTTCGTCCATCGCTCCGTGGCATCGGTGCCCAGGAACACCGCGTCAGGCGTCATCAGGCTGAAGTACCAATCCGCATCGGCCTTCGCCGCGGCGAGATGCCAGTCATCAAGCACGGCATCGGGCGTTTGCGCGACGGGAGAAAGCAGTATCAAAGCGGGGACCAGCAGGAACATTTTTAGTCTCCATATATCTGATGATCGGACTTGCTCAGCCAAATCGTACTACCGACGAAATTCGAACACGGAACACACGGAAAAATGCCCGAAGGACATAAAATGAGTTGTGCGGTGACACGCAGGCATTTCTAATGACCCCGGCTGGACCGGCCCCGATGTTTTGTTTCCGTGGTCTTCCATGTGACTTCCGTGCCTTCTGCGTTCCTTTTTTTTTCAAGCAGGAAACCACTATTTTAATTTCACCCGCACGCGCAGGCTTCCGAAGGAATCTACCGACACCACTTCCCAACTCAAGGGCCCATCGCTGCCCTTGGAGACTTCGCCCTCGCCCAAATTGAACGCCGCGTCGTCCAGCTCCCAACGACCACAGGGGAAGCGGGGCTGTGGCGGTTCATGGCTGTGGGGATGTGCATCCACGATGCGGACGGGGCCTTTGGGCTCACCCTCCTCGGTCAACAAATCGGGATCTATGTGTTCCACGATGAGGCCCTCGAACCAGGCCCCCAGCGGTTCCCCACCCGACCGCCGTCGAAGCCCCAAGGCCTCCGCACCGATAATTCCCAGAAAGCGTTCAATTTTCTCGGATCGGGCACGATCAATCGCTGGGAATCAATGCCCGGCGCCCTTTCCACCGGCGCGATCCAGCCATCCCAGGCACTGCCTTTGATGCGTTCTTTGGGCACCAACGCTTTGAAACGACCGCGATACCAAAGTTCTCCAGCCACCCATGGCCCGGGGTGGGAAGGGCTGTAGCCCGTGTCCTGCTGCCAGGGGCCTTGGTCGCCGTGGGCCGCGTCCCACCCGCGGTATTGGCCCGAGTCCATGAGATCCCAGATGCCTGCCGTATTGGGATCGATGCACCCGAGGTAAAGATCATCCACGCTATGTTCGCCCATGGCGTGAAAGGCTTCGTGAACGATATTGCCAAGCGGCGCTTGCTCTGTGGCGAACACTACGGGCCAGGTAACGGCCTGATTCCAAGGCAGCGGCATCAAAAAGGTCACGGCCTTGAGATGCGCGTCGTTGTTCGTGATGGATTTAGGCGCGCCGGGCGCGAAGATCCAAAGGTGGTCTGGCTTTCCATCGGCCTTCAGCGCGCCCGTTCGATTGTTCACGCGATCGAAGTCGTGGAGGTCCTGATGCCGCAACTGTTCCAGAACGAAGCGCACCATGTCGCCCCTTTGATCGTCGTTGCGGGGTTTGGTGTGGATGGGATCCTTGAAGTTCAGGATTGCGCCTTCTTCCAACACCAAGCTGCCCTTGGAAACTTCATACAAGTAGTTGGAGGCGCTGGCCACGCCGGGTTCGCGGCTGAAAAGCAGATGGCGCAATTCGTCTTCAGGCAGCTCGACGGGCTCATCGGCAAAGCTCAAGCGGACCACCAGCGCCTTCTCCACTCGGTATTCCTTGGCAGGGCGCAGCACGATGGTCGCGGACAGGCCATGCCGCATGGGAACCAGGTCCCGGGCCCAACCTTCCTTTTCGAATACGACCACGGGATGTTTCTCGTCGGCGGAGCCCAGCATAGAAAAGCGGCCGTCGGGCCCGGTGATGTCCCAGGAAAAGCCGCGAAGGGAGGGCATCAACGCATGATGGTCTCGGGTGGCGCGGATGTGGTCATCCACGAAAACCCGCACCCCTGCTACGGCTCGCTCGCCATCGGTGACTTGTCCCGAAAGTGGCGTCTGGGAGGGTTTCTGGGCGTGGGCGGTGAAGGTGAGGCAGCAAAAGATGAACGGCAGAATGCGACGCATGGTTCAGTCTATCCGCCACTTCCCGCTTCGAGGAATCGGGTGTCAGCGTTACAATGGCGGGTTCGGAGCTTTTCGTGACTGATCCTCAACTCATCCGCAATTTTTCCATCGTGGCGCACATTGACCACGGCAAATCCACGTTGGCGGATCGGCTGCTGGAGCTTACCAAGACCGTGGCGCATCGCGATATGCAGGCCCAGATCCTGGACGACATGGACCTGGAGCGCGAGCGTGGCATCACCATCAAAGCCCACGCCGTGACCTGCATGTATACGGCCCAGGACGGCAAAACCTACACCTTGAATCTCATTGATACGCCGGGCCACGTGGATTTTACTTACGAAGTCAGCCGCAGCCTCGCCGCCTGCGAAGGCGCGATCCTGGTGGTGGACGCGACTCAAGGCGTGGAGGCTCAGACCCTAGCCAATACCTACCTCGCGCTGGATAACGGTCTGGAAGTTTTCCCCGTGCTCAACAAAACGGATCTGCCCAGCGCCGACCCCGCGCGCGTGCTGGAGCAGATTGATACGGTCATCGGCCTAGTGGACACCGCCCACGCGGTGAATGTCAGCGCCAAGACCGGCGAGAACTGCGAGGCGGTGCTCGAACAAATCGTCAAATGCATCCCGCCACCTCAAGGCGATAAGAACGGGCCACTGCAAGCGCTGATCTTCGACAGCTACTACGATCCCTACCGCGGCATTGTGAACCTCATCCGGATTTTCAATGGAACGGTCCGGGCCGGCGAGCAGATCCGCTTCATGAGCAATGGATCCGAGTATCGGGTGGATGAGATCGGCATCTTCGATCCCAAGATGAGCAAACAGCCCGTGATGTCCGTGGGCGAAGTGGGCTACCTGGTGGCCAGCATCAAGCAGTTGGTGGACGTGAAGGTCGGTGACACCATCACCCACGCGCTGACCAGCAGTACCAAGCCCGCGACCGAGATGCTGAAGGGCTTCAAGGAAATCCAGCCCGTAGTCTTCGCGGGGATTTTCCCCACCTCGAGCGATGACTTCGAAAATCTCCGCAACGCCATGGACAAGCTGCGGCTCAACGACAGCAGTTTCACTTACGAGCCGGAGACTTCCACAGCCCTGGGCTTCGGCTTCCGCTGCGGTTTTCTGGGCTTGCTGCACATGGAGATCGTGCAGGAGCGATTAGAGCGGGAACACAATCTGGACCTCATCACGACGGCCCCTAGCGTGCGCTACCACGTCTTCTTGACGGATGGCGATGAAGTCATCGTGGACAACCCCTCCAAGCTCCCGCCCCTTCAGAAAATCGCCCGCATCGAAGAGCCCATCATCGAAGCGACGATTCTCACCCGCACAGATTTTGTGGGGGGGCTGCTGAAGCTTTGCGAGGAGCGCCGCGGCATCCAACAAAAACTGGAATATGTCAGCAGCGATCGCGTGATGCTCGTCTACCAATTACCCTTGAACGAAGTGGTGCTGGACTTCTACGACAAGCTTAAATCGCTCTCCAAGGGCTACGCGAGTTTCGATTACCACATGAAGCACTACGTCGAATCCGACCTGGTGAAGATGGATCTCCTGGTGAATGGCGAGCCGGTGGACGCGCTCTCAATCCTGGTCCACCGCGCCAAGAGCACCACGCTAGGCCACGCGCTCTGCGCCAAGATGAAGGAAGTGATTCCCCAACAGATGTTCGACGTGTCCATTCAGGCCGCCATCGGCGCCAAGTTCATCGCGAGAACCAACGTGAAGGCCCGGCGCAAGGACGTCACCGCCAAGTGCTACGGCGGCGATATCAGCCGAAAAAAGAAGCTCCTTCAAAAGCAGAAGGAAGGCAAGAAACGCATGAAGTCCATCGGCAACGTGGAGATTCCGCAGGAAGCTTTTCTGGCGATTCTGAAGGTGGATAACTGATGCGCACCGGGCTTCCGGCTTCCGGCTTCCGGCTTCCGGCTTCCGCAAGAGCCCGCCCGATTGGGTCATTGTCCTGAAATTCAGCAGCCCCCCAGCCGGAATGCGTGTCGATCCGACTCACTCCGATCTACCCCTCCGCGGCACCCCGGAAGCCGGATGCCGGAAGCCGGAAGCCAGACATGACCCAGCCCGCCGTCGAACTGACCCAACAGCCGCAGAAGCCGCCCACCGGCCCGCTTCCTTGGTACGTCCTTACCGGCAGCACCAAAATCCTGCTGCTCATCGTTGTGGGTGGCCTGCTCTACCTGCGCCTTTGGAAGCGGAAGCGCCAGCGCGACCACGTCTGCGCCCACTGCGGCCATCGCAATCCGCCGCACCGGGCCCATTGCACGCGTTGTTCCGCGCCGCTGTTTGGGAAGCTATAAGCCATGAGCTAAGAGCTGTGGGCTAAGAGCTGTGAGCTAAGAGCTAAGAGCCAAAGAAAAGCGCGCCTGTCGGCGCGCTTTTCTTTTCGGAGTGTAGGGCGATGTGTCAGGGGGTTTGAGCTCTTGACTCATAGCTGTTAGCCCAAAGCCGTCCTAAAACTCGATATCCATTCCTTCCTCGCCGGACAGATCGTTCTCCACGCCTAGCACGGCGCAGGAAGCGCTGTACATCTGGAGGACGGCGGCCTTGCGATTGCTCAGGTTGGTGAGCAGGTCCTTCACCCGCTGCACCTCTGAAGCGATGGTGTTGTTGATCTGGTCCACTTCGGCTCGGCATCGTCCGCGGGTTTGTTCGTAGAACTGGGTTTGGTCATTGCTCAGGTCCATGGGGGCCTCCCTGGGAGATGGTGGGTGGATGGGACGGGATGACAAGGAATGGAGATCTCAAAGGTAAGGTAAGGGTTCCTAGCATACAAAGGTTAGCTGCGAGTCGCCATCCCATAGATATAGAACAAGAAAATCAACAGGAGCACCACCGCGATGATGGCCGGCGCTAGCCAGGCGGGGCGGCTCGATTGCAGGTGTTCCATTTCCGGCAAGGGGATGGGGATCTGCGGGGGGCCGTGCTTCGGGACCACGGCGGTAGCGGTGGGTTGGTCCTGTAGATTGGGCCCGGCCATCTCGGCGGAAGGCGATCCTTGAATCCTGTGAGCTGAGGACGCGGTGGCCCTTACGGCGAAGCGGGCCGCCAGGACTTCCTCTACCTGTTCCTTGGTGCCTTTCAGAAGGGCGTTCACGTATTCCGCCACGTCGTGGTCCGTCGGCTCGCTTGACTGGCGCACCAGCAGATCCTTGAGATCCCGCTCCAGGAATCGCGCGGAGGGATAACGGGATTCCACGTTCTTTTGAAGAGTCTTGTTGACGATGGCCGCCATCTCCCGAGAGATGGCAGGGTTCAGGGATTGCACGTCACTGACCCGTCCCATGCGGACCTTCTCCAGCACGCCTAGCTCCGAATCCGCCTGGAAACAGCGTTCGCCCGTGAGCAGTTCAAAAAGCACAAGGCCCAAGGAATAGAGATCCGACCGGTTGTCCAGGGGTTGGCCCAGGGCCTGCTCGGGGCTCATGTAGAGCAGTTTGCCCTTTAGAGCACCGGCCATGGTCTGGGTGTTCTTGGTGGCGGCCTTGGCGATGCCAAAGTCCACCAGCTTTACGGCCCCGTCGTAGCTGATAAGGATGTTCTGAGGGCTGATATCCCGGTGCACGAGCTTGAGTTCTTTGTCATTCAGGCCCTTCTTGCGATGGGCGTGATCCAGGGCCACGGCCACCTTCATGGTCACGAAGGCCGCCACGGGCTCCGGGAAAGGCAGGTGGTATTCCCGCACTTTCCGCAACAGAGAGCGCAGATCGCGCCCATCCACGAACTCCATGGCGATGTAGTAAGAGCCCGAGGCCTTCCCGAGATCGAAAATCTGCACGATGTTCGGATGGGTCAGCTGCGCCGCCAGCTTGGCTTCGTCGATAAACATGGTGACGAACTCATCGTTGTCCGAGAGGTGCGGCAGGATGCGTTTAATCGCAACGATTTTCTGGAAGCCCTGCACACCGCGCTGCTTGGCCTTGAACAGCTCTGCCATGCCACCCACGGCGATCTTTTCCAGCAGGTAGTAATTCCCGTATTCCTCCAGGACGTTGGCAGGCGGGGGTTCGCTCATGTCCGGAAAGGCCTGGGTGCCTAGCGGACTGGGAGGCAGCGGCGCTGAGGGCCGATCCACGGTGGTGGGTCCGACGGTGCCCGTACCTTGGGCTTCCAAGGCGAAGGGATCATGGATGCCCGAGATTCCGCTGAGGGTGTATTCATCTTCCGCAGGGGCGGCCGGTTCAAGACCCAGGGCCGGCGAACTCGATGGAAGCTCCTTCGAGTCCATGGGAATAATGGAGGGCATCGCTGGCAGTTGTGGTGGCGGAGCGGGTTTGGGCGGCTCGGGTTTCACGGGCTCGGGCTTGGGCGGCTCCAGCACTGCGGGGGAAAGCATGGCTGGAATCGAGGCGGGGACCCCCTCCAGCTCCTCCAGCAGGCCCCCGAATATGTCATCACTGTCCAAACCAACCTTGGGGGCAGGCGGGGCTTGGGGCGGGGGCACAAAGGGTTCCATAGGTGGAACCTTCGAGGCCACCAACTGCATGGCTTGGGTGGCCGCTGGAGATACCGCCGATAGCGTGGATTCCAAGACTGGCCTTGGAGTCTGAGCCACTGGCGCCACGGGAATCCCCATGGCGGCCGGTTTCGGCACGGACTTGGGGAAGGGGTCCACGGTGATTTTCGGCAAGGTGGGGATTTTGGGGGCGGGAACCTGAAATCTCGGAAGCTGGAGCCTGGGAACCACGGGTTTGGTTTCCGCGGTTTTGGGCACTTCGGGCTTCGGCGATCCGGATACGGAAAACACCGACGCAGGTGGAATCAGAGCCGGGGGTGCCGATGGAGCCATGGGATGCGGCAGGCGCGGGGCTTCGGGGGTCAAGGGTTCTGGGCGGCGGACAGCTTCCTGATTAGCCGAGGGACTTTCCCCTTCAAGATCCGCCAGCAGGTCCCCGAAAATATCCTCGGAGCTCAGCTTCAAAGCCGCTTTCGATGGGCTCGGCTTGTAGCTCCGGATGGCCGTAGGCCACGTTTGCACCGCATCGCCCTTGGCGAGGTAACCTTGGAAGGTCTTCGGGAAATTCGCGTAGGGCTCGGTGTCCTCGCCCTGTAGCACCAGCACGGGTAGCTCCGGGTGTCGCGCCAGGAAGAGCTTGGCCACGTCGAACGAGGCCTCCCCGCCGTGGGCAGGATCCAGCAGGAGAAGACTCGGTTCCAGTCCCCAGTCAATGTAGTGGCGGGCTTCCTGATTCGAGGCCCAGCGGATATCCCAGCCATCCAACTCAAGGGAGGCTACGAGAGCGGGCGATTTTAGGGACTCGCCGTCCACGATAAGGAGGAGGGGTCGGGACATGCCTTCTTCTATGGAAAACGAAAGTGTAGCCTTTGGATGAGGCTAGCGGCAACTAAGCATGGAGGCGATCTGCGGCATCCCGGGGATTTCCGCGTGGAGAAAGCGGCTTCCTCGTGTATTCTGTAAGGCCGCGAAGACTCTAGGGTCCAGCGAATTCACGGCGGAAGGAGGGATATTGCATGCCATTGGTCAAAATCAAGGAAGACGAGACGTTCGAAAACGCTCTGCGCCGCTTCAAGCGCAAGTGTGAGAAGTCTGGAATCCTCAGCGAGCTTAAGAAGCGTCAGCACTTCGAAAAGCCCAGCGCGAAGCGGAAGCGGAAGATGCTCGCCGCCCGCAAAAAGACACTCAAGCGACTCTCCCAGGAGCGCCGCCTGATGAAGGGCTAATTGCTTCCCCGCTTAAAAAAAGGCCCGTGAAAACGGGCCTTTTTTTAGTTCAGAGTCGAGAGTCGAGCGTTAAGAGTTTTGGAACCCGCGTCACCCATTCATCTCAGCCCAATCGAAAATCAAAAATCGAAATGTCTCTCCCCAAACCCATCCAAGCCGAGCTCGAGGCCCTGGAATTCCCGGACCTGCGGGAGCTAATCCGCAAGGGCGCCAAAACCCAAGCGGGGCGGGCATCTCTAGAGGCCATGCAGCCCTTCGATGGCATCGCGAATATCCGGCGGCTGCGGCAGATGGAAGTCGAAGTGGCCTGGCGTCAGAGGCCACAGGATCTGCCCATCGCCAACCTCGATGCGGCCTTCCAAGAAATTCTGAATCCCGCCGGATGGCTGTTGCCCGAGCACTGGCGCTCCCTGCGGGAGGGCCTCCCGGCCCTGGCGTTAATGCTTCGAACCATGGCGGGCCTCCATTGGCCCGTGGATCGCATCGGGCCGGCGGGTACCCACCCGGGCCTTGACTGCCTGCACGTGACCGCGGCGCTGCTCCCTGATCCATCTCCCCTGTCCGATCGATTGCGCCGCATCTTCACCGAGGACGGCGACCTGGATCCCCTCCGAGTGCCGGCCCTCGCGGAGCTGCACAGCCAGCGGCAGCGGGCCTTCCAGTCGGTCCAAGCGAAACTGAACAAACTGCTCCGGGACCACGCGGAAGCTTTCCAAGAAAGCTCCATCGTGGAGCGCAACGGGCGATATTGTTTGCCCGTTCGCACGGATCGCCGAGGCCAGGTGCAAGGACTGGTGCTAGACCGCTCGGGATCAGGCGCCACGGTGTTTCTAGAACCCATGGATGCGGTCTCGCTCAACAACGATTTTGTGGAAGCAGACCGAGCTTACGCCCAGGAAGTGCACGCTTT
>JANXXC010000185.1 GCA_025350765.1 Holophagaceae bacterium | reverse complement strand
GCACGCGCGCGCGCTCGACGAGCCACTTGCGAAGCGGAGCCCACGCCGGCGCGGACACTTTGTTGTGCGGCAAGACGATCGCGAGGCGCCCCCGCGGGCGCAGCAGATCCACCGATCGCTCGAGAAAAAGCGCGTCGCGCTCCGCGCGCGAGACCAGTCGCGAGATCTCGTAGCCCTCCATTTTCACTTCACCGGCGAAGGGCGGATTGGTGGCGATGACGTCGATCCGCGGGGGGACCTCACCGTCGCGGAGCAGCCCATTGGCGCGCACGATCTGGTCTGGATCGGCGCCCGTGGCGATGGCCAGGAGCTTGCCCACGCGAACCGCGCGGCCATCCAGATCCGATCCCCACGTCTTGACCTTGGCCTGCGCGCGCGCGTGCGCGAGGAAGGCGCCCGAGCCGCACGCCGGATCCACGACGCGCTCGCCGTCCTTGGGCGCGAGAAGGCGCATGGCGACGTCGACCACGTGGCGCGGGGTGAAAAACTTCCGCTGACCCAAGCGGAAATCAAGCTCAACGGCTGGGCCATGGAATGCCGCATCTACGCTGAAGACCCCGACAAAAACTTCATGCCCAGCCCCGGCAAAATCACCTTCCTGCGCACCCCCGCAGGGCCCGGCGTGCGGGATGACAGCGGCGTTTACGAGGGCTCCGAAGTGCCCATGTTCTACGACCCCATGATCTCCAAGTTGAGCACCTGGGGGCCCACGCGCCTTGAGGCCATCGACAAGATGCGCAGCGCCTTGGGCGAGTATCGCATCGGCGGCATCCGCCACAATGTGGCCTTCCACGAGGCCCTTATGGAACACGACCCCTTCCGCAGCGGCGATCTCCACACAGGCATGCTGGACAAACCGTTTTGGAAAAAGAAAGAGGTCGGACCCAATCTGAAATTCGCGGTGGCCGCCGCGATGATGGCGGAGCTGGAAAACGAAGAACGGCGGGCCTCGCAGCCCGCAGGATCAAGCGAAGGCAAGCCCGATGCGTGGAAGCATTGGGGAAAGTTCAATCGAATTTGATCCAGCGATTCCGGCGATGAAAACGATCCGCACCGATCATCTGGTCAGCATCGTGATTTTGATTCGCCTTTTCTCGCCGAAATCGTTGTCATCGCTGGAGAAGTCATGAAACGCACACTCCTCATCAACAAAGACCAGCACGACGTGGAGATCCTCCGCCAGGACGGCGTGACGACGCTCAGGTGGAATGGAGAGCCTGAGGCGATTGATATCCTGGAAGTGGAATCGGGAAGTTGGTCGGTCATCATCGACGGGAAGTCCGTGGATGTGCGCTTGGACGTTGCCAAGAATCCTGATCCGGACATCCACGCCTTTCGCGCCACGATCTTTGATGGCGCCTACGAATTCGCCCTACAGGATCCCCGCAAGACCCTGCTCGCCGCGACCGGTGGCGCCGCTGCGGCCGGTGGCACCCTCACGGCCCCCATGCCCGGCAAGGTCGTCAAGATTCTGGTCAAAGAAGGCGACCTCGTCAGCGAAGGCCAATCCCTCCTCATCATGGAAGCCATGAAAATGCAAAATGAGTTGCGCGCAACTTCATCGGGGAGAGTATCCAAAATTACGGTCCAAGAGGGCGCCACCGTGGAGACGGGTGGGACTCTACTGACCCTTGTGGCGCCCGAAGCAAATTAGCGGGCGGTCTCGCGTATCGCGGAGCGATACCGAGAGGATGCAGAACGAGTTGAGGGCAATGTCTGAAGGGGTCGTAGTGAAGGTCACGACCTCCGAGGGGGCCACGGTGGAGACAGGCTCGGCACTCATCACGATGGGGCCTGAGAACGCCTGAGGAGGCGGTCTCGCGGATCGGGTGGCAATACCGAGAGGATGAGGAACGAGGCAGGGATGAGAGCATCCGCCCACCCTCACCTAATGGAGGGACCGTGCCGCGAGGACATCGTGAAGAAGCCGGAAGAAGGCCCGCGCCGAAATGCTGGGCCGCGTTCGAAGTTGAGAGGAAGACCAGGGAGAGAAATGATTCTACGCATCTTTCTCGGGCATCCGCGACGCCGAAATCTTCGCGAATGATGAAGAGGCAGCATCAGCGAAAGCCCGGCAGCCCTTGCCTATGACACGCGCTGAGGCTTTTCCGCAGTCCTTGTGGGAATCTCGCGGGTTACGGTCCTGAAGTTTTTAGTTCACAGGCTCTTTACGGATTGCTGCATTTTGGGTGCAGTGGAGATTGCGGGTACGCCGCCACCGATAAGCCAAGACGCAAGTCGTTTGAACTCAGGTGCCCAGTAGTTCCAGTCGTGGTTCCCGGGGCGCAGATCCAGCGTGGCGGCGCGGCCATGCTTCCGGCAAAGCTCCGCGAAGTCCTTGGTGACCGGCGCGAGACCGTATTTGTCCTCAGTGCCGCATCCGAGATAGAGTTCAGCGGTCCCGCCCAAATGCTTCCAAGGATTCCATGGCGTGAAAGCTTCGGCTTCCAAGGGGAATGCGCGTTTCAGGGTGCCTCGAAGCAGCCATCCTGCGGTCTGGAAGGGCGGTTCCACCAGCGCGGGTGAAAGCGCGGCGCAACGGGAGAACAATGGGGTGCGGCCACAGAGATTCAAGGCCCCAAAGCCGCCCATGCTGAGACCCGCGACGCTGCGGAATTCCACTCGGCCTCCAAAATCCGGGAATCGTTTTTCCATGTCTGGAATCAATTCTTGAAGAAGGAATGTCTCGAAGGGAAAGGCGCCATCCTTGCGGTCCGCATACCAAGACTTGAAGTGGGTCACCGCCACCCAGAGGGATGGGGCGGCGCGCCCAGCGGCTTCATCTTCGGCCACCTGGGCATAGACGCCCTGCTGGATGAGGTCCTGGGGCCCGTCGAAGGCGCCCGGGAGAAAGAGCACGAGATGCCCATGGGCCCTGGGATCGGCGGCCTTCCATTTCACCAGGACTTCCCCCGTAGGAATGTGAAGAGAGATGGGTACTTTGCGTTTCAATTGTTGGGATTGAAACTGCTCCATCGTGCCGGTGGGGTTTCCATCGGCGCCAAAGCAGGCGAAGCTAACTAAACAGACCATGAAGAATATTCTCGATAGCATTCCCGACCTCCCGGCTGACTGGCCCTACGAGCCTCGCACGGCGATGGGGCCCTGGGAACGGGTGGAAAATGTGGACCTGGGGGGTCTTGGGAAGGGATGGATCCGCGTTAGCCCCAAGTCTTTGGATCTTCCCGCAGGGGAGATGAGTCTCGGGAATGCTTTCGGCCGGGGGGGCGTCCATCGCCGGGGAAACGTGGTGTTGCGGCCCTATCGCCGGGGCGGCCTGGTGCGTTACGTAAATGACCGGACCTATCCCAGTGAAACCAGGTTCGAGTCTGAATCGAAGATCCACCGCGCTTTATGGGAACAGGGCTTTCCCACCGTGGAACCGCTGGGCTACGCATTCCGCCCCCATCGATGGGGTGTGGAGGGAATCTACCTTACGGTCTATACGGAGGCGCTGCCTTGGCCATTGGCTTTCCATCGCACCGCGGAATTGTTGCCCCAATTCAAAAGGGCGCTGGGGGCGCTTTGGGGGTGGGGCCTCTGGGCGCCGGATCTCAACGCGACCAACTTCATCATCAATACTGGGGGAACGCTGCTGGCCCTGGATTGGGATAGGGCCCGTTGGACCCGGCCGGGACCGGAACTTCGCATTGCGTATCTCCGCCGCTTGGTCCGGAGCCTTGACCGACAGGGCGCGTCCATGGAAATTCGCGCCCTCATCTCCAGCCTAGGGACTGTTACGGAATGAGCAGCGTTTTTCTGATCATTCCATAACCTGATTACCAAGGATTCTCATCAAATTGATCTCCAAATAAATTGAGCGTTTGAGACGAAGTCAGCAGAAAAACGCTACGCGGAGGGGCGCGGAGAAGCGGAGGCTCGGGGTGATGCCCGCAAACGCGGGCGCCCATGCGCGCAACGGACGAGTCCCTATGCTTCCCTCTGATATCTTCCGCTGCCCTCCACGTGGTGCATTTTGATGAGGTTGACCAGTCGGCTGAGGTTAACTGGTCATCAGGTTCCGTAACGGCCCTGAATGCCCCTTCAGCTACTTGGTCTAGTAAATCCTCGCCGACCGGATATCTTCAGGACGGCATGAAACCAAGCTGGCCCCTTCTCATTCTGCAGATGCTCCTGCTGGCGGCGGTCTATCCCCTGGCGGCTCAGTGTTCCTACCTGATGACTTTTCCAGGCAGCCGGGATACGGCGATCTGGTTACCTAAGGGTCTGGCCCTAGCGGTTCTGCTTATCGGCGGCGGTAGGCTGTGGCCAGGTGTTTTCGTGGGCGCCCTCATCACCGTGATGATAAACACCAAGTCTCCGGGCTGGGTGGATATGGGGATCGCCACCGCCAACACCGTGGAAATCGGCCTGGGCTATTGGTTGATGACCAAGGCCGGCTTCGACTTGGCGATGGTCCGCCTGCGGGACGTGGTGATGCTGGCGCTCTTCGGGGCGGGGATCTCCACCGCGGTGGGCGCGGCCATGGGCGCGGTGACCTTCGCGCTGGGGGGTTCCTTGCCTTGGCCCTTCTTTTGGCCTTTCTTCGGCCGCTGGTGGTTGGGGGAGGCCACCAGCGCGCTTTTGGTAACGCCTTTGCTGCTGATGGTGGTTCAGCTATGGCCCCATACGCGGAGGGCCGCGGTGGTGGAATTCGGGGCGCTCTTGGTGGTCCTTGGATTCGTTTCCTATTCAGTTTTCCTTCACGGCATGGGTTTCAACGCTCAGCGCTTTCCGCTGCCCTTCTTGGTCTTTCCCGTGGTGGTCTGGTCTTGCCTCCGCTTTGGCCAGCGGGGCGGCATCATCGTCGTAGCCATCGTGGCGGCCTTCTCTATCCCTGCGTCCATCTCCCGAATGGGGCCACTGATCGTCATCCATGGGACGCCCTCGATGGTGGTGCTGCGCTCCTTCCTGGCTACCCTGGCCCTCACGGCCATGGTGCTCAGCGCGGTACTGGCCGAAAGGGATTCGGCCGAAGCCATCGTGGACGAATCCGAAAGCCGTTTCAGGTTGGTAGCGGAAACTCTCGCCGTACCACTGGTGATCATTGGCTCTCCAGTCCCGGAGATCCTCTACGCCAACGAGCGGATGGCGGGCTTGGTGGGTTGGAAGAAGGAGGATCTTATCGGGACTTCGTCCCTCTCCTTCTACCATCGCCCCGAGGATCGGGATGTCGTATTGGCGGGTCTCAAGGAGCATGGACGCCTGGATAACCTGGAAATTGAATTGAATACCTCCGAGGGCCCCCGAATGGTGGAAGTGACCTCCCGGGTTCTGTCCTTCGACGGCAAACCCGCGAGTCTCTCGGCCTTCTACGACCTGACGGAACGCAAAAAGGCCGAGCAGGCGCTGCAAGAAAGTGAAAGCCGGTTTCGGGCTCTCAGTGAAGGCACCACGGACGGGGTGCTGATGAACGAGAACGGTCTCATCACCGACGCGAACCATTCCCTGGCGCGCATGTGGGGGGGCACCATTGAGGAGATGATCGGCCTACAGACCGTGGATCTCGTGATCCCCGAGGATCGCGAGAAACTCGTGGACATGGTGCGCTCGGGTACGGCAATCCCCTATGAGATCACCGGCCTTCGGAAAGATGGCAGCCATTTCGCCGCGGAAATTTCAGGGAAGTCGGTGATGTACCGGAACCGACCCATGCGGATAGCTTCCGTCCGTGACCTTACGGAGCGCAAACGGGCTGAAGAAGCCCTTCGCGTGAGCGAGCAGCGCTACGCTCTGGTGTCCCAAGGAGCTAACGAAGGAATCTGGGACATGAACCTCGAAACGGGTGGGGTCTATTTCTCCAGCCGTTTTCGAGAGCTTCTTTCCCTACCTGACTTGGGGGCTGGTGTTGATGAGACCTCATGGAGGGATTGGGTCCACCCCGATGATCTGGATGCCTTGAACCAGTCGGTCGTCGAACACCTCAAGTGGCGGAAGCCCTACGACACCGAGCTGCGCATGCAAACCGGGACTGGAGAATACCGATGGCTCAGGTCCCGAGGCCAAGCCATCTGGAATGCAGAAGGGCGCGCTACCCGCATGGCGGGTTCCCTTGGCGACATCACCGCCCGTAAGCTTCAAGAGAAGGAATTGCTGGCGGCCAAGGAGGCCGCCGAGGCCGCCTCGAGGGCCAAAAGCGAATTCCTGGCGGTGATGAGCCATGAGATCCGCACGCCCATGAACGCGATCATCGGCATGAATTATCTGTTGCAGCAGACCCAGCTCGACGAGGACCAGAGGGACCTAGCGGGGACCGTGGGTAGCTCGGCTCAGAGCCTCATGTCGCTGATCAACGACATTCTGGACATCTCCAAGATCGAAGCCGGACAAATGGAGCTGGAAGAGATCGCCTACGACGTAAGGAAGGTCGCCGTCGAGGTGCGCAATCTCTTCACCGCCCAGGCGGCCCAGAAGGGTCTGGCCTTCGCAGTGGAGGTCCAGGAAGATCTTCCCCCGGCCTTGATGGGTGACCCTCAAAGGCTCCGCCAAGTGATGGTGAATCTCGTGGGGAACGCCTTGAAATTCACCGAGCGCGGCGCGGTGATGCTGCGCTTTAATTTCAATCCCAAAGCGCGCAGCCTCGAGGCCTCCATCGAAGATACGGGCATCGGGATCCCCGAGGAAAAGATCGCCCGGCTCTTTGATAAGTTCACCCAGGCGGATACCTCCATCACTCGAAGATTCGGTGGTTCGGGTCTGGGCCTGGCGATCTCGAAACACCTTGTGGAATTGATGGGCGGCACCATCAAGGTTCAAAGTTCCTACCTCGAGGGATCTGTGTTCCGCGTCTCGATCCCCTGGCGAATACCCTAAGTTAGTGCCCCGGGGCTTTTCGCAGGGTGAGCTCCGCGAAATTCGATCGAAGTGGCGGGATGGCGGAGGCTTTTCCCTGGGCGGCATAGGCATCCTCCAAGAAGGAAAGCCAGACCCCGAGATCATTCCCCAGCCGTGGATCCAGGGGGGGGATGGCGGGATGGATGGCCTGAGCCCTTAAGGCGATGGCGTCCCATCGCACTTGGGCAAAGGCCTGCAGCGCCTTCCATTCACCGCGGTTCCGCATCTGCCCCGCGATGAGCTGAGCGGCCTCCAAGCGAAGCGCTGGCCAGGGTTCCAGAGACGCAGCTAACTCGAGGGCTCTGGGCTTGAGGGGATGAATCTCCGACCAAGCCATCCAGGCTTTCCATGCGGCCAGGTTAGAGGGCCAATGCCGCAATTGTTGTTCAAGCCTGGGGATCACCTCCCGGGCAGCGCGGGTCCATGTTTCGCCCATCGGCGCCCAGTCGCCTTCCGGTGAAACCGGCAATAGGGCCGCCTTCGCGTCTTCGCGGAAATCCGCTTCCAATCTTGGTTGGGGTAGCCGGTCCCTCAGCAATTGGAACCGCTCCATGCGGGCCTCCAGTTGCTCCGGATTCCGGGATAGAAAAATGGTGAGCAGCTCCAGCCGGGGCGTGCCGAGGCTGTGGAGCCGGTCCTGCACAAAGGTGGGATCAGGAACGGTGGTGCCACTGGCGATGAGGTCACTGCCTCGGAGTAGGAACCATCGGGGCTTTGCGTCCAGTCCATAATCCTGCCGAAGGCGGCGGAGCCCTTCGGTGGAAAAGGAGGTCCAGTGCAGGTCTGCGGGGCCCCAGGCATCCAGGGTGGGGGAATCGCGGAGGGCTTTCCAACCCCTTTCCAACGCTCGATCCTTTCCCGTATCTAGGGCCAGCGAAGGCGTGGGAGAGGGCGCCTGATCCGCTTGCGGGGGCGGGTCTTCCAGGGCCTCCGCGCGCAGCGCCTTGTCCCAGCTTTCGGGCAACCAATCACGATCTATCCCGCGGATGAATGCGTGAAGATTCGAAGTCGCCCAGTCCTTGCCCCACAGCCGGTGAAGCTCTTCGATCCAGACCAGACCATCGCTTTCGGCCTTGAGTCTCACCAGGGCTTCGAGGCCCGGTAAGCCCCAGTCCTGGATGCGCTGCAAGCGCTCCCGGCGCCAATCCACATCGGAGCGGAGGTCGCGCGGAAAAGGGGCTTGGAGCTGATTTCCGCAATAGGACAGCAGCGTCCGCAGATCACCGCGGGCCCTCAGCAGCGGCAGCACCGCGCGCAGCCCCGCTGGAGGAGGCCAGGGATCTCCTTGAGGTACGGCGAAAAGCGAAGGCGTAAATTCGCTGGCCTCCGAAGGCAGGCGACTGGCCACCTGGGACCAGGCGGCCCACAGGGAGGCGCTCTGCGGCGTGTGATGCAGTTCCCGAATGAGATCTTGGATCGTTGGGCGCAGCGCGTCCTTCATGGCCGCGGAGGGCGCGGGTGGAGCCAGCGCCAAAACGCCCGCAAGCCCCTGCCAGCGCTCGTATCCGGGGTGGCGGCGCAGGCCATCGAGGGCCTTACTCCATTCCTTTTCAGAGGCCTCTTTCAGCGAAAGCAGCAGCGGGTCTGGCGCCGGAATCTCCCAGATCCACCAGGGCCTGGGCTTCGTGGTATCAGCGTAGAGCTGTGCTTCGATGAACTCCCGCAGACGGGCTGCATCGACCAGGGCCTCGCCCCACGCTTCGCCGGAGCCATCCTTTGCCTTCACTAATTCGGCGAACACTTGGGCGCGGCTCTTCCATCCGCTCTTTCGGATGGGGTCTTCGAGCGCCGCGACGACGGGCCCCCCTCCGCCCGTGCCCGCCAAGGTTCCTTCGGGTGAGAGGATCGCCCAGTCCACCTCCGGCCCCCATTCCTTCTGCGCCCAGAGTGCGGTGGTCTCCTTTTCCGGGTAGGGATTCAGCTCCAGCTCGCCGGATGCCAATAGCCGCAGCAGGTATTCGGATCGCAAAGCTTCGGGCTCCACCCGGACTCGTGCGAGAACCCGCCACTTGGGCCAGGGATATTGTTCGGCGCGGTGCTGCTCCAGCATCCGTTCCCAAGGCCCTGGAAGTTCGCGTTGATCTGGAGGCGCGGATTGGACTAGGGCAGGAACCAGCAGCAATGAGCCGAATAAGCTGATCAATGAAACTCCGGTGACGTCTCATTCTGCCCTGAGACTTGATGAAGTTCCGGCCAGAGCCGCCTTTCGGTTATCGGAAAGTCTCGTCCAAGGTCGCCTTGCTGATGTTTTTGGGATTGATGTCCAGCTTAACGGTGGAGATGGACTCATCTTCGGCTTTTAGCTGCGGCTTAGGCGCCGTGTAGGCCGGGATCGGCGAGGCTTCCGCCATCAGATCTTTGATGAACTGATCAGCGTCCTTGGTCACCACCGCGATGTCGAGATTGGTAGTGCGGAGGTATTTGCGGATGACGCGGTTCACGTCGCTTTGAGAAAGTCCGCGGAGCTTGGCTTTGAAGGTGTCGGCGTAGGGACCCACGCCCAGGTAGGCGTCGTCCATGTCGTGGCCGAGCTTCTTGGAACCCGTGTCATTCAGGTGATCCAGGAACTTCACGAGCATGGTGCGCGTGGCCGCGAAATCCTTTTCGGACATTCCCTCCTTGATGAGCTTCTGCGTCTCGAAAAGCGCGGCCTTAAGGGCGAAGGCGCCATTCTTGGGATCCACCGGGCGGATCCAAATCTGCCAGATGTTGAAGGCGCGCACCACCCCAGGGCTGGGCTGGAACTGGCTACCGCCATTGGGAAAGGCTTCGAGATAGGCGTAGTTCCCATAGTTCAGGCCGCGCTCCTCGCGCAGCCGTTGATACAAAACCCCGGTGCTATTGCGGTGCTGCCCGAGGTAGGCCGTCGCCACCCAGAGCGCCGCAAAATCAGGGTGTGCGCGGTTCACCCGGGCATCGATGGGGGTTCCACCCGGGTCCCTTTCCCGCAGGGGGATGCCGATGGAGATGGCCGTCGACCGGGTTTCTTTGGTGACAATGTGCAAGTGGGAGCCATCCGTCAGATGCTCCGGCTCGTGGACCGTGACCTTCGGTGCGTCCGTATCGGGAAGCTTGTTGAAGCCTCGCAGCACTGCCGCTTTCTCATCGGTGGAATAGGCGCCAGAAAAGCCCAGGGCGAGACGCTTCTTCGTGTAGTAGGTCTTGGCGAAGGCCCTCACGTCATCCAAAGTGATGGCTTGGATTCCCGTGGCGGTGCCCAATACGGGATGGGCGAAGGGCTCGGCGAAGACCCGGGATTCCAACGCGAGCTTGCCCAGCTCTTCATCGTTGTTGGCCTTGAGACCGATCGTCAGCCCGCTCAGATGTTGACCCTTTAGCCGCTGGAAATCCTCATCCTTGAAACCGGTCTCGATGAACTGCTCCAGGGCCATATCCAGGGCCTCTGGAGCCTTTTCCTTGGGAGCCGTGAGGCTGAAGGAAGTGCGCTCCTTGTCCACTAGGACGTTAAGGCCGGAACCCGTGGCGGCGTAGGCTTTTTCCACCTCCGCGAGGCCCCGGGATTTCGTGCCGGCATCGGCGATCATGCTGGCGGTGAGTCGCGCCAAGCCCTCCTTCCCCGCGGGATCGTGCATGGAGCCGACGCGAAACACCGCTCGCAGGGTCATGAGTGGAGATGCGGCGTTGGGCGCTTCCATCAGGGGAAGGGCGGGCAGCTCGCTGAGCTTGATGGCGCGGGCCTCCACGCCTTCGAAGGGCTGGTCCAGCTCCGCTGGGAAGCCGCCATGGGCCAGCGTCGTGATGACCCGGGACTTGTCCAGGAAGGTCGCCTTGGCGATGCGCGAAAGGTCCGCGATCGTGACGGCATCCCGGAGCGCGGCGACCTTGTTCACGGCTTCGGGATCGCGGCCATAGGAGGTGAGTCCCGCCATAAGACCCGCGATGGAATTGGTGGACTCGAGCCTCCGGGCGAAGGCCAAGCGGGCCTCCTGCTTGGCGTCGTCGAGCTTGGAGGAGGAAAAGGGTAGGGCCCGAGCTGCGGCGCAGGTGTCTAGGATGAGCCCGCGCACGTAGACCATATCCTCGGGTTTCTTCACCCGGGCAAAGACCGTAAAGATGTCCGGATCCTTGGCGCTGCCGCCGAAGGCAAAGAGCTGGTCAACCTTTTGTTCGCGGACTACCAGGCGCTGATAGAGATCGGAGCGGGATCCGAACAGCAGTTCCGAGGCGAAGGACAGGGCCTCGGAGCTGTTGTCCGTAGCGCTGAAAGTCGCCGGCGTGTGGAAGCCCACGGTCATGTAGGGCAGCGTGGGGCTGGGCCAAGGCAGGCGCACATCTACGGGTGCCGTTGCCGGGGGCTCCGCCGGGATCGCCGGAGGCTTCGCCGCGCCGCGCTTCCAGCCGCCGAAATATTTTTCTACCATGGGGAAAGCGGTCTCGGGCTTCACGTCGCCCACCAGGATCACCGTGACGTTTTCGGGCTTGTACCAGCGCGCGAAAAACTGCTTGGAGTAGCCGTACTGATTGGGCATGTCCTCGATGTCCTTGAGGAAACCCATGGTGGTGTGCTTGTAGGTATGCGTCGTGAACGCCGCGTCCCGCTGGACTTCCAGCAGCTTGAGGATGGGGTTCGAGGCGTTCTTGTTGTACTCGCCGAGCACGGCCCGACTTTCGGTCTTAAAGTCGTCTTCGCTGTAAGAAAGGTTTTGGAAGCGGTCCGCTTCGAGCTTGATCCAGCGTTCAAGATCATCCTTCGAGCAGAGGGTGTGGTAGTTCGTCAGATCGTCCGAGGTGAAGGCATTCTGCGATGCGCCGGTCTCCTTCAGGGCTTCGTTCCACACGGTTTTGGAAACGAGCTTGGTGCCCCGGAACATCATGTGTTCGAAAAAGTGCGCGAAGCCCGATTTGCCCGGTTCCACCTCGTTCCGCGAGCCCGTGCTGACGGGGATCTGGAGGCTCACCAGGTTGGGCAGGCCCGTGGGAATCACCACCACCTTCAGGCCATTGGGTAGGGTCTTCTGGTGGATGGCGAAGGGGAAGGCCTTGGCTGTTTTCAAGGGGGTTTTTACCGGGGCTTTGGTCTCCGGCGTGGCGGCGAGGAGGAGGCAGGGGATGAGCGGGAGAACGGCTTTTCGCATGGTGATCCTCAATAAATAATATTGGCTTTGCCTCAGGCAATCAGGGCTTCGTCTCGGGCATCGGATTCTCGATGTCGAGGATGACCTTCCATCGCCCCGAGGGTTGGCGTTTCCAGACGTGGAGGAACATGGCGCTTTGGGCGTGGGGCTTGAGGGTGGCCTTCTGCGCAGGTTTGCATTCCGAGATGCCGTAGGTGTAGCCCAGGTCGCTGCTCTTGGCCACTTCGCCGCCGAGGCAGGTCCAGGCCACCGCGCCCTGCTTTTTTTCCAGAGCCCTGCGAATTTCGTTCAGGTCCGTGGTGGGGAAGGCGCCCTCGCGGTAGAGGCGCGCGTTGGGGGCCAGGTAGGTGGTGTAGGCAGAGAGCAGATTCTTGGTCGAGGAGGCATTGGCGAAGTCCCTCTCCAGGCCCTGAAGGGCTTCAGCGCTGAACGGCGCGGCCTCCAGCTGGAGGACGCCTTTGGGATTCTCCGGTTGGAAAACGGGGTCCTCTTCGCCGGGGGCCGCGTGGGATGTACCCGTGTCCAGCAGCAGTTTCCACACGCCGCCACGCCGTGCCCAGATGGAGACGAAATGTCCGTAGAACACCTTGTCCGAGCCCGCTTCGGCGCGCCATTGATAGGGTCCCGTGGAGTAGCCCAGATCACCGGCCTGGCTCACTTCCACGAAGGCAGGAAACCAACTTAGTGTCGAGGCATCCGCCTTCTGCGCGCCGAGCCAGGCCACGCCGTTCACGGGGCCGGGGCGGAACAGCACACCCATGCGGTCCAGAACACCCAGGAAGGCTGCCCGCGTGTTCTCTTCCGCTGCCTGTTTGGCGAAGGCCAGCTCCGCTTCCACCAAAGATCGGGCGGCGAGGGTTTGGGGCGAGGGGGTGGGCTTGGCCTTGGGGCTGGGCAGCGGCGCCTGGGCGAGTAGGGTCAGAGCGATAATCGGGATGGAAAGCATGAGCTAAAGCTAGCACATTGGCGAGCTCTCAACCCCTCGCGCTTCAGTTCCGGATGTAGTGGCAGGTGTACCCGTTGGGATGCTTCTGCAGATAGTCCTGGTGCCCTTCTTCGGCCAGATAAAAGACCGTGGCGGGAACGATCTCCGTGACCACCTTATGAGGCCACTTGCCGCTGGCATCCACTTCGGCTTTTACCTTTTCGGCGATGCGGGCTTGAGCCTCATCGTGGGTGAAGATCGCGGAGCGGTATTGGCTGCCCCGGTCGTTGCCCTGGCTGTTGAGCGTGGTGGGGTCGTGGATGCGGAAGAAGAATCGAATGATGGCTTCATAGCTGGTCTTGGCGGGATCAAAGTGGATCTCGATGGATTCCGCGTGGCCGGATTTGCTGTCATGGGTGTCGTCGTATTTCGGATTGGCTAGATGGCCGCCGGTGTAGCCGACCCGGGTGGTGACGACGCCGGGCTGCTTGCGGATGAGCTCCTGCATACCCCAGAAACACCCCCCCGCTAGGGTCGCGACATTGCTGGTGACGGGCGCTAAGGTGGCCTTGGGCGCAGGCTTGCCCAAGAGCGGCAGGGAGCTTCCGAAACCTTCCTTCTCCAGATCCTCAACTGGAATGAACTTCAGCGAGGCGGAGTTGATGCAGTAGCGGAGATGCGTAGGCCCAGGACCGTCTTCGAAGACATGGCCCAGGTGGGAGTCGGCGCCTTTGGAGCGCACCTCGGTGCGGGCCATGCCGAAGGTGGTATCGGTATGTTCGACGACTTTCGTCTCCTCAATGGGCTTGGAAAAGCTGGGCCAGCCACAACCTGAATCGAACTTGTCTTTGGAGGAGAACAGGGGTTCACCGGACACCACGTCCACATAGAGGCCTTCACGGTGGTTGTCCCAAAATTCGTTGCGGAAGGCGGGCTCAGTGCCCGCTTCCTGCGTCACCTTGTATTGCATCGCCGTGAGCTTTTGTTTGAGCTCGGAGTTGTCAGGCTTCTTGGGATCGTTCACTGGAGCGTTCTCCGTGGGGGGATGGGAAGGAGAGGATGCGGTGGGCACAGTGCTGGAAGCGGTACCGAGGGGGAGGAACGCCGCGCCGGCTCCCGCTACAAGAGTCAGGAGCGCCGCCACACCCCACTTGGTTGTCATCATCATGGGCCAACTCCTCGCACTTGGTTGAGATGCCGGATATTCGCGGGCCGTTCCAAGAAAATCCGTCCTGGTTTCCGGCCCGGTTCAGCCGAATCACATCCACCGACGAAAAACGGAACACGGAATACACGAAAAAAAGCCCGGAGGACACGGAGGGAGCCTTGCGATGGCACACAGGGGTCGCCCGCGAAACGCGGGCACAGGCGCGTTGCGCCCGAGGATGTGGGCGCGACCGCCGACTCGCCCCAAAAAACGATCGGGGTCGCGCCCACATCCAATGAACCCTGCTGGACGAGGACCCGAACCTGCGATTCCGTGTTCTTCCGTGGGAGTTCCGTGCCTTCTGTGTTCAGCTTTTTAGGTTGTGGGATGCCGACAATCGGAAAATCCGTTCTTTCCAGGCACCCAAGAGGTTTAGAGTGTGGGGACTCTTTCCCCGAGGTGCGCCATGATGCGCGTTCAATTCTCCGTCAACGGATTTTCCAAGGCCGTGGAAGTGGATCCCGAGATGCCCCTGCTGTGGGTGCTCCGGGACGTGCTCGGCCTGACGGGCACCAAGTTCGGCTGCGGCATGGGGGTGTGCGGCTCCTGCACTCTGCACTTGGAGGGTGAGGCCGTTCGGGCCTGCCAAACCCCCATCAAGGCCGTGGCGGGGAAATCCGTCACGACCATCGAAGGTCTGTCCAAGGATGGCTCCCATCCCGTGCAGAAGGCCTGGATCGAAGAGGACGTGGCCCAATGCGGCTACTGCCAGCCCGGCCAGATCATGCAGGCCGCCTGGCTGCTCTCCAAGCATCCGCATCCCACCGACTCTGACATTGACCACGGCATGGCGGAGAACATCTGCCGATGCGGTACCTACCAGCGCATCCGCTGCGCCATCCATCGCGCCGCCGGGGATGCCTGCGCTCATGGAAAGGAGGCTTGATATGTCCACCCGCCGGGATTTCGTCAAACACAGCGCCTGCCTCTCGCTGGCATTCACCCTTCCCATGGAGCCCCGCACTCGCTTCGGTATGAGCGCGCCCTCAGAAGGCTTGGAGTCTGGGGGAGCCTTCGAGCCCAGCGCCTTCCTGCGCATCGATCGCGATGGCACCGTCAATATCTGGGCCAACAAATCCGATATGGGCCAGGGCATCCGCACCAGCATGGCTATGGCCGTGGCGGAGGAACTGGAGGCGGATTGGTCGAAGGTTCGCATTCACCAGGCCTCCACGGCGCCGAAATTCGGTGATCTGGGCATCACCGGCGGCAGCCAGAGCACTAGGGGTACCTTCAAGCCCTACCGCACCATCGGCGCCACCGCCCGGGAGATGCTCATCGAAGCCGCCGCAGGCAGATGGAAGGTAGACCGCGCCACCTGCAAAGCCGAGAAGGGATTCATCACGCATGGCTCTCGGAAGGCCGCCTATGGTGATCTTGTGGAGGCCGCTTCGAAGTTGGAGCCGCCCAAGAATCCACCGCTCAAAGACCCCAAGGATTTCCGCATCATCGGCACCGAGGTGAAGCGTCTTGATGGACCCGACATCGTCATGGGCCGGGCCCAATTCGGTTCGGACATCAAACTGCCAGGCATGCTCTATGCTTCCGTGGAGCGCTGCCCGGTCTTCGGGGGAAAGCTGAAATCCATGGATGATGCAGCCGCCAAGGCCGTGCCCGGTGTGAAACAGGTCATCACCATACCAAGCGGTGTGGCGGTCCTTGCGGACAACACCTGGGCCGCGTTGAATGGCCGCGCGG
>JANXXC010000171.1 GCA_025350765.1 Holophagaceae bacterium | reverse complement strand
CGGACGTCCTGGCCTTCCGGGATCTGAACGAAGAGGCGCCCGAGGAAATCGAAGCTTCGAAATTCAACCTCAACTTCATCAAGCTGGACGGCACCATCGGTTGCATGGTGAACGGCGAGGGGCTTGCGATGGGCACCATGGACATCATCAAATACCACGGCGGCTCCCCGGCCAACTTCCTGGACGTGGGCGGCGGCGCGACGGAAGACGCGGTGAAGAACGCCTTCCGCATCATCCTTCAGGACAAGTCCGTGAAGGGCGTGATGGTCAACATCTTCGGCGGCATCATGCGCTGCGACATCGTCGCCGGCGGCATCGTGAAGGCCGCGAAAGAAATCGGGATCTCTGTTCCGGTGGTGGTGCGGCTGGAAGGCACCAACGTCGAAGAGGGCAAAAAGATCCTCGCCGAGAGCGGCCTGAACTTGATCGTGGCCGAGGGACTGAAGGATGCCGCCGAGAAAATCGTCGCGGCGACGAAGTAATTCAGGCGCGAAAATGACGCAGGAAGATCCCAAAACCCGATACGACGCCCTTTACGAGGAGTATCAGGACGTCATGCACAAAGGCGCGTGGCGCTTAGGCTGGAGCTTCTTCTTCGTCATGGTGGGCCTGCTGCCCATGATGTACATCTTTGTGTGGATCGCGGGGCCCAGCACTTGGGAGCACACTTTCTTCCACGCCCCCAAGATCATGTGGTTGGCGGCGCCGCTCAACCTCGGCATCGTGTTGGTGCTGGGCTCCCGCCTCTGGCGCCGCAACCTCGAATTGGACGCCACCAAGCGCGACTATCTGGCGCGCCTTCGGGTGCTGAAAGCCCAGATCCCTTCCGAGCCCGCGCCCGGGCAAAACCAAGTCTCCGAAGGGGACTGGGATGCATTTCAAGATGACTCTCTAAATTGATGCCCGCGCCACCGGCGCGAATCGAAATTCCAAAATCAAAAATCAAAAATTGAAGGAGTCCCCCATGGCTGTTCTCGTCGGCAATCACACCAAACTCATCGTGCAGGGCATCACAGGCCGCGAGGGCCTATTCCACGCCAAGGGCTGTCGCGATTACGGCACCAATGTCGTGGGTGGCGTCACGCCCGGCAAGGGCGGTACCGATGTCGAAGGCTTCCCGGTGTTCAATACCGTGAAGGAGGCCGTCGCCAAGACCGGCGCCAACGCGACGATGATTTTCGTCCCGCCTTCCGGTGCCGCTGACGCCATCCTCGAAGCCCTCGACGCGGGCATCGCCCTCATCGTCTGCATCACCGAAGGGATTCCCGTGTTGGACATGATGAAGGTCAAGCGCGTGCTGCCGGACTACCCCGGCAGCCGCCTCATCGGCCCCAACTGCCCCGGCGTCATCACGCCCGGCCAGGCCAAAATCGGCATCATGCCGGGCCGCATCCACAAGGCTGGAAACGTCGGCGTGGTGTCCCGCAGTGGCACCCTGACCTACGAGGCCGTGGGCCAGCTCACGGCCCTGGGCATCGGCCAGTCCACCTGCATCGGCATCGGCGGCGACCCCATCAACGGCACCAGCCACATTGACGCGCTGGAGGCCTTCAACAACGATCCCGACACCCACGCGGTCATCATGATCGGCGAGATCGGTGGCACCGCCGAAGAAGAAGCCGCCGCCTGGGTGAAGGCGAATATGACCAAGCCCGTGGTGGCCTTCATCGCCGGTCAAACGGCCCCTCCGGGGCGCCGCATGGGCCACGCCGGCGCCATCATCAGCGGCGGCCACGGCACCGCTGCGGAAAAAATGAAGGCCCTCACCGCTGCAGGCATCACCGTGGTCCAAAGCCCTGCCGACATGGGTTCCGCCATGGCGAAATTGCTGGCGAAAAACTAAACCGCGAAAAGGCGCGAAAGATCGCGAAAAAGAAAAATGGGGGGCCGCGAATGCGGCCCCTGTTTCCATTGCCAATCCTGGATCAACCTAGTTTGTGAATTCTGCCGATCAAAGCATTTTCTCCACGCGGTCCTTGAACCGGGTGTAGACGTAGGACACCGCGATCAACACGATGCCGAGCACGATGAAGGAGGCCACCCGCGCCAGTCCTTCCAATCCCCGAAGATCCCAAAGGAAGAGCTTCAGGATGCAGGCGGACAACATGCCGAGCCCCAACAGGCGTCCGATTCGTTCGCGGAACATGAATCCCAGCGCGACCATGCCGAATCCGTATCCGGTGAGCCAGACCGTCAATGCGGTACCGGAAACTTCGATCCAGATGTAGCCGATCAGAAGCCCCGCCATGAGGACGAACCACGGGATCCGATGTCGTCCGCTGGCTAACATCGTCATGGCATCTGGCGAGTCCTGTTCGTCGCTTGGGTAGCGTGTCTGCAGGCGGATGTAGCCCGCCAGCAGCAGGGCGCAGGCCACAGGAACGGCCACATTATTCGTACCGCTGATGGAGAGGTCGTGCCCGGAACCGAGGTTCACCGCGAAGCCGCGGAACCCCGCGAGGATGGCCATTCCGAGCGCGATCCGCATCCAATGAACATCATCTTTGTAGGCGCCCCAGAACACCGCGACCGTCGCCTGCAAAGCCCACACGGGAAGGACCCAGGGGCTTCGGATCTCGAAGGCCACCAGCACCGCGATCACCATATGGATCGCGTAGAGGTAGGCCGCGCGGAACCTGAGCGCGCGGGGCGCAGCATCTTGGTGCAGGCGATTCCAGGTGAGGTAGGGATAGGCCAAGAGCGCCAGGAAAGGAAGGCTGGTCCAGGTTCTCAAGCTGATGCCGTGTACCTGATCCGTCATGCCCATTCCGAGCACCAAGAGATGGACCCACGCCGAACCCATCAGGACATGGCCCAACCACGTCCAAGCCGCCTGTTTGTGGCTTCGGCCGCGCTCGAAATACAGGATGGAAATTAGGCCCCAGAGCAAGGGCACGAGTTCATCGTGACGGTGATCGAAAGCTTCATGCTTGACCAAGAATCCAAGCGCGAGGGTGGTGGCCAGGAGGAAGGCGGAGGAAATCGCCCTGAAGCCCGCCATCAGGTCTTTTAGCCGCACCCTTTCGGAGTCTTCTTCGCGGCTCGCCAGGGACATCTCGCGCTGAAGCAGGAAGGACGCCAGCAAGGCCAGGCCGACGGAAATCGTCCGCTGCGGCACCCCATGGATGAATCCGCCGAGCGGCCAGGCCCGCACGATCATCGCCACGAAAGACGCCGCGCCCAAAGTGATGGCCTCGACCGCGTGCAGCACGGACGGGCCTTTACGGGCCCAGCGCATCCAGACGATTCCCGAAATCATCAGCACGAGTGGCCCCCAGAGCGGAGCGATTTCCACGAAGGTGAGCAGGATCAAAAGCCCCACCGCCACCGCGCTGTGGCCGCTCTGAAGCCACCGCAAGGACGATGCGCTCCAGCGCCAGGCCTTGGTCCAGGCGCCCAGGATCAGCTCCTGTCCGAGGGAAAACGCGGCCAGGATGCCGAAGTTCCACCCGCGAATGGGAAGGTGCAACCAGGTCCCCGGCTCGTGGACGCCGAAAATCCCCAAGGCGATCAGGCCCATGATGGCGGCGAGAACGGACTCTGCGATCTGTTCCTTGAATCCCTGAAGAAGCCCCAGCACCAACAGGATCACTGACAGGAAGCCCAGCGCCGGGGCCACCCATGGATCGGGAATTTCGGTCCAGATCACGAGGAGTGAAAGGGCTAATCCCGACAGGCTGCTAAGCCAGAGGGCGCCGGCTTTTTCGGATGCATTGAAGACCCGGTCCGACGCGGGAAGCCGCACCAGGCCTTCGAGTCCGAAGGCCGCCACGGCCACGCCTACCATCGTCCAACCCCGCGCGCTGAGGTGTCCCCAGATCGTGGTGGATGAAGCCGGGTGCTGCCACAGCACCATCAGGGCCACGCCAAGGAGCACGAGCGATTCATAGGCACGATCCCTGTGCGACAAGCGCCTGGCCTTGTGCGACCAGAGCAGGGCCAGGGCCAGATGGATGACGGACAGGGCGGCCACGCTCACGGCGATCCAGGCGGCTGGGACCTCCAGCAGGATCAGGATCACCAGGAGGATCAATGCCGAAAGACTCGCCATCCACCGAGACATCGCCTGTTTGGCCGTCGATAAAACCTCCCAAGCGCGCTCGCTGCGCGCAAGGAATTCCAAACCGAAACCCAAGGAGGACACCCCCGCGAGAGACCAGCCCTGCACCGTTAGATGCCACCAACCGGGGTTGGATGGAGCCGGACGGAAGGCCAAGAGGCCAAGGGCCACCAGCCAAGTGATGAGGGAACCCGCCGAGAGGCCGGAGAGGTCTTTCAAGCCGCCGAGGAGAGCGGCTCCCATTAACAACACCGAAAAGATCGCGAATCCGAAAGCCGACCAAGCCAGGGGCAGTTCGCGGAAAAGCAGGCAGCTGATGGTGGTGATGGCGAAGAAACTGAACAGCTTCGAAAAGCCGGAGGCCCAGCTTTCAGGAATCCCTGGATGCGGGGTTCGGCGCGAAAGACCACTCGCCACGCCAAGCAAGGCACCGACACTCGCCACACTGAAGAGGCGTTCGGGCACCTGGCCTGGGGCGCCCGGGATCTGGATCAAGGCCAAGATGCCGTAAACGAGCGCAATGAATCCCAGGGGCGCCGATTCCAGCAGGGCGTCCTTCAGGCCCATAAAAATGCCCACGGCCAGCCATAGGGCCGCCAGCGCGGCGTAGGTGGGGGCCTGGTGCTTCAGGGAAACCTCGAATCCGATCAGGAGGCTCAGCAGCAGGGTTCCCGCCACACTGAAGGCGTAAGGGGCCGTGGGGATTTCGCCCTCACAGGCCTCTCGCCACCGGGTGCGGAGCAGGGTGGAATTCAGCAGCCCGATGCCCACGGCCGTACCTAACAGCAAGGTCCGCCCCGTCCCTGGAGAGGAATCCAGCCGGAGCACCAGGATTTCCAAAAGGGTTAGCGCGAAGGCACCGTAGGCGATGGCGCGGAAATATTTCTCTTTCAGAAACACGCCACCCGCCAACAACACCTCGACGCCGATGAGCCGGTACACCGGCGCCAGATGGTGCTTCCACCCGAGCCGGAGGGGCGTGACCAATGCCAGTGCGGCCAAGCCTTCGGTGGCCGCCAGAAGGTACATCGCCCGCCGCCCCTGCTTCTGATAGGCCCACGCGACCGCCAACGTCGCCAGCCCGAATCCCGCCGCCCACATCCAGGGATGGCCCTGGTGGAGGGTCTGGTGCAGGCACAGCCCGAGGCCGCCCAGAAAATTGCCGATCTGAGAAAGGCCGACCCAAGCTTCGCGCTTTTCATCGCCCTTCCAAAAAATCAGCGCCAGCTGGAAGGCCGCCCAGCAGAGCACCAGGGTGCCCATCAGTTGCGCGTCCCCCGTCACCTCAGGGCGCCGGAGGATCCAGAAGGTCAGGGTGGCCCAGGTGGCGGGCAACCCGAGGCCCAGGAGCCGCACCCATCCCATCCGCCAGACCAGCACCGCCATGGCCAACGCGACGATGGCGGTCGCGGACAAATTGAAGGCGGGCTGAAGATCCCAGGCGGCCATGGCGAGGCCCAGGAAGATCAACAGAAAGGCCGACGTGGTGGTCCACTCGTTTCGATAGCGCAGGCTAAACGCAACGGCCGCGCTGGCTGCCACGAGGAGGGCTAGAACGGAAACCGTTTCGGAGGGGAAGACTTTCGAGTGTTCAAGGAATCCCCCCGCATAGGTCACGAAGTACAAGATGCCCCAGGCGCCCGCAGTGATGCCTCGGCCGAAGGTTTTGTATCGCTCCAACCGCTCTGCGTAGATGCCGCCGCCGAGCATGCCGCCGCCCAGGGCGTAGCCCATCAGGATTTTTCCGACGGGCCCCAGTTTTTGAAACACGATCCCCATGGCGAAGACCACGCCGATGACCAGGATGGCCACACCCGCTTTGAGGAAGAGTTGTGTGCCCAGAAAATCTTCCAAATTGCGTTTGGGCTTGGGCGTGACCACGGGCCTGGGCACTGGTGGTCGCGGGCGAAGCGGACCCGGCAGAGGCTCGGGCGCGCTGGGGGTGAAGGTGGGCCGGGGCGGAGGCGCCGGACGATTGGGTGCTGCGGGTGCCGATAGAACCGCCTTCGCAGGTGGTGCTGAGACCTTGGCTTCTTGAATGACCGGCGGAAGGTAGACCGGTTCAATGGGGGCAAGGGCTTCAGCCAGCGGTCCCGTGACCTGCGGAGGTTCAGGAACGGCGGCGAGGGATGCACTTTCTTGTAGGGGTTGAACGACCAAGGGGAAGGGCTGGGTCGCCTTCGCGGGTTCGGTTGGCTCCGCCGCGGCTTCAAGCCGAAGGGCTAAGGGATGCGGGGAAGTCTCGGTCACCGTTTCCAGGTGAGGAATGGGCACAGGCGCAACGGTCAGTGCCTGCGGAATAGGCTCCACTTGAGGCACGGCGGGTTGCGATTCGGCCTTGGTTTTCAACTCCATCAAAGCCGATTCGGCCGCGTAAAGACGCTGCCTTAATTGCTCCATTTCTTTCCGCAGTTCCCCTTTTGTTTTGGCCATCGCATCGGCCACCGCAGCGCTTTTTCCAGATCGCACCAAAGCAATCACGGACAGAACGAATCCGCAGATCAACCAAAACCAAACCGCACAGGAGTCATGCATTGAGGGCACCAGAAAAATCACGCGCGCAAAAAGGTCAGGAGAAAAGGGGACGCCTTGCGAAATTCGATGTGCGTCCATATCTTTCCGTGATGTAGATTCAAAGCTGTACTTATTCCCCTAGGGTTTCACGAAAAATGCGCGGATGAGGCCCTATTGCAGTTTGTCTTCATGGATCTGCCAAGCATGATGAGAGCAGAGGGGCAGTTTCGGGTTCCCTTCAACGCGGAAAGGGCCGCCATGGGCGGCCCTTTCCTGGATGAAGCGCTTTTTTGATCAGCGTTTCAGGGTCAGCGTATAGGGCGTGACGCTGCTGTAGCTGGTGTAGCGGTTCACCCGGATGCTGAGGGTCTTCGAGGCCGAGGCATTGGTGTTCTTGTAGCTCACGTGTTCCGTCGTGCCTGTATTGGTGGACGTAGCCAATTGCGTACCGCCGCTGCTGTAAAGGTACAGGTCGTAGTCCTGGCTGGAGGCAGTGGGGCCAGTCATGTCCACGGTGAGCGTGTGGCCCGCCAGCAGGGTCACGTTGTAGTAATCGTCGTTGTCGGAGGTGGACCGGAAATAGCCCACGATGGATGTCACGCCATCGCCCACCCCATTGGCCGCGGCCTGGGAATCGTTGGGTTCCACCTCGTTGAAGATGGTCGTGCCGGTGGGGTTGTTGAGGGTGAAAGCCGCGGCAGGGGAAGGGCCCATGTTGCCGGCGGCATCATAGGCTTTGGCCACCAAACCATGGCTGCCATTGCTGAGGGGGGTGGAGTCCAGGGCGATGGCGTAGGGCGCGGTGCTGTCGCTTCCCACCAGGGTGCCGTCTACATAGAACTCGACCCTAGTGACGCCCTTGTTGTCAGAGGCGGTGGCCGAGAGGGTGATGGTCCCCGAAATTCCAGACTCCGAGGCGGTGGCGATGGGCGGGATGGTGTCGTTGCCCGGGGAGACGGTGACGCGGCGGGTGGCGGTGCCACTGGCGCCGGTGTTGTCGGTGACCGTGAGGGTCACCGTATCCGTGACGGCGTTGGCGCCGGCATTGGTGAAGGTGTGGCTGACATTGGCGCCGGTGGCCGATGCGCCGTCGCCGAAGGTCCAGGCGTAGCTGAGGGTCGCGGTGGCGCTGCTATCCGTGCCGGTGCCTTTGAAACTGATGGCGGTACCAGAGGCGAGGGTGGTATCAGCCGCGGGCGTGGGAATGGCCGCGATAACGCTGTTGCCCGGACCTCCCGAAGGGTTATGGACGCCGAGTTCCCGCTCGGTGCCCACGGGGATGCCCGCGTTCAGGCGTTCGGTGGCGAGGCTACCGGAGTAGATATTGGGCGCGTCGCCGTTGTCGCTATTGCTGCTCACCCACATTTTGCTGCCGTCGGTGCGCAGTACGATGTTCCCCACGGCGTAGGCGGAGGTGCTCATCTTGTTCGAGTAATTGACGTCGCCATCCTCGGTCTGGAGCACCAGGGGCGCGGGGATGCCAGCGCAGCCGCTCGTTCCGCCTAGCAGAACGTTGTCCACGGTGGCCTTGTAGGGCAGAGCCCAGTTTCCGCTTTGGCCGGCTCCGGTGCTGATGAGGGCTAAGGTGGGATTGGCGAGGTGCACGTACACGGGATGGGTGCTGCTCATGCTGCCGTGGTGGCCCA
>JANXXC010000108.1 GCA_025350765.1 Holophagaceae bacterium | reverse complement strand
GTATTGAGGTGTCCCCACTACCATGCCGGTTTGCGTGACGCCGCTCTCTGTGGCCATGGGTTTGGCCAAGCCGAAATCAAGGATCTTCACCTGGAAGGAATTCCCGAGGGGGATGAGAAAAATATTCGCGGGCTTGATATCGCGGTGGATCACACCGGCTCGATGGGCCGCGGCAAGGCCCGCGCCCCCCTGTCGCAGCAGGCGCGCGACCTGGGTGGGTGTGCCTGGGCCGTGGCGCGACAGGATCGTACCCAGATCCACGCCTTTAAGCAGCTCCATCACCATAAAAGCGGAACCATCTTCCAGCTCTCCGGAGTCAAAAATCGATATGACACTTGGGTGCTCGATGCTGGCCAGGGCTTTGGCTTCCTGAGTGAAGCGGGCGCGGATTTCCGGCATACCGTAGAGCTCAGGTTTGATGAGCTTGAGCGCCACTTCGCGGTCCAGCCTCAGATCATGGGCCTCGAAAACGAGGCCCATGCCCCCTTCGCCCAGCAGCCGAACGAACTGGTAGCGCTCTTTCACCACGAAAGGCAGGATTCGCGTGGATTCCAGTTCCGCCGCGTCCCAAGAGCAATGCTGGATCGATTCGTCGTAGCAACGGCGGCAGAGGGGACAAATCTGCAGGAGCACCACGCCCTTTTCCCGCAGGCTGTCGCGGGTCTGAGCCTGGTGCTGGCGAGCGGCCGTCAGGTTTCGACGGGTCTTCTGAAGCTCCAGGACGGCCCCAAGTTGGGCCGCGAAGACGCTTACCAGCTGTCGTTCCGAGTCCCCCCAGTGGAAGGGCCCTGACAGCACCATCCCTCCCAGAATCTCGCCGCTGGGGCCTTCCACGGGAATGGAGAGCTCCCGCCGCCGATCTTGAGAAACGGGAACGCTCTGCTTCCGCCGGTCCAGACTGGGATTCAAGTAGGGCCGGGCTTGGAGTTCCTGCAGCGTGGGGATGCGGGTGTCGCTTTCACCCAAGGACCGCAATTCGTTGCCCTGCACGGTGTAGACGCCGATGCTCGTGGCGCCAATGGTCTGTGCCAGTTCTCCGGCGATGGCCCTGGACCAGCTGATGAGATCTCGCTGGGCCAGGCTGCTGCTCTCCATGAGCCGCGCGATCTGCTGGTTCTGGGACTCGATTTGGTCCATGGCGGCTTCAATTTCCTGGGTCCGCTGGCGGATCCTGGCTTCCAGTTCCTCGTTCTTGCGCACCAACCTCCGCAATCGTGCGCGGATGGCAAACCACACGCCTCCAGCGAACAGCAGCGCGTAGAGCGCGTAGGCCCCAAGGGTGCGCCAAGGCGCCGGTTTAACCTCGAAGGACACCTCCACCGGCCCGGCCAATTGGCCTCGATAGTCCTTGGCCCAAACGCGGAAGACGTAGCTGCCGGCTCCGAGTCCGGGGAACTCCCGGTGGGATTCAGGCGACCACGTGGAGGGAGCTTCCTCCAGGCCTACGAGTTGGCTGCGGTATCTCGTTTCCGATGGGCGGAAAAAACTCAAGAGCGTGTAGGCGAAATCCAGGCGCCGCTCCTGGTGACCTAAGCGAATACCCTTCGGGAATTCAACGGTGACGCCATTTACTTGAACCTGGTCCAAATGCAGGCTGGGAGATGAGGTGGAGGTCAGCTCCTGGCTTGGATCGAAGACCACCGCGCCGCCGATGGAGCCGCCCCAAATGCGACCCAAGTGGTCCTTCATGGAGGCACCACCATTGAATTCATTGCTTGGGAGCCCGCTATCGGTGTTGAACGTCTCCACGTGAAACCGCCCTATAACGCCGCTGATGCGGGCCACGCCTCGATTTGTGAAGGCATAAAGCCGGTTTTGGGCGTCCTCTTGCAACTGATAAACCGTGTTGTTGGGAAAAATTGGATCGGTCCCCTCTGAAATCACGTTCCAGGATGGCTTGTCCGTATCGGGATCCAGCCACACCAAGCCTCCGCCCTCGGTTCCCGCCCAGAGCAAGTGCTGTCCCTTCCAATGGGTTTCGCAAAGGCTCATCACCGTGTTGTTCGGAAGTCCATCGCGGATGTCGAAGGTGGCGAGTTGTCCGTCCCTGACCCGCACCAGGCCACCCCTTTCGGTCCCGATCCACAGCGTTCTACGACCCTTTTCATCGCTGGTTTCCAGGGCGCAATACAGTTTGGTGGTGGGCAAACCATCGGTGGCAGTAATGGAATCCCAATGATCCTCGGTGCGCCGCCAGAGCCCGGAGTCGCTGGCTATGAGCCAGAGAACTCGCCGCCCCTTTCCATCCTTGCTTTCTCGCATGTGGCGGATATTGCTGTGCCGAATCGCTGGGGGAACGGGGGCCGGGGCCCAGTGGCCTTCTTTGAACTGCGCTAGACCACCGCCTTGGGTCCCCGCGTAGAGGATGGAATTTCCGTTTGGCTCCAGCCATTCCAGAAGGCTGAAAACCGTATTGTCAGGCAGGCCGTCCTTGTGGGTGTAAAAGCTGGTTCGACCCTTCTCAATTTTCGCCAAGCCGCTGCGGGTCCCCAGCCAGAGGGAATCCTTCAATCCTCGCCCTTGAGTCAGCGCCATCGCGTAGATGCTGGTATCGGGTAGATCGCTGTCCTTTCCGTAGCTCTGCCATTGCCCGAACTGAAGATGGACCAGCCCGCCGTCGGTGCCGATCCAAAGCGCCTCGGTTCCAGCGGGGCCTTCCACAGGCAGTAGACTCCAGATAGCGCCGCTGGGAAGACCATTTTTGGGAGTGAAGACCCGCCACCCAGCGCTGTCCCGGCAGGCCAAGCCCCCGCCGCCGGTTCCCACCCAGAGAACGCTAGAGCCGTCCGCGGCGCGAGTTTGGGCGAGGGAGTGGATTGATTTCCCCTGGACTTCTTGGGGCAGATCCACACCATCCCAACCCACGGATATTTGACGAAAAACCCCACCATTGGTTCCCACCAACAATTCACCTGACCTTAGCCGAAGAATCGCCTCCACCCTACGGCCCACCAGTTCTACACGGGTCACGTGATCCTTTTCCAGCAAGGCCAGACCCTTGTCTGTACCCACCCAGAGCCCGCCCTCATCCGCCTCGGCGAGGCACTGGACGGTTGACGAGGGAAGCCCCGCCTTCGAACCCAGCATCTTCCAAGCCTGTCCATCAAAGCGTCCAATGCCATGGCCTTCGGTGGCCGCCCACACTTGGCCCCTCTTGGCGATCAGCGCATTGACGCGAGTTCCAGCATGACCCATCAACCCCTCGGGCTGGTCCCAGCGCCCCGCCTTGAGACGCGCCAGACCCCCATCCTGACGTCCAAACCAAAGTCCTCCATCATTATCTAAAGCTATACAACGAAGGAAGTTAGATAAGGTCCGATCGGGCATCGAACTGATCCGCCAAGCATGACCGTCGAAAGTGGCGGCGCCATCCTGGGTGGCCACCCAAAGGCGACCCTCTGCATCGAAAGTCAAGGCCATGGCTGAGTTCTGCGGCAGCCCATCACGACTGGTGATGACCTTAAAGTCTGGACTGGCCCAACGAACCGGATCCTGAGGCGGAGCAGCCATCAACGCCAAACTCAAGGCCAGGACCAGTGACCATTTGGGCAGGCGTGAAGCCATGGATGCGCGGAGCAGATTGGATGGATTGTTCCACATGGAACAGGGCTTTCAGTGAGAGGAAGGCTGGGTCAAAGCGACTGCTTCGAGTAGACCCGAGGGCTGCAATTCTATGAAGCGCAAATCATCGGCCTTCCTGGCAGAATTCTCTTTTGGGGGGCGAGATGTACGAAGTGTTGCAGCAGGCGGATCCGGCCGTGTTTTCGGCGCTCCAGAACGAGATCCGGCGCCAGCGGCATCATCTCGAGCTCATCGCGTCTGAAAACTACGCCTCCGTCGCCGTCATGCAAGCCATGGGGAGCCACTTCACCAACAAATACGCCGAGGGTTATCCCGGTCGCCGCTACTACGGCGGCTGTGTGAACGTGGATGTCATTGAGGACCTGGCCCGGGACCGCGCCAAACTACTCTTCGGCGCCGAGCACGCCAATGTGCAGCCCCACAGCGGCGCTCAGGCCAACATGGCGGTCTACTTCGCCATGCTGAAACCCGGCGATACCGTGTTGGGTCTGGATCTGGCCCATGGCGGCCACCTGACCCATGGACACCCCCTCAATAGCAGCGGCGTGCTCTACAAATTTGTCGGCTACCACGTTCGCAAAGAAGACGAACGGGTGGACATGGACGAAGTCCGCAAGCTAGCCCTCGAACACCAACCCAAGATGATCGTGGTGGGTGCTTCGGCCTACCCACGCGTCTTCGATTTTCCGGCCTTCCGCGCCATCGCAGACGAAGTAGGAGCCCTGGTCATGGTGGACATGGCTCATATCGCCGGCCTAGTTGCCACGGGCCATCATCCATCCCCGGTCCCACACGCGGATTTCGTCACGACCACTACCCATAAGACCCTGCGGGGGCCCCGCGGTGGCATGATCCTGTGCAAGGAAAAGTACGCGAAGGACATCGACCGCGCGCTATTCCCGGGCATCCAAGGCGGCCCATTGATGCACGTCATCGCCGCCAAAGCCGTGTCCTTTATAGAGGCCCTTCAGCCCGAGTTCAAGATCTACAGCGGCCAGGTCATCACCAATGCACAGGCACTGGCCAAAGGCCTGCAAGAGAAGGGATGGCGCATCGTCAGCGGCGGCACTGATAACCACTTGATGCTGGTGGATGTATTTGCCCAAGGGATTCTAGGCAATGACGCAGAAAAAGTCCTTGATCGGGCGGGCCTCACGGTCAATAAAAATGGCATCCCCTTTGACCCCAACCCGCCCCTGAAGCCCAGCGGCATCCGGCTCGGTAGCCCTGCCTTGACCAGCCGCGGCATGAAGGAGTCCGAAATGGCGCTCATTGCGGGGTGGATTGATCACGCCCTGCGAAGCAAAGACAACGAGGCTGCCATTTCCGCTCTCCAAGAAGAAGTGTTTTCGATGGGCGAAAAATATCCCATTCCTGAATGAAAATGAACCTTCGTAAACGAAACTTGAATACAGACAAGGGTCTAGTTGTGCAGAGGATGGGTTTGGGGTTGGTTCACCGTCCAAAGGCCCGGACCGCCTCATGAACCCCCTCCACCACTTGTGCCATCCGGACATAATCGAGGCTATCCGCGGTGTCTTGGACCGTGTGGTAATGGTGATTTCGGTAGAAGGCTGAATCCGTGATCATCACCGCTGGAATTCCCTCCTTCCAGTAACTCGCATGGTCCGAAAAATCGATGCCCGTCAGGCTGGATGGCGCGTTCATGGACCAGACAGGAAGCGGGGTCGCGGACCCCATGGCGGCCTTCACTTTCCGGACCAAGATTGCATCTCCGATACCACCGATGACCGCGATGTAATCTCCCCGATTGGGATAGATGAATTCCAATCCAGGTAAGGGATAGTGCTGACTCCCAGGTTCATCACTAAAAGTCCCGATCATTTCCAGGCACACCATGGCGCGGACCTGGCCTTTAGCTAGGCTTTTCGCGTGGTGGACGCTACCCATGTGTTCGGTCCGAAAGAAGGGCGGCTCTTCCAAGGTGTAAGCCACCAGCTCCACAGGAA
>JANXXC010000070.1 GCA_025350765.1 Holophagaceae bacterium | reverse complement strand
CAGAAATTTGGATAGGTCCTATATAGAGATCAAAAAGAGCGCTTTGCGTGCTTTGTGCCCTTTGCGGCAGATTTTTTTTCGGCTACGCCCTACTGCAGTGCATTTGGTGTTGTTTCGCTGCGGGTTTTTTGGGCTGAGGATCGTTGGCAATCAGGAAAAACTCAGCGAACCTCTGTCATCTCTGTCCCCTCTGCGAGTGTTTTTCGCTTAGCGAAGCAAAGCCAATATCTGATCCAGTCGCGCTTCCTTTTCCTCGGCCTGGCCGCGCAGCTTGGCTACGGCGGCTTCGGGGGCTTTGGTGACAAAGCTTTCGTCGGCAAGGCGCGCGCGCAGGGGCTCCAATTCCTTCAGGAGTTTTTCGCGCTCTTTTTCAAGCTTGGCTTTTTCGGCCACGGGATCTTTCAGGCCCGCCAATTCCAACGCGATGGTGCCACCGCTGACGACACCCACCACGCGGGTAGGAGAAGCCAGATCACCGCGCGTGAAATCCACGCTTTCAAGCCGGGCGATCGCCTTCAGTGCCTCAGCGAAGGGCGCCAGTTCTATGATGGTGCAGGCCGCCGCTACGCGCTTGGCGGGGTCCACGCCGTTCTCGGCTTTCAGCCGCAAAAAGGCGCTGAGGATGTCCTGTAAACGGGGGATAAGCGAAGCGTCGCCGCCTTGTTTCGCGAGCACCGGATGATCCAAAGGCCAGCCGCGTTCCGCCAGCAATTTGGATTCGCCGGGCGCCAGGCGATCCGACAGCACAGCCTCATGAATCTCTTCGGTGACGAAGGGCACCATGGGATGCAGAGCCCGCAGCAGGATGTCCAAGAAGTGCAGGATGGCGGCCTTTTGTGCCGGGGTGCCGTGGGTCAGATTGACTTTCGCCAGCTCGATGTAGGTGGCGCAGAAATCGTCCCAGACCAAGTGATAGAGCAGGTCTGCGGCTTCGTGGAAGCGGAATTCATCGAGGGCGGCGGTGACTTTTTGGATAACGTCGCGCATGCGGCCGATCATCCAGAATTCCGCCTCGCCGAGTTCGGGTTCGACGTTTAGTGTCACTTCATCCGTGAGATTGATCTGCACGAACCGCGCGGCGTTCCAGAGCTTGTTGCAGAAATTGCGGCTGGATTCCAACTTTGTGCGTGACAGCGCGATGTCCGTGCCCGGCGCGGACATGGAGATGAGCGTGAAGCGCAGGGCGTCGGTGCCGAACTCGTCCATCACCTCCAGCGGATCGATGACGTTGCCCTTGGACTTGGACATTTTCGCGCCAGATTCATCCCGCACCAGGCTGTTGAAATAGACCTGCTTGAAGGGAACCTGATCGGTCCAAGTGAGGCCGCTCATGACCATGCGCGCCACCCAGAAAAAGATGATGTCGTAGCTGGTGCACATCACGTCGTTGGGGTAGTAGCGCTTGAGATCCGTCGTTTCGTCGGGCCAGCCCAGGATGCTGAAGGGCCAAAGCGCCGACGAAAACCAGGTATCCAGGGTGTCGGGATCCTGCTCGAGTTTGGTGGAATTACATTCGGCGCATTTGATGGGTGCTTCCAGCTCCACGTGCAGGTGGCCGCAGTCGCCGCAGGTCCAGGCGGGGATGCGATGACCCCACACGAGCTGCCTTGAGATGCACCAGTCCTGGATGTTGTTGAGCCAGTGTTCCCACACCGCCACATGATGCTGGGGCGTGAAGGTGATGCGTCCCTCGCGGACGACTTGAAGGGCTTGCTGCGCCGCATCCTTCACGTTCATGAACCACTGCTCGGACACCAGCGGCTCCAGCACCGCATTGGTGCGGTCGGACACGGCCACCTGGCTGGTGTGGTCTTCGATCTTCACGAGGAAGCCCCCGGCATCGAGATCCGCGACGATTTTTTTGCGGCACTCGAAACGATCCAGACCCGCATAGGCACCCGCTTCGGCGGTCATCTTCGCGTCGAAGCCGATGACCGTGATGGAGGGTAGATTCAAGCGCAGGCCTGCGGCGTGGTCGTTGGGATCATGGGCGGGCGTGAGCTTCACACAGCCGGTGCCGAAGGCCGGGTCCACGAAACCGTCCGCCACCAGCGGAATTTGGCGGCCCGTCAGCGGATGATTCATCAACTTGCCGATGAGGTGCGTATAGCGCTCATCATCGGGATGCACGGCCACGGCGGTGTCTCCGAGCATGGTCTCCGGCCGCGTGGTGGCCACGACGATATCCCCAACACCGTTGATGGCGCCATCCGCCAGGGGATAGCGCAGATGCCACAGCTTGCCCTGGCGCTCCACGTGTTTCACTTCCAAATCACTGAGCGCGGTTCGCGAAACCGGGTCCCACTGGATCATGCGCGGCCCGCGGTAGATGCGGCCTTGGGCGTAGGCTTCCACGAAAACTTTTCGCACCGCGCGATTCAAATCCGGGTCCATGGTAAAGCGTTTGCGGCTCCAGTCCAGGCTCGCGCCCAGGCGCCGCAATTGGTTTTCGATGTCAAGTTGGTTCTGTTCCTTCCAAGCCCAGATGCGTTCAAGAAATTTATCGCGGCCGAGTTGGTGACGATCAGTGCCTTCTTCTTTGAGCTTTCGCTCGACGATGATCTGTGTGGCGATACCCGCGTGATCCACGCCGGGAATCCAAGCCACATCAAAGCCCTGAGCCCGCTTCAGCCGCGCCAGCACGTCCGGCAGCGAGTAGGCCAGGGCGTGGCCCATGTGCAAATTGCCCGTGATATTGGGCGGCGGCAGGGACATGGAAAAGGGCTGTTTGGGACTCTTGGGATCCGCGCGGAAAGTCCCGGCGGCTTCCCATGTGGCATACCAGCGCGATTGCGCGGTCTTGAAATCGAAGGCTTTGTCCATTTCAATCATGGGGAATTCCGAATAAAAAAGAACGGGTCACAGAAGGCACGGAATTAAGAGGAAGAACACAGAAAAATTTCCTGAGGTTTCTGTGGTTTTCCTTTTCGTCTGTGTCCAGCTCAGGCAGGTACGGTCTCGATCCGCATCCCCAGCGTCTCCACGAGCTGATGGTCATGGCACTCGCCGGGGTTGGGGGTGGTGAGCAGTTTTTCGCCGGTGAAGAGTGAGTTGGCGCCCGCGCAAAAAGCGAGGGCTTGAAGCTCGTCGCTCATCGAAGTGCGGCCTGCGGAAAGACGGATGCGGCTCTTGGGAAACAGGATCCGAGCGGTGGCGATCATGCGGACGAAATCCAGCGGGGGCAAGGGCTCCGCGTGTTCCATGGGGGTGCCTTCGACACTCACCAATTGATTGATGGGCACGCTTTCCGGCGCGGGTTCGAGCTTGGTGAGTTCGTGTAGGAAGTGCATGCGGTCATCCCGGCTCTCGCCCATGCCCAGGATCCCGCCGCTGCAAACTTCCATGCCCGCGGAACGCACATTCTGGATGGTGTTCAAGCGGTCATCGTAGGTGCGGGTGGTGATGATCTTTTCGTAGAATTCACGACTGCTGTCGAGGTTGTGGTTGTAGACCTTGCAGCCCGCATCCTTCAACTGAATGGCCTGTTTCTCGTTGACCATGCCCAACGTCACGCAGACTTCCATGCCCATGTTGGAGACGCCGCGCACCATCTCCAACACCGCGTCGAATTGCGCCCCTTCGCGCACTTCGCGCCAGGCCGCGCCCATGCAGTAGCGCGTGGAACCGGCCTCCTTGGCCGCTCTCGCGCCTTCCAGCACACGCCCCACTTCTTTCAGCGGCTCGACTTTCAAACCGGTGTCGTAGCGGGCGGATTGGGGGCAATAGGCACAGTCTTCGGGGCAAGCGCCGGTCTTGATGGAATCCAGGGTGCAGAACTGGATGTCGCTAGGATCCCAGTTCTCCCGATGCACCGTCGAGGCGCGGTAGAGCAGCTCGGGGAAGGGCAGGTCGTGGATGGCGCTGATCTCGGGCACGGTTTTCATGGGACACCAAATGAATCCTTCAAAGTACCATGCCCCCTCGGGTTTTCGCCCTCGGAAAACCGCGTCAAACATGGTAGTTTGGGGATTCTCGACGTCCCCATCGGAGCGCCCGTGACCCCCGCCAGCAGCCCCGTCAGCACCCAATCCGTTCCTTCCGCTGGCCCAGCCCAGACCCCGGCCCAGTCCCTCGGGCGCGAGCAGCGCATCGCGCTTTTCCGCACCATTTACGCGGCCCGGAAAATTGACGACAAGGAGATCATCGGCAAGCGCCAGAACAAGGTCTTCTTCCAGATCAATGGCGTGGGCCACGAGGCCGTGCAGGCTGCCGCGGCCATGCTATTGCGCCCCGGCCACGACTGGTTCTTCCTCTACTACCGCGACCGGGCCCTGAGCTATGGCCTGGGCTACACCGCCAAGCAGATGTTCCTGGGCAGCGTGGGCAGTGTCGAAGATCCCGCCTCGGGTGGCCGTCAGATGCCCAGTCATTGGGGCGAAAAATTCCTCAACATCTTCACCACGTCCAGCCCCACGGGATCGCAATTCCTGCAGGCCGTGGGCGCCGCGGAAGCCATTCTGCGCGCCGAGGCCGGTGGCTTGTTGCAGGAGATGGGCATTCATTCCGATGAAGTGGTGCTTACCACCACCGGCGATGGCACCTGCTCTCAAGGCGAATTCTGGGAAGCCATCAGCAACGCCGTGAACCTGAAATTGCCCCTGGTATTCCTGGTGGAGGACAACGGCTACGCCATCAGCGTTCCCACCGAGGTCCAGTATCCCGGCGGCAACATCGCGGCGCTCCTCAAGGGCTATGAACCCCATGGATTATTAATCCTGGACGACGTGGACGGCTGCGACCCGCTGGCCAGCTATGACGCCATGAAGCTCGCCATCGACCACGCGAGATCCCGTAAAGGCCCAGCCCTGGTGCGGGCCAAGGTCATTCGGCCTTACAGCCATTCCTTGTCCGATGACGAGCAGCTCTACAAACCTGCGGATCAGCGGGAAGAAGAGATGAAACGCGATCCGGTCATCACCTTCGCGAAGAAACTCGTGGAATGGGGCGACGTCACCGAAGCAGGCCTGGATCAACTCAAGGCCGAGATCCAAATGGAGATCGACGTGGATTGGGAGGCCGCCGAGAAGGCGCCGCTGCCCGCAAGCGGAAGTTTCTTTGAACATCTCTACAGCGAAGACGTAGACCCTACCTCCAAGGCCTTTGACACGGAATCGAGCATCACGGAAACCACCGGAACCAAGACCCTCATTGATTCCGTGAACCAGGTGATGAAGCAGGAGATGGCGCGCAACAATCGCATTCTCGTGTTCGGTGAAGACGTGGCGGACGCCAGCCGCTCTGAAATTCTGGGTGAAGTGAAGGGCAAAGGTGGCGTCTTCAAGGCCACCCACGGATTGCAAAAGGCCTTTGGCGATCACCGCGTTTACAACTCGCCGCTCGCCGAAGCCACCATCGTGGGCCGCGCCATCGGGTTATCGGCGCGGGGTTTCAAGCCCGTCGTCGAGATTCAATTCTTCGATTACATCTGGCCCGCCATGCAGCAACTGCGCGACGAGTTGGCGACCATCCGCTGGCGCAGCAACGGCATGTTCAAGAGCCCCATGGTCATCCGAGTACCCATTGCGGGTTACTTGATGGGCGGCGCAACCTACCACTCGCAGTGCGGTGAAAGCACCTTCACCCACATTCCGGGCCTGCGGGTCATCTGCCCCAGCACGGCCCTGGACGCGGCGGGTCTGCTGCGCACGGCCATCCGGTGCGACGATCCTGTTCTGTTCCTCGAACCCAAACATCTCTACCGCCAGACCCACAACAAGGGGCCCGAAGTCCACGGGGATTTCATGATTCCCTTCGGCAAGGCGCGCACGGTGCGTGAAGGCAGCGATCTGTCGGTCATCACCTTCGGCTGCACCGTCCACCGCGCGGTGCAGGCCGCGAGGGAAGCGGAGAAGGAAGGGATCAGCGTCGAGATCATCGACCTGCGCTCCTTGAATCCCTACGACTGGGCCGCCATCGAGCGATCCGTGAAGAAAACCCACCGGGTCATCGTGGCCCACGAAGACACGCTGAGTTGGGGCTACGGCAGCGAGATCGCCGCCCGCATCGCCGACGAACTGTTCTTCGAATTAGACGCCCCCGTGCGCCGCGTCGCGGCGAAAGATACGTGGGTCGCGTATTGTCCACATCTCGAAGATGAAATCCTGCCTCAGCCTGCGGATTTTCTTGAAGCCTATCGAAAGCTGATGAAGGTCTAAGGAACCATGCCGGGACGAAAGCCGACCATCGAGTCCCACCCCAAAGATGGCCTTCCGGTGATCCCCTTCGCGGCGCCGAAGGATCTGGAAGCTTGGCTCGTCGCGCACCATGCGGATTCGCCGGGCATCTGGTTGAAGATGGCGAAGAAGGGAAGCGGCATCCCCTCCATCACGTGGGGAGACGCAGTGGAGGCGGCCCTCTGCTTCGGCTGGATCGATGGCCAAAAAGGGTCCTTTGATGAAATCTATTTTTTGCAGCGGTTGACGCCCAGGGGCGCGCGATCGATCTGGTCCCAGGTCAACACGGAAAAGGTCGCCACCCTCATTGCGGCCGGCCGGATGCGGCCTTCGGGCCAGGCGGAGATCGACCGGGCCAAGGCCGACGGCCGCTGGGACGCTGCCTACGCTTCCCAGCGCAAGGCTCAGGTGCCCGAGGACCTGCAAGCCTTCCTGGACGCGCATCCCATCGCGGCCGCGTATTTCGCTTTGCTCAGCTCGCAGAATCGCTACGCCTTCGTCTTCCGTCTGCACACCGCAATGCGCCCCGAAACCCGCGCCAAACGCCTGGCGGAGTTCACCCGCATGCTAAGCGCGGGGGAGAGTTTTTACTGACGCCCAAAGAAATAAGCCACGAAGACACACGAAGACGCACCAAAAAAAACATTCTTCGTGTCAGCGCAAAGCGCCTTCGTGTGCCTTGGTGGCTTATTTTTTTTGAATGCCTAGAATGCTGCGAGATGAAGGTTTGCGGATCGAGGTCCGCTAAGCTGCCGGGCACGGCGGCCGTAGGCCTTCCATGCGCTGTCTCGCTCGGCTCCTTCTCGTGCTCCTCCTGATCTGGGCGGGGCTCACGATGGCCGCGGGTTTGATGCTGCCGGACCAGCTGCTGAATGCACCCATGCCCAACCACGACGAGGCGCAGCGCGCGGGCCTCCGCGCCGTCTTGGCGACGAACGGAAGCCGATGGACGCGCCATGAAATCGCGGGTGGTGAAGGCGTTCCGCTGGAGCTGTGGTGGCTGCATCGTCCCCAATCAAAAGGCGTGGCGATCATTCTTCATGGTTTCGGAGATGATGCCTGGGGCACGGCTTCCCGTGCGCAGGATCTGCCGGATTGGGATGCCCTTGTGTTCACCTTTCGGGGGCGTGACCGCCATCCCGACACGCCTTCGACCCTGGGCGCCTGGGAGCGGAAGGACGTGGTGGCGGTGGACGCCTTTTTGGAATCGCAGGGATTTCCCCGCCGCAACATTCTGATGGTGGGAACCAGCCAGGGCGCGGGCGTGGCGTTGCTTGCGCTGGCGGATTTGGAACGCGAGGGCGAACCTTTCGCGGGGGCCTTGTTGGAGTCACCCTACGTGGATCTTCGGGACGCAGCCCGCAATCATCTGAAAGGCACTTTGGGAAATTCTGAAATCCTGGCGCGCCCCGCCGAAGCCATGGCCCTTCGCCGCGCTGAACGCATCGCGCATTTCAACGCGGAAGATGTTTCACCCTTGAAGGCCAGCTTCGGACTCCGCACGCCCATCGCGCTACTGGCGGGTGATGCGGACACCATCACGCCATTGGAAGGGGTACGCGCCATCGCAGCACATCACCCCGATCTCACCGTGGTCAAAGGCGCGAACCACTGCGAAGCCGGGGGCCGAGTGGCGGGCGGATGGAGGGCCTGGGCGGATGTACGGCTGGTGCGCTGGGGGTTCTCGCCCGCGTATCAGACAAAGAAATAAGCCACGAAGGCACACGAAGGCACACGAAAAAACATCCTGATTCCCGACGAAGCTCAGCCCAAAAAAAGCTACCGTGAAATCACGCGAAAGGTTCTGCTGGCCCCGCAATGCGGCGATGCCACCTTAGCGGGCGGCCTCTACGCGCAGTGCCACGGCCCCTCAGCCACCCTCCGCGTAGTTCATTTTGTTGGTCCTGGATACTGGGCTGAGGATTATAGAAATTCAGAAAAAACATTCTTCGTGTCAGCGCAAAGCGCCTTCGTGTGCCTTCGTGGCTGAACTATCTTTTTGTCAGATCGGACCGCATAGATGTCTCAAGACTCCAGCCTCATCGCTTCAAATTTGGATGCTTCGCGGCCACTTTATCCGGCGCGTTGGGCTTGAGTCTCTGGGGTTTGGCGGGCATGCCGATGGCGACGTTGTAGTCGGGGATGTCCTTGGTGACGAGGCCGCCGGTGCCGACCATGGCGTAGTCGCCCACCTTGGTGCCGCTGAGCACGGTGGCGTGATAGGTCGTGCGGGAGCCCTTTCCGAGCACCGTGTCGCCGAGGTTCACGATGGCGGGCTCCACCAGGTCGTGCCAGTGACTGTAGATGTTGGCGTAGTCGCTGACGCTGGCTTTGTCCTTCAGCGTGATGGTGCCGCGATCATCCAGCAGCACGAAGCGATGGACGGTGACGTCGTCACCGATGTGGATGTTGTAGCCGAAGCTCCATTCCACGCCCGTGAAAAATTTCACATTCTTGCCACAGCTTGCGAAAATGTGCGGAGCCAGCATGGCCCTGAAACGCAGTCCCAGCCACACGTTGGCGTTGAGGGGCGAATTGTCGAACATTTGCCAAAGCCAGATGAGCGGCTTGATGGGATTCCATTTCTCTGGGATCAATTCGCTGTAGTACTCGGCTTCCAGGGTGGCGTTGCGCGGATCGAAATTCAGCAACGCGATTTCATCGTGACTATTCCGCGGCGCGTCGGGCATTCCGTAGAAGCCCTTGCAGAGTTCGAGGCACAGCTCGTTGCGATCGGTCTTGGGATCGCGGATGCGCTCGTCGATATCGGCGATCCAAGCATCGAGCTTGGCTTTCACGGCGGCGTTTTCGAGGTCGAGGGGGCGGTTGGCCACAGTGGCTCCCATGCTTGAGTCAATCAGTCGACTTTAATCGAGGAGAAGAAAAAGGCAGCTCTTCTAGCTGCCCATTTTAAAAGTCGTCGTCACAAAATAATCTTGATCGATGCGAGAGAGAACGAGATTAGGGTCCCTAAGCGTTTGGGAAGGCTTCGGATAGAGGCGGCGCGAAAATCAGGCGTGACCGTGATCGCCATGATCGGCGGCGGGTTCGGCCATATAAACCACCCTGCGGCCTCTGAAGATGATCCAGATGGCAAAGCTCGCCATGATCAGAGCGCCGATGCTCACCAGGGGGCGCAAGGCCGAAACCAGATATTCATACTGGTGGCTGAAAAGGCCGATGAGGATGCCGAGGGCGCCATAGGCTGTCAGGAAGCTGCCCCAGTGGAGGCTCGGCGTAGGGGCCTGTCCCACTTCTTCCGGCAGCGTGCCCAAGGGGGCGCTGACTTCCGAAGCCAAATGGAGCCCCTGGAAAATCAGGAGGACGGACAGCAGGTAATAGAAGACGTAAAAGAGCAACATCGGCTTCTCCAAGCCTCCAGGAATATCACAGAAGGGCCGGAAAAGGACGTCAGAACCTAGGGCGGTGCCAAGGAAACACAGCAACCATTTTCCCCTTTGTGGCACCACCCGTGCCGGGGGTTCGGGGGCGCGGCAAGGCGCTCCCGAGGGGTGACAGCTGGGCACGCACGGCGTGACCGGTGCCAGAGGGGGGTTGCCCCCATGGAAGTGCACCATCAAATGCTCTCAGCCGGTGTCGCTGTTTGGATGAAGGTGCACTAGGCCTGGGGCGCCCTGAAAAACCATATTGACTCAATCAAACGATTGATTAATAGTCAATCTCTCGGATTAATCATCCGATTGATTGACACGGTGAACCCCATGGCACAGCCCCCGACTGAACTCCTGCAAGATGTGAAAATCCGCTTGGTCGAGGCTGCGACGCTCCTCTTCGCGGAAAAGGGTTTCGATGGCGTGGGCATCCGCGATATTGCCGCCAAGGCCCAAGCCAACAGCGCCATGGTGGCCTATCACTTTGGGGGCAAGGAAGGGCTCTATCTCGCGGCGCTGCGGGCCGGGTTCGAGCGTTGTCCCAGCGGGGTGGCGCAACTGGATCCGGTGCCGCATCCAGGCCATCCGTTTTCCAAGGCCTTGGCGCTGAAAGGGATCCAGGAGCATATCCGCGTGTTCGTGGACGAGCTGCTGATGCCGGATTCCGATCCCTTGATGAAGGCCTCCAGCGCGCTGCTGATGCGGGAGTTGGCGGTGGGAGGGCCCTTTCTGGAAGAGCTGAACCGGGAATTCATGCTTCCCTACTTCACCCACCTCCGGGATTGCATCCGAGTCCTGCGCCCCGATTGGGGGGAGCAAGAAACTTTTTACGCCATGGGCGCGATCCACGGCGCGGCGCTGATCTATAAGTTCATTCCAGCGCTTCTCAAGCTCAATTCAGGGCCCGCCTTTCCGCCGGATCCCATGAGCCTTTCGCGATTTCTCACCGAGTACACGCTGCGAGCTTTGGATATCGAGCATCCCGCCGCCGCCCGCGCAGGAAAGAGCCTGACATGATGCCGATGCCGCCTTCGCCCCCGGCCCAAGTGGCCGAAGCGCCTATTCCCGCGGCGCCCCTGCGCTTTGATCTGAAGGGCGCGCTTGGGCGCGCCAAGGAACAGAACGCGCTATTGAAGGCCGCCGCGGCCCGCGTGGATGAGCGCCGCGGACTCATCACCGCCATTCGCGCCGACGCGCTGCCCCAGCTCAGCGCCCTGGGCGATTTCACCCGCAACCGGGATGTCAGCATCCTCAATAGCAGCTTTGGCGATACCGCCGCGAGCTTAGGCTTCGACAAGAACAGCCTCGTCTCTCCGCGCAGCGTCTACACCACCCAGTTGAGCCTCAGCCAGCCGCTCTACTACTTTGGAAAACTGAACAGTGCTTTGGAAGTGGCCAAGGTGGGCGAGCAGGAAGCCCTGGCGGCCTATACCACCGCAGAGTTGGACACCCTGCACGGCGTGGCCAAGGCCTATCTCGCGGTGCTCGGCGCCCAGGCCCAACTGGACGTGGTGGCCGTCCGCTTGAAAACCTCGGAGCGCTTTCTGGAAGACGTGAAATCCAAGTTGGACGCTCAGAGCGCTACCCACTTAGATCTGCTTCGAGCCCAGGCGGAACTGCAAGGCGTCCTTCCCGAGGTGCTTCAGGCCAAGGCCGATTTCGCCAGGGCCGTGGAGCTGCTCGATGGCCAACTGGGCATCGATCCGCGCGCGGCCTTGAGCCTTGCGCCCCTCGAGGTTCCGGAGATCCCGACCCATCTCGCAAGTGTCTCCCGCAGTGAAATCACCCAGCTGGAGCAGCAGGAGAAAGCCATCGGCATCAATGACCGGATTCTTTCCTCGGACCTCAAGCCCAAGCTGGATTTCAACGCGAGCTACGGGTGGCAAGCGGGCAAGACGACGAATCTTTTTCATGAACCCTACGAGACTTGGCGCGTGAGCCTGTCGCTGAAGGTGCCAATCTTCGATGGCCTGCGCAGCTCGGGAAAGCGGGCCCAGAACCGCGCGGTGCTGGAGCAGGTGCGTCAGCAGAAAGTGGACCTCGAAAGGCAGATCCAGGTGCAGCAGCAGACCGCGAAGCGCGAGATCGAGAAATCCATCGCGCTGCTGGAAGCCGCCACCAAGGCGCACGATGCGGGGGACGAAGCCCTGCGCGTGAGCCGCGAAGCCTTCGATCAAGGCCTGATCACCTCGCTCGATCTGCTTCAGGCGGAACGCGCTGAGCGGCAGATGGAGAGCCAGCGGATCCGCGCCCAGCTGGGGGTGTGGGCGGCCCTATTTGATGAGCGGCGCAGCCTCGGGCTTCCACCTATCTGATGGCTTGATGGAATTGAATTGAATTTCAGGAGTTGAACATGCCGAAAAAGAGTCTACTGATCGGGTGTGCGGTGGTGATCGTCATCGCCGGCGCCGCCACCTATCACCGCAGCCAGCGCAACGCAGAACTGAACCGGCAGCAGGGCGTGAAGGAAGAAGGCCTGGTCACGGTCTCCGTCGCCACGGTGGAAAATCGCGCCTTCAATCCAAGCATTCCTTTTACCGGCAACTTGCTGGCCATGAACCGCGCCGAGCTGAAGGCCGAAGTCCCCGGCCGCGTCACCCGGGTGCTGGTGCAAGAGGGTGACACCGTGAAGGCGGGCGCCGTGCTCTCCACCCAGGATGAGGACGATCTGTCCCTGGCCGCCCAGGCCGCGGAAGCTCAAGCGGCCCAGGCCCAGGCCCAGGCCCTGCAGGCCAAGCGCGACTCGGAGCGGGCCGACATGTTGCTTGAAAAACGCAGCATCACCCGCCAGGCCGCCCAGCAGGCGGAGACCGCCAATAATGCCGCCGCCGCGGCGGTACGGGCCGCGGAAAGCCAGGCGGGTATGGCCAAAGTTCGCATGAAAAAGGCGCGCATCCTGGCGCCCTTCGAAGGGCAGGTGGCGCGGCGCATGGTGCAGGCTGGGGACGTGCTCATGGCCGGGCAAAGCGTGTTCGAAGTGGTGGACAACCGCCGGCTGGAGATCCAGGCGGAGCTTCCCGCCAACGCCATGTCCCTGGTGAAACCGGGACAGAGCGTGCGTTTCCGCGTGCCTGGATTCCAGCAACCCTTCACCGGAACCATTACGCAGGTGAGCCCGATGCTGTCCCAAGATGGCCGCAATCTGCACGTCCGGATGGAAGTGCCGAACACGGATCGTCTGTTGAAGAGCGGCGTGTTCGTGGAGGGCCTCATCCTCGGGAACGGCCAGACACAAGCACCCTCGCTGCCCGCCACGCTCATCAAAGCCGAAGGGCAGAACGGCGAAGTGTTCGTGGTGGAAAACGGTGTGGCGAAAAAACGAAGCGTGACGGTCGGCCCCGAACAGGACGGATTCCGCCCGGTGGAGGGGATTCCCGTTGGCACTCAAGTGGTGGCCACGGGCCAGGACCTGGTGAGTGAGGGCAGCAAACTCAGGATCGTCATGGACGCTGCCAAAGCAACCGCCAAGGCCAATACCAAACCGACGGGGAAGTGAGCCATGTTTCTCTCGGATCTCTCCATCCGCAGACCGGTATTCACAGTCTGCATCATGCTGGCGCTGGTGGTGCTGGGCCTCTTCAGCGTCCGGGGCCTCGGCATTGATCAGTATCCCAACACCGACATCCCGACCATCACCGTGTCGGTTGTCTACCCCGGCGCTTCGCCCGAGGCCGTGAAGCAGGACGTGGTGAAGCGGGTCGAAGAGGCGGTCAAC
>JANXXC010000035.1 GCA_025350765.1 Holophagaceae bacterium | reverse complement strand
CGCGTGGTGGACGAAGCCGAGAACCGCTTCCACGTTCAGCGCGCCCTCATGGACTGGCTCCTTAATTAGAAAATCAAAAATCAAAAATAAAAAATTCTCCTGAGGTTCCCATGTCCCACACCCCAAATCCCTACGAGACCCTTCGATCGGCGGCGAAGTACGTGAGGCAGTTCCGCCAGAAAACTTTCGTGGTGAAGCTTGGCGGCGAGCTGTTGGACCAGCCGGGGCTTAGGAGGGCCGTAGCGGAGCAATTGGCCCTGCTCTGGAGTTTCTCCATTCCCTTGGTGATCGTGCATGGCGGGGGATCTTCGCTGGACCAGCTCTGTGAATCCATGGATCTGCCCATCGCGAAGGTCGGCGGGCGGCGGGTTACCAGTCCCGCCGTTCTGGACGCGGCGAAAATGGCCTTCGCGGGCAAGGTGCATATGGATCTTTTGGCGGATCTCCGGGCCGCGGGACTTCCCTGCGTGGGCCTCAGCGGCGTGGACGCGGGTCTGGTGACTGCTACAAAGCGGCCGCCGGTGGAAATTCTCGCGGATGGAGCTACGGAGCCTGTCTCCGTGGACTTCGGTCTGGTGGGCGACATCCAATCCGTGGATCCTTCGGTGCTGACGCATCTCATTCAGGGGGGATTCGTGCCGGTCATCGCGCCACTCACCGGGGACGACGAGGGCGAGGTCTTCAACACCAACGCGGACTCTTTGGCCGCCGCCATCGCCGTTTCGCTTCGGGCCGAAAAACTCTTCTTCTTGTTGAAGGTTCCGGGTCTCCTGGCGGATGTGTCCAAGCCCTCCTCGCTGGTGCCCTTCGCCACCTTCGAAAAACTCAACAAGCTGGAGCAGAGCGGGGCCATTACCGCGGGCATGAGACCGAAGTTGGAAGCGGCCCGAAAGGCCCTGGCGGCGGGGGTCCACAGCGTCCACCTGGTCAGCGGCGTGCGCCCGGACGCCCTCTTGATGGAAGTCTTCACGAACGAAGGTAGTGGCACCATGATCGCGTTGGCTGAGCCCGTGGACGAGCCGCTGGTTCATGCCGCCGTCGAGCCTTCGGGGGTGGGCGCATGACGCCGGCCGAGATTCTTGAAACCCTGGTGAGCATTCCCAGCCCTTCGAAAAACGAGGGCGCCATCGCGGATTGGATCACGTTATTGCTTCAAGAGCGGGGCATCCATGTGCGGCGGAAGGGCAACAATCTCTGGTTCCAGATTGGTGATGAAGGTCTGGGAGGCCCGCGCCTATTGGTGAATTCGCACCTGGACACGGTGCCCCCTTGCGCAGGCTGGGACACGGATCCCTACCAACCGGTCTGGAAGGATGATCGGCTCTATGGCTTGGGCTCCAACGATGCCAAGGGGTGCGTCACGGCCATGCTTTGCGCGGCCTTCCGGCTTGAGGGAGAAGCCGCCCTTCACGGGACGGCGATCTTCGCGTTCACGGCGGAAGAGGAGATCGGCGGCCAAGGTATTTCCACGATTCTCGAAGAACTTGGAGTCCTGGATGCAGCCCTGGTCGGTGAACCCACGAGCCTCCAGGCCTGCGGGGCCCAGCGAGGGATGCTCATCCTCAAATGCATCGCCCACGGTGAAAGCGCCCACGTCGCCCACGCTGGCATCGCCGACAATGCCATCCACAAGGCGGCCCGGGACATCGGAAAGCTGGCGGCCATGCAGTTTCCCGGCCATCCCCTATTGGGCGCCGCCAAGGCGCAAGTGACGCAGATCAATGGCGGCCTTTCGCGGAATCAGGTGCCCGATTTCGCGGAGTTTTTTGTGGATCTTCGCACCACGCCGAACCTCGACCACCAGGCCCTGGCCGCGGAGCTGGCTTCGCAGCTCGAAAGCGAAGTGCTCATCCATTCGGATCGCTATCTCCCCAAGGCCACCGACGCTCAACATCCAATCCTTTTGGCCGCCCTGAAAGCCAATGGCTGCGCGGGCCCGGTGGGATCCCATACCACCAGCGACTGGGCTTTTCTGGGAGCTATCCCTACCGTGAAGATCGGCCCCGGCGATACGCACCGGAGCCATCGCCCCAACGAATATCTCACTCGGTCCGAACTGAACTCTGGGGTGGACTGCTATGAGCACCTTATCAAGGCCTATTTCAACGACGCGGCGGCGATCCAGAAACAGTCCTCCGCCGAGGCCTGCCATGCCCATTGAGCAAACTGACAATCTCGCGCCTTCCCAGCTCTGGGCCAAGGGCCTGCCTTTGGATGAAGCCATCCACCGCTTTACCGTGGGAGATGATCCCTCCACGGATCTGAGTCTGGTTCCCTTCGATGCGGTGGGATCGGCCGCTCATGCGCGGATGCTCGCGAAGGCCGGTCTTCTCGATGTGGCCGATGCCGAAGCTTTGGTCGCGGAACTGAAAACCATCCGGGATGAGGCGATCGCCGGTGCCTTCCAGATTCTTCCTGAGCAGGAGGATGGTCACACCGCCCTTGAAACGCGTTTAACCATCAAGCTCGGGGAAGCGGGGAGGCGCATCCATCTGGGCCGCTCGCGGAACGATCAAGTGATCCTGGCCCTGCGGTTGTTTTATCGCGACGCGCTCTTGAAAATGGGCGAAGAAATCGCCGCGCTGGCTGCGGCCTTCCTGGACTTCGCCGCGGCCCACGAGCAGGTTCCGATGCCCGGCTACACGCATCTGCGGCGGGCCATGCCCTCCACCTTCGGGCTCTGGGGCGCCGCCTTCGCCGAGGGCCTGGTGGAGGAGCTGCAAGCCCTGCGATCCCTTCAGGCACGGCTCGATAAATGCCCCCTTGGAAGCGCGGCGGGATTTGGGGTTCCGCTGCCCTTGGATCGAGCCCACACCGCCGAATTGCTGGGTTTCAGCGCCGTGCAGCGGAGCGTGGTAGACGTCCAGAATTCCAGGGGGCGCCACGAACTGGCGATCCTCCACTGGCTGGGCTCCGTGGCCTTTGTGGTGGAGAAGGCTCTGTGGGATTTGTCCCTCTACACTACGGAGGAATTCGGATTTCTGAGCCTTCCGGATGCCTTCACCACGGGGTCGAGCATCATGCCGCAGAAGCGCAATCCCGACGTAGTGGAACTGCTGCGGGCCAAGATGGGTGAGCTGCGGGGTATCGCGCACCTAGTGGAACAAATCGCGTGCGGCCTGCCGTCCAATTACCACCGGGATTTGCAGTTGCTGAAGAAGCCCATGTTCACTGCGCTTCTGGAGGGCGGGCGGACCTTCGGCATGCTCACGAAGGTCATCGCGGGCCTCCGGGTTAACACTGACAGGGCCACCGCTGCCTGCTCCGATGAACTCTACGCGGCGCACCAGGCCTACGCCTTGGTGGCTCAAGGGCTTTCTTTCCGAGAGGCCTACAAGGCCGTGGGGCAAAGGATCCACGAGGGTGGTTTCGCGCCGGATCGGGATGCTCTTGCCGCGTCCCATGTGGGCTCCGCATCGGATCTTGGCATGGACCAAACCCAATCCGAACTGGGTCGCGAAAGCGCCTGGATCTCTGAACGACGCACCTTTTGGGGCCAAAAAGAAATGGCGCTATTTTCGGTTGGAGACTCCCATGAGTAAGCAGGTTCTTCTCGCTTTTTCGGGTGGCCTCGATACCTCCTTCTGCGTCGTGCACTTGCAGGAACAGGGCTGGTCCGTGCACACCGTGACCGTGGACACCGGCGGTTTTTCAGGCGAAGAACTGGCCCGCATCGAGGCCGCCAGCGCCCGTTTGGGCGCTATCTCCCATCGCACGGTAGACGCGCGGAAGACGCTCTTCGACCATTTTCTACGCTACCTGATCTACGGAAATGTGCTGCGGGGGCAGGCCTATCCGCTCTCCGTTTCCGCGGAGCGCGTGTGCCAGGCGCAAGCAGTGGTGGCCGTGGCCAAGGAACTGGGCGTCGAGGCGCTGGCTCACGGCTCCACCGGCGCGGGCAATGACCAGGTACGTTTTGACGTGGCCTTCCGCACCCTGGCGCCGGAGCTGAAGATCCTCACGCCCATCCGGGAGCTGGCTTTGTCGCGGGCTGACGAGGTCGCCTTCCTGGCCTCCAAGGGCATCGAGGTGCCCACCAAGACGGTAGTGTATTCGGTCAACGAAGGGATGTGGGGCACCAGCATTGGCGGCGCGGAGACTCTGGATTCCTGGTCCACGCTGCCCGACGCGGCCTATCCCGGCGGCGCGGTGTCGCCGGAGCTACCGGCCTTCGAACTGGTCATCTCCTTTGATCAGGGTGTGCCGGTGGCCTTGAATGAGGCAGTCATGGAGCCGGTGGCCCTCATCGCGGCCTTGAATGGGCTGGGCAAGACCTACGGTGTTGGCCGGGGCATTCATCTGGGGGATACGATTCTGGGCATCAAGGGCAGAGTGGGCTTCGAGGCTCCGGCGGCCCATCTCCTCATTTCGGCGCATCGGGAATTGGAAAAGCTGGTGCTCTCGGGCCAACAGCTTTTCTGGAAGGAGTCCTTGGGGAATCTCTACGGCGCTCTGCTGCACGAAGGGAAATTCTTCGATCCGCTTGTAAGGGATCTCGAAGCCTTCCTGCGCTCCAGTCAATCGAGAGTGACGGGAGATGTGCGGCTCACGCTGCATCCGCGGGGCTTCGCGGTGGGTGGCGTCCGTTCGCCCAACAGTTTGATGAACTCGAAAGTCGCCAGCTACGGCGAAGCCAATCATCTTTGGAGCGGAGACGAAGCCGCGGGCTTCGCCAAACTCTACGGCGTTCCTCAGATGTTGGCATTGAGCGTTGGGGGTGCCAAATGAGGATTCATCTCGACAAGGTCGCATCGGTCACCCGGAATCTCCGGCTGGACCGCATGGTGACGCTGACGGAATCCATCCAGGCTGAGGCGGGTGCGGTTATCGCGGGCCGCATCCTCGGCGACAAGAGCGTCTACAACCAGCTGGAGGATGTCTTCGGCCGCATGAGCGTGCTGCAAAAGGGTGATCTCATCGTGGGCGCGCTGGGCCACCGGAACGCCCTGCACGGCTACGAAGGCGTGCTGCCCACCAGGGTGGAAGTGGGCCAGAAACTCAACGTCCTGAATCTCGGCGGCGTGCTGGGTACTTGTGTCTCTCACAATCCCGACGTGGGTCCGCCTTTCGAAATCGAAGTGCTGGGCCAGGTGCTGGTATACCCCGAATTTCAGAAGCGCCAGGGCCATCCCGCCAAGATTCAGCAGGGGGCACTCAAGGGCGGTGGTGCCTTGCCTACTTGTCCGGTAGTCTACGTGGCGGGGACCTGCATGAATTCCGGAAAGACCGCCGCGGCCTGTGCGCTCGTAAGGCATTTCCGAGCAGCGGGGCTGCGGGTCGGCGGCCTGAAACTCACGGGCATCAGCCTGATGAAGGACATCCTCGGCATGCGGGATTACGGCGCCGACGTGGCTTTGGATTTCACCGACGCGGGCGTGGTGGCCACCAACGCGGACAACTCAAGCGCCGCGGCCAAGGTGTTGTTTTCCGAAGCCGCCTCTCGCGGCGTGGACATCATCGTCGCGGAAACCGGGGATGGCATCATGGGCGAATACGGCGTCCAGGCGATCCTCGCGGATCCTGAGCTGCGGGCTCTTTCGGCGGCCTTCGTGCTGTGCGCCAACGATCCCGTGGGCGTCGCGGGCGGCGTGAGGTTCTTGTCGGAATCCTTCGGCATCAAAGCGGATCTCATCGCCGGTCCCGCCACGGATAACCGCGTGGGCGTTCGCTTTGTGGAACAGGAACTGGGTCTGCCCGCCAAGAACGCCCGAAGCGACGCCCAGGGTCTCGGGGATTTCGTACTGGAGCTGGTGGAAAGCCGGAAAGCGATCAAAGTATGAACACCTGCACGCCCGCTACCGGTTTGAAAAACCTTAATCAACAGGGATGAAGGGGATACAGGGGATAAACAAAACCTGATCACCCACGATCCTCGAATGAGATGAGAATCCTTAATAGTCAGGTTTTTCTTTTCTATCCCCTTCATCCCCTTCATCCCTGTTAAATATTTTTTTCTTTTTGCCCCAGCGACTCACCCATGCCCCTACACCTTGAAACCCTGACCTCCCAAATCCTCGAATCTGCTTTCGAGGTCTCCAATGAACTTGGTGTGGGGTTTCTGGAATCCATTTACGAAGGCTCCCTGTTCATCGCGCTCAAAGAAAAAGGCCTGCTTGTTGAACGTCAGTTCCCCATCAGGGTTCACTTCCGAAACCAACTTGTCGGAGTCTTTTATGCCGACCTACTTGTGGAAGGCGAGGTGATCCTTGAGCTGAAGGCCGTGAAGTCACTCGCTCCTGAGCACACAGCCCAGACCCTCAACTACCTCAAGGCCACCGCCAAACCCGTGGCCATGCTATTGAACTTCGGGGTGCCAAAGCTTGAGTACCGACGCTTTGACAACCGGTTTGAAAAAGCTGAATCAACAGGGATGAAGGGGATACAGGGGATAAAACAGAACCTGATCACCCACGATTGAAAATATTTTTTGGGGAACTCCAATGAATGCTTCTCCCGCGGTCCACGCGGTGGTCCTGGGCGCTGCAGGCTATGGCGGCGGCGAACTCTTGCGCCTTCTCCTCGGTCATCCGGAAGTGGCGTCCATCTTGGCCGTGTCCCGATCCCATGCGGGCCTGCCCATCTGGAAGGCCCATCCCAATCTGCGCGGGTTTTCGGATACTGCATTTTATGCAGAGGCTGAGTGGGATGCGCTCGCCAAAGACGACGCCATCGTCGTCTTCTCCGCCCAACCCCACTTCGAATTGGCGCAGCAACTGAAGGATCTGGAAGCCGCCTGGTCCGCCGCGGGCATCTCGGATCGCGTGACGCTCATTGATCTCAGCGGGGATTTCCGGCTTTCGGATGCGGCCCTTTTTCAAGGGGCCTACGGAAAGCCTCACCCCTGTTCAGAGCGGCTCGGGAGCTTTGTTTACGGACTTCCCGAATGGAAGGCCGCGGAATTGAAAGGCGCCCGCCGCATCGCCAACCCTGGTTGCTTCTCCACCGCCGTGCAACTGGCCCTGCTGCCTCTTCAAGGCCTGGATCTGGGCTTCGTGGCGGTGAGCGGTGTCACGGGCTCCAGCGGCTCCGGCGCGCTGCCCTCGGAGACCGCCCATCATCCGACGCGGGCCCATGATTTCCGCGCCTACAAGGCCCTGGAGCATCAGCATCAACCGGAAATCGAAGGCCTGCTGAAGGCCACGAACACCCACGCCGAGCTCTCCTTCGTGCCCCATTCGGCGCCCATGGTGCGGGGCATCTTCGCCACGGTGCAATGTCAAATGCCCACAGGGATGGACGAAGGAATCCTTCGGGAATGCCTCCATCAGACCTACCAAAACGCTCCCTTCATCCGCTTGGTGGAAGGCTCGCCAAGAATCGCCACCGTGGTAGGCACCAACTTCTGCGAAATCGGCCTGGCCACCCAAGGCCGCAACGCAGTGATCTTCGCGGCCCTCGACAACCTGGTCAAAGGCATGGCTGGGCAGGCCGTGCAGAACATGAACCTAGCGTTGGAACTGCCGGAGAAAGCCGGGCTGTGGGCCGCAGGGCCCTTTCCGATCTGACCCTCGTCGTGGGATAGCGCTGGGCGAATATCCAAGTGAATCTTAAGTCCGACTCGTATCTGGGTTTGAATGAAGTGGCCCTGAATTCATTGGATTTTCATTCCAGGCTGCGAGACGACAATGACCCTTGTGCATCGGTGACAACTACACCAGGGCATCTGGGGTAGCGCCGAACCGGTAGGTGAGCGTGCTGCTGTGCCTGCGTCCAAATGGATGCAGGAAGGCGGTGGCATGGTCCGGGTCACAGATCAGCAGGTGAGGAAGTTGCGCGAGGAAATGAGCAAGCATGGCTGCGCGGGATTGGCGTCGATGCGGGCGGGGATGCACCGGAATACGGGCCGGAAGTATCTCAAGGGGAACCGGTTGCCGTCGGAGCTGAAACAGCCCCGGGATTGGCGAACCCGGCCGGACCCGTTCGAGGCGGACTGGCCTGACATCGAGCAGCGCCTGGTGGACGCGCCTGAGTTGGATTCCCTTTCGCGAGGCCTCCCTTGCGAACCTATGGCATGCGCTGCCGCGCCTGAGCGCCTGGGTGGGGCCTGGAACCCTACCGGCGCTGGCGCTGTTCACCGCGTTGCTGCTGTTCTCGTGGATGGAGCAGCACCTGGAATCCCGATTCCCGTCTCTGTTGCGGTGGGTCGTCGGCACGCCACTTCCTATTTTCTCCGCGGCCTATGGGACCGCGCTCTTCTTCATCCTTGTCGGTGCCGGCGATGCGACCACGTTCATCTATCAGCGGTTCTAAAACCGCCTGGCTGGCGGTCTTTTTCGCCTGCGCCTTGTTGCCGATGCTGTTGCTGGACCGCGGAGCCTTCAGCCTGCGCAAGCATTTCGTGGTCTACGATGTAGGGCGCTGGAATGATCGGCAGTGGATCACCCGACGGGAGCTTCTCAAGCAGCGGCCTGCTTCAGAGGTAACGAACACTTTGTTCTTGGGCGATTCGTCCGTGGGGTATGGAATCCACGCTGGGGAAGTTGAGCCAGGAGCTTTCAATCTGTCTCGTTTGGGTTTGAAGACCTGTGAACTGGGGGAGCTAGAACTCAAGCTGGACAAGGTTCTGCCTTTGCCTCCCAAACGTGTTTTTCTGGGGCTTCAATGGTTCGCGTTCTACGACTTGGATTCTGAAATGGCCTACCTGAACGGACGGCCCCCAGGCCCCAAGAAGATTTTGATCGAGTTCTACAAAGAGCCCCAGCAGAGCCAATTGGCGATGTTTCCAGGCTCTCGGGTTCTTCGCTACT
>JANXXC010000021.1 GCA_025350765.1 Holophagaceae bacterium | reverse complement strand
CCTGTTGTTGAAACGGGATCGCGCGGTGCTCTCCACGCTGTTTCGGCCCAATTGGGGAATGTTGGTGGGCCTCGCGGTGCCGCTCTCCTGGTTGGCCCTGCTCTACCAACGCGGCGGAGCGAATTTCATGACTGAAGTCCTTCTTCGGAATACCCTCGGACGCTTTCTACAGGACCCCGAGCTGGTGCCCATGACCGGACGCCTGGGTGAGCACACCAATCCATTCTCCTTTTACTTCACGCACTCTCCCGGCAGCGCCTTGCCTTGGGTAGCCATGTGGGGCGCCGGGCTCTGGTCCGCAGTCCCCCGCCGTCGGCGCCACCCCATCTCCATGCGCAGCCTCTTTTTGCCCCTGGCCTTCGCTGCCGATCTCCTATTGCTCTCTCTTTCGGAAGCCAAACGCGGCGTGTACCTGCTCCCTTTGCTGCCGATCACAATGCTGCAGGCCGCGCTCTGGCTGGATCTGCAAGTGCCGCAGGCCAAGATCCGAATCGAGCGGAGCCTCGTCTCGGTGATCGGATTTACGGTCCTTGCGGTGGGCATCCTTGGCATCGGATTCCCCTGGTTCGTGCTGCCTTTGTCGGGCCAAAAATGGCTCTTCCCTTTGATCGCTTCGTTCATCGGCGCCGCCCTGTCCGCACTCTCGATCCGCCTGCTGTGGCAGAGGCGCTTCCACGCGGCCCTGGATTGGACCATGGCCCAGTGGACGGGCGTGCTGCTGCTCTTCCTTGTCTTCGGCGTGCCGCTGAGGGACAAGGCCGACGAGCAGCCCCTGCGAGAGCCTTATGCCCTCGCGCAACGCTTTGAACAAAAGGGTGCCCGATTGCTGGAAGCTCATCTCACCGAAACCCAGCTTGGATTTTCGAGCCTCACCTTCCGCCATACGCTCCCAGCCCTGAATACGGAAGCCGAGGTTCGCGCAGCCTTGGAAGGCCCAGAGCCCGTGGTGGTGCTGGCGGACGCCGTCTGGTGCGACCAGCATCCTGGACTGGTGAAGCCCGAAGCGGAATCACCTACGGGGGCTTCACGCATCCCCAAGATGCGGAGCCGCATTCCTTTGGTGTTGATCAGTCGGCCACTGATGATGGTCAGCCAGGCTGCTGTAGCTCCTTCAGGATCTTGACCACTTCGAGATCCTCGGGCCGGAGATCCGGGTCCTTTTGCGCAAGCCGCTCCACGAGACGAACCAGCGCCTGGGGCGCATCTTTGCGCAGAAAGCGCAGCTCCGGCAGGGGATGGGCGCAATGGCGATCGAGCACGTCGAAGGGCGTTTCGCCTGTGAAGGGCGGCGTGCCGGTGAGCATCTCGAACAGGATGATGCCCAAGGCGTAGCGGTCCGCCGCAGGACCCACATGCGTGCGCTTCTGCGCCTCGGGCGCGGCGTACCCCGGTGTGCCGAGAAAAGAGTAGGTGCTGGTGACGGTGGCGGAATCCAGTACCCTCGCAATGCCCAGGTCCATCACCAGGGCGCGCCCTTTTTGAAGCATAACGTTGGCGGGCTTCAGGTCGCGGTGAACCACCCCGAAGGTATGGGCGTGGGCCAGGGCCTCCGCCAAGTCCATGGTGATGGCCAGGCATTCTTGAATGGGCAAGGCGCCCTGGGCCTTCATGTGCGCATCGAGGGTCTCGCCCTCCACGTAGGCCATGGCGATCCAGGGCGGATCGGACAGGCTGGTCCCGCCCGGAAAGGCATCGAGGATGGGCACGATGTTCGGGTGCTTGAGCATGGCGCCGACCTTGGCTTCCTGCCGGAATCGGGTGAGCATTTCCTCATCGTCCCAACGATGGGTGTGCAGCACTTTGATGGCCACCGCCTCGCCGCTTTTCGCATGCGTGGCCAGATAGGTGTTGGCGAATCCCCCGCGGCCCAAGAGCCGCTCGATGCGATAGGGACCAAGACTGGTGGGATGGATGGAGAACGGCTGGGTGTCCTCGTCACGGGGCCTTCGTCGGCGTCTCAGATAAAAGCCCCCGACGCCCCCTAAGAGCAACACGGGTGGGAGGATCCAGAGCCAATGGGGCAAGGGTTTTGGGGCCGCAGGATTAGAGACCGGCGGTGGAGATGGGCTCTCCTGTGAAGCGGTCGCCGGAGCCAAGGTCGCGCTTGGAGTTGCTGGGATGGGCGCGGGGACCGCTTTCTCCGGAGGCTCTTGAAACGGGGGGATGACAGCCGGTATCACCACAGGCTCGCGATGGGGCGGACTGGACAGCGGGATCTCGGTGGGCGAGGGCGGTGCCGGTGTTTCCTTGGGGGATTCCTTGGGCCCGGGTTGGGGTTCGGCTTCGGGATCCCTTGCCGGAGAAACTTTGGGTCCGGCCTCCTTTAGGCGCCTTGCGAGGGATTCCCGCAGGGTTGCGGGCTCACCCTTGACCTCGGATTCCCTGAGGTGGGCAGCGGCCGACTTCCAGTCCCCCAGCTCAGCTTGGCAGCGGGCCATGTGGGCGTAGGGGTAGTAGGCCATCAGGCGATTATTGCCATAGGTGAACACCGCCGGGGAGGGCGTTGGATGCAATTGAGCGGCCCGCTGAAAGGCGCCCAGCGCCGCGCGCCAGCGGCCCTGCCGTTCGGCATCGAGGCCATCCTCAAAGGCCGAATAGAAAGTGACCTGGGTCTGGGCCAGGGCGGGAATCACCAGGGTGAAAATCCCGGCCAGCAGGACTACCAAGCCTCGGGAACCCCTTGGCATGGTCAATCCCCGACGAAGAGGTGCCGAAGCCACCGCTCCACCGGCTGACGTTCGAATTGGTAGATGAACGATACGTCCAGGCGATGGAGATCCAGCCGCTCGGTGCCCTGGGATCGGACCGTGGAGGGCCTCACGAGCTGGTCTACATCCAGGAACTGGGAAGCATTCCGCCGGCTCCATCCGTAGCGATAGGCCACGTCCAGCGTGGTATTGCCTCGCTTGATACCCGTCCCCATCGCCACGTTGAATAGCACGCGCTGCTGCCCGGTGATCCGGTCCACCACAGGCTGCGGCTCCCTGGAGAGGCCGAAGCGCAGGGGCACCACGCTGCCGCCTTTGGTCAGGCGGAGATGCTCGGCGCCCATGTGGAAAGAGGTGACATTCGGCGTGCGGTTCGCGCGGTCAAGATCAAAAAAGCTCAGGTTGTTCAGGCTCGCGACGGGCGTCATGTAGCGCGCGTCAGACCAAATTGTGTGCTGCATGTCCGCCGTCAGAAGCCATCGCTCCGCCGGGCGCCAGGCATATCCAAAGCCGGTGCTGGAGGGCCAGTGGAGGCCGTAGGGTGCGTAGGCGGTGCCCTTGAAAGTCACTCCCGTGGCGTTGGTGGTGAGCGAGCTGCCGAAAGCGTAGTCCGCGTGAAAGGGCGTGCGCCGCACCACGCCAAGACTCCACGTGGGCCAACGCCAGATAAGGCCCAGGTTGAAGTTGCCCCCATCCAAGGCGTTCACCTGCTGGTAATTGACGAAAGTATTGGTGGTGCCCTGCTGCTTGGAACCGTTGGAACTCAACTCCCATCGCCCCCGCCACTGGTTGTAGCTCGCCCCAAGCAGAATCCGCTCGGAGGCTTCATAGGCCATGGAGAGCGAGTAGACGTCGATCTGACCGCTCTGGTTCACGCGCTGGCGCAACAGGGCCGGAGTCCCGCCGGTGGCGTCGGACTCCGTCAAGTTCCGTTCGCTGGATTCCGCCAAGGCGAACTGTCGTTGCAGAGAGAGCTGCAGCACCAGACTGTGGCCTTTGATGCGGAGCGGGATGGTGCCCGATAGAAACAGGGGGTCAAAGCGCGTCTGACTGATGAGCGAATCGCTCACCGCCAGTTGGCGCCCCTTGCTGGTGGTTTCAAAATCCTGGAAGGACAGTCGTTTTGAAACGCCCCGGCCCACAAAACTCACTTCGGGTTTCAGCAATTGCGCCAACCCCGCGGGATTGAAGGACACCGCCGTGGCGTCATCGGCCACCGCGATGAAGGCACCACCGAGGCCCATGGCGCGGGCCCCAGCCCCCTGCACATTGAAGGTGGCGCGGGATTGCTCCGCGATCAGCACGCCGATGGGAGTCTGCGCCCACAGAGGCACCGCCGCGGCGCAAAGCAGCGGCCAAAGGCGCGAGGCCTTCCGAATCCTAGGCGTAAAAACCCCGGTAATGCATGGCCTGACTCACGCGATCCAAGGCGAGGATGTACGCCCCCAGCCGGGGATTCGTTTTGTACTTATCGGTGGCGGCGAAAACCGCGTGGAAAGCATGGGTCATGTACTCCACCAGTCGCTCATTCACTTCCCGTTCGCGCCAGTAGAATCCCAAACGGTTCTGCACCCACTCGAAGTAGGAAACCGTCACGCCCCCCGCGTTGGCGAGGATGTCCGGCACCACCAGCACGCCGTTCTCCAGCAGGATGGGATCGGCCTCGGGCGTCGTGGGACCGTTGGCGCCCTCCACGATGACCTTGGCGCGGATCTTCGCGGCGTTGTCTTCGGTGATCTGATTCTCCATGGCGGCGGGCACCAGGATGTCCACGGCCAGCGTCAGGAGGTCGGCCGGATCCAGTGCCTCTCCCCCCTTGAAACCCTTCACGGTCTTGGTCTCCGCCACGTGCTTCATGAGCGCGTGGATGTCCAGGCCCCGGTCGTTCTTGATGGCGCCTTGGACATCCGAGACCGCCACGATGCGCGCGCCGGCCTCATGCAACAAGCGAGCGCTCTGGGAACCCACGTTGCCAAATCCTTGCACCGCGACGGTGGCGCCCGCCAAGGGCTTGCCGAGACGCTGCATGGCTTCCCGCGCCACGATCAGCACGCCGCGGCCGGTGGCCTCGTTGCGGCCCAAAGACCCGCCTAGTCCCACGGGCTTGCCGGTCACCACGGCGTTTTCCGTATGGCGCACGTGCATGGAGTAGGTGTCCAACACCCACGCCATGGTCTGCGCATCCGTGCCCATGTCCGGCGCGGGCACGTCGCGGTCAGGGCCGATGACGTCCATGATTTCGGCGATGTAACGGCGCGTCAGGCGCTCCAATTCCGCCTGGCTCATTTTTTTCGGATCGCAAATGATGCCGCCCTTGCCGCCGCCGAAGGGCACGTCCACCACGGCGCATTTCCAGGTCATCCAGGCGGACAGCGCCTTTACTTCATCCAAATTCACGTTCATGTCATAGCGGATGCCGCCCTTCGCGGGGCCGCGGGCGATGTTGTGTTGCACGCGGTAGCCCGTGAAGACTTCCCACCGCCCGTCGTCCATGCACACCGGCAGGCTCACGATCATGGAACGAGTGGGGGCCATGAACACTTTGAAAAGGGTGTCTTCCAACCCGTAGATCTGGGCGGCGGCGCGAAGCCGCGCCTGCATGGCCTCGAAGGGATTGTGGCTGTGCACGTCGGTCATGGGCTTCTCCGGGATGGGTTAATGGGCGGGGGAGGGCTCCGCGGGCAGTTCCATCTCCCGGCCCTCCTTCCAGAGCTCTTCAAGGTTGTAGTGCGCCCGGGTTTCTTCGTCCATCACGTGGATGATGAAATCGCCGAAATCCAGCAGGATCCAGGTTCCCACCTGTTCCCCTTCGCGGGAGATCACGCGGGTACCCGCGGCGCGAAGGCAAAATTCCACTTCGTCGGCGATGGCCCGGTTCTGCCGGTCGCTGCCGCCGCTCAAAAACGCGAAGGTATCCGTGAAACTCGCGAGACCCGACACGTCGAGGAGCCGGATGTTAAATGCCTTCTTGGAACGGGCTGCTTCCACCACCGTCAAAAGGCGATCTGTCAATGCCATGCAAACTCCAAACGCTAACTAAGGTAAAGGTTTTCGGCCGTGATAGCAGCCATTACTTGTGGAGGCAGGCCCTCCGCAGGGGTTCCGAGCTTCAGGCGTTGCCGCAGCGCAGACGAAGCAAAGGGCAGCTCGGTGCCTGGTAATCGCACCATTTCCCCAGGTCCTCCGGACCAGTGGTCCTTTTCCCGGCCCTTCAGGTCTTCAGGCCAGGAAGCATCGAAGCCAGGCCGGGGGGCCACCGCCATGGAGGCCAGCTCCAGCACGCGAGGTGAGCGATGCCAGGTCGGGAATCCCGGCAGCTGGTCGCTGCCCACCACGAGGATCCATGCCGCGTCAGGTTCACGCCCGACCAAGGTTTCCAAAGTTTCGGCGGTATAGCTCCTGCCGCCGCGCTCCAGCTCCGCCATCTCGATCTTCACCGGTCCCGGAAAGCCCTCCAGCGCTGCCTCCAGCAGGTGGAGTCGAGTTCCGGGATCGGGTCCGGGCCCATTCGGTTTGTGAGGAGAGATGGCCGTTGGAACGAAACGCAGCTCGTCAAGAGCGAGATGTTTCAAGGCTAATTCGGCGAGCTTCAGATGTCCGAAATGGGGGGGATTGAATGCTCCCCCAAGCAAGCCGATTCGCATCATCCGAGAATGATCCCTTCGGTCGGCCGATCGGCCTCCGTCGCTGAGATGGGAACCCTCCACCCAAGTCGTCGGACGCGCACTAGACCGCGGGGCGGGCTTTGCCCGATGGCGAGGTGGGAGGTTCCGAGGGGGGCGTTGCGAGTCCCGCCAGCAGGCGGTCTCCCCCGGAACCGATGTGGTCTTTCGGCATCTCGGCAAGAGCCGCGCCCAGCTTGAAAACCAGCGGACGCAAACCCTCGCCGGTCACGCCGGAAATCAGGATGGGTTCCTGATCCCTGGCTCGGCACAACGCTTCAAACCGGGCGAGGCGATCTTCGTCCTGCAGCGCGTCGAGCTTGGTTCCCACCAGCCACCTCGGCTTCAGAAAGAGGACCTCGGAAAAGGCCCTCAGCTCTCCTTCGATGATTCGGATGGAGTCTTCGGGTTCCGACATGGGATCCGTGAGATCCACGAGATGCAGCAGCATCCGCGTGCGTTCCACATGGCGCAGGAATTGGATGCCGAGGCCCGCCCCGCTGGCGGCGCCTTCGATGAGGCCCGGGATGTCGGCGATGACGAAGCTCACCAGATCATCGACCGGCACCACCCCCAACTGGGGTTCCAACGTGGTGAAGGGGTAGTTCGCAATCTTGGGGCGCGCCGCGCTGACGCGGCTTACTAGGGTGCTTTTCCCCGCGTTGGGAAAGCCTACCAGGCCGACGTCCGCGATCATTTTCAGTTCCAGATCCAGGGTGCGGATCTCACCGTCCTCGCCGGGCTGGTGGTGCATGGGCACGCGGTTGGTGCTGCTCTTGAAATTATTGTTGCCCAGGCCCCCGCGGCCGCCTCGGGCGACGCAGATTTTCTCGCCCGGACTCAGAATCTCGGCGAGGACCTCTCCGCTTTCCGAATCCTTCAGCAGGGTCCCCAAGGGCACATCCAGGACCACGTCTTCGCCATCCCTACCCTGGCGCCGTCCCCCTTCGCCGCTGGCCCCGCGCTCGGCGGTGAAGGCGCGGACGCTTCGGTAAATATTCAAGGTATTGAGGGCCGGATTCGCCACCACGTACACCGAACCACCATGGCCTCCATCACCCCCATCGGGACCGCCCTTTTCGGCAAATTTCTCCCGGCGGAAATGGGTGGCTCCCGCGCCGCCGTGGCCGGCTTCAACCTGGAGTTGGAGGTGATCTAGAAACATGGCTTCCGGCTTCCGGCTTCCATCTTTCGCGACCGCAACCCAGTGCGGATCGAGAAAGGGAAATCTAAAAAAAACGCGCGACCAGGACTGATCGCGCGCTGAACAGCTGTGAGGCGCTTAGGCTTCGAGGGGATCCACGTGGATGAAGCGGCCGTGTTGCCCCCGATCCTGGAACCGTACTTTGCCTTCGATGGTCGCGAAAATGGTGTGATCCACGCCAATGCCCACGCCCTTGCCGGGGTGGAACTGGGTGCCGCGCTGGCGCACGATGATCGCACCCGCCTTGGCGTGCTGGCCGCCGAAGAGCTTGGTGCCGAGGCGCTGGGAATGAGAATCGCGGCCATTGCGTGACGAGCCGACGCCTTTTTTATGTGCCATGGTTCACCTCTTGAAGTTCTGAGTCGAGAGTCGAAAGTCGAGAAAGCTAGGCGATGATGCCTTTGATACGGATTTCCGTGAAGCCCTGGCGATGGCCTTGAGTACGCTGATAAGTGGTGGTGCGCTTTTTCTTGAAGATGATCACCTTCTTGGCGCGGTCGTGGCGGATGACCTCGGCCTCAACACTGGCGCCCGCCACGGTGGGCTGGCCCACGGTGATCAAATCGCCGTTCTCCACCAGCAAGACCTTGTCGAAAGTGACGGCCTGCTTAGGATCCTTCTCCAGCAATTCCACGCGGAGGATATCGCCCTCGGCCACACGGTATTGCTTGCCACCGGTCTGGATGACTGCGTACATGAAAAACCTCGAATGTGACTGGCTTGCGGGCGGCGATCCGTCGGATGCACTTGGTGAGCCCGGTACCTAGCAGGTCAACCAGAATGCCAAAGAAACCCAAGGCTTTCAAGGGGAAATTCCTCTTTCCAGGCTTGTTTCACCTCGAGGGGCCCGGCCTCGTCGCCACCATCCTCCAGGAGAAATTGCTCTCCTCAAGGCCCCTGCTTCGCGAAGTCGCTGTAGGTGTAGCGGGCGGCCTGAGGCCAGCTGGTTCAATATGAAATCCGCCCCGTCCGCACGGGAAATGCACGGCGTCCAGAGGAAGCTGCCGACGTGAGCACCCTGGCGCTAGGCGCCTCGTTTTTCGCCGTTGGTCAGCGCACCAGGCCGGACGATCACCCTTTCGATCTTACTGGCGGCGATCATCTTTTCCTGCCGGGTCTTGTCCCAGAAATAGAAAGGGAGAATGACCGGGATGACAAAGAGCGTGAAGGTCAGTCCCATGCGCCCGGCACTGTTTCCGATGCCGAGGGAGGTTTCGAGTCCCTTCAAACAAAATTCGAGTTGGATAAAAGAATCGATGGTGGCCCAGCGCAGAAAGCACCACCTCCTGACTGCGCATAGATCCCACGACGGTGGCATGGTCGACCTGGAGTTTGTGCGGATCTCGCCCAAGCACCGTGACCATGTAGCCACCCCTCAAGGCTTGCTCGAAGAGCTGGCGAACGGTTCCCTCTGCGCGCGAGCGCAGCTGAAAGGGCGATCGCGTACAAGATGAAACAGGAAGAATGGTCATCTCAGATCCTGTCGCCCGCCGAACCAGTGAAGTCGAGCCTGGTGTTGCAGATAGTGCCGAGACTAGGGTTCACCAGCCCAGGCTCGCTCCCACCACCAGGATCCGGCGGCTGAAGTAGCTCTCGTTAACGCCTCGGTGGCCGTAGTCCGGCGGGTAGGTGTAGGCGGCCACGTTGTGGCGGTTCAAAAGATTCATCACCTCCCCGAAGACCACGCAACGCACCTTGCCCCAAGGAAAGAAGTGGGTCAGGCGAAGGTCTCCTCGACCGTAGGCGGGCAGGAAGTCCGAGTAGGCTGGGCCCAGGATGGGGTCGAATCCCCCTTTCGGGTCGGGCAAGCCTCCCAGGATCGGGGTGACCGGGGCCCCAGAGGCGTAGCGAAAGGAGGCCCCCAGCTCCCAGCCCGGGGTGAGGGTGTGGGTGGAGACGACCGTGACGTTGTGGGGGACGCTGGTGGGAACGGGGCCTTCGACGTGCTGCTTGCCTTCCCTTCGGGCCGTGTCCAGATAGCCGTAGCCGATCCAACCGCGCCAGTTGGAGGTCTGCCCTTTGATCAGGAGATCCAGACCCTGGGCGTAGCCCCGCCCCGTGGAGGCATACCGGAGCAGGGGATCCTCCTCCACCAGGTGATCGTAATCCTTACGATAGGCCTCCAGACGCAGGTTCCAATTGCCCGGGCCCGCCTTCCAGGCGGCGTCCAGGGCCGCCAGGGCATGGGTTGCCCGCAGAACCCGAAGACCCGGGTTGCCGGCGTGGGGATCCAGCTGGGTGAGGAGCGGAATCTGGTGAAAGCTGCCGCCGGCCACGCGAAGCGTGAGGCCTTCCCGCAGCAAAAAGGAAAGGGTAGCGCGCAGGTCGCGGGTGCTTTCGTGGGCCAGGGAGTAGTGGTCCGTTCGCCCCCCAACCGAGAGGCCCCAGCGGGGGCTCAGCAGAGATTTCCAGGTGAGGTAGGCTCCCTGGCGCGTACCTTCGAATCCGTAGGTGAAAGTCCGGGCCGGGGCCTCCGGGTTCCAGTTGGAGAGGTCATAGGGCACCTGGCCTTGGGGGCTCAGGGCGGTGGAGTCCCGGTCCAGGCCGCCTTGCAGGTTTTGGCCCTCCGCGAGTTGGAAACATCCCTCCATGCGGAGAAAGGTGCCGTGTTCCTCTTGGCGGATGCCCCAGTGATTGAAGGACCAGGTCTGGTTGAAGCGGCTGTGGGAGACAGCGAACAGAAGCGACGTTCTCTCGCCCATTGCTTGGGTCAGCTCTAGGGCGCCATATGCGGACTGGCTCCGGTTCCGGTACAGGTCCCGGGCGTTGGCGATGGTAGTCTCCACGGCCAGATGATCCTGGGAGATCAAGACCGTAGCGGAGAGGCGGCCCTGGCCCAGGGGGGCTTGAAAATTCACCTGCCCGTCATTAGAGATTGGGCTTTCGTCAAATGTGGGCGCCAGGCCGTACCACTTGTCCAATAGGATGGGGTCCGAGTGGCGAAGGGAGGTCCGCAACAGTCCGTCACCCATGGGCCGGTCTGCTGCCAATCCCTGCGTGGGCACCGTCAGCAGGAGTGAGGTGGTCCGGGACGGCGTATCCACCTCCGTGCTGATGTCCAGCACGGCGGAAAGGGCGTCCCCGTAGCGGGCAGAGAATCCCCCGGGGATGAAGTCCAGCTTGGTGACCAGGGCCGTGTCCACGCTGGAGAAGATGCCCCCCTGGGTGTTGGGATGGTGGAAGGGCCGGGTGAGATGGCCTCCGTTGAGGTAGATGCCCACCTCCTCGGGTTTTCCGCCCCGCACGAAGAGCTCCGCCCCCTCGCTTGCGTTGCTCACACCGGGCAAGGACTTGGCGGCCTGGAAAACGTCGGCTGCGGCTCCCGGCGTGGTGTAGATGTCGATCCGGCTCAGGGTGGAAGCCGAGCCCTCCTGGCTGGTGTAGCTTGAACCCTCGGAGACCACCACCGTGGCTGAGGCCGCCTCCTTCTCCATGAGCACCGTAATAGGTGCGCCGGGGAGGCCCTGGCGAGTCTGCGGTTCTAGGCCCGGCGCGGAGATACGCAATTCCCGCGCCCCCCCGTCGGGCACGAGGAGGCGAAAGCGGCCCTGGCCGTCGGTGGTAGTTCGAAGATCCCCCGCTATAACGAGGGCCCCCGCCACGGGCCGGTGATCCGGACCCGCCACGAGCCCCATGATCTCCAGGGCGGCTTGGAGGAGGGCTGCGGTGATCACCTGACCTCCGGACCTTGAAGCTTGGGCAGCACTCTTTCTGTGACAAATCCGTCCTTGGGATCCAAGGCCAGGGCGCGTTCGCAGGTGGCCTTGGCTTCGGCCTGTTTCCCTGCCTCGGCCTGGGCCATGGCGAGCCAGCCCAAGGACTCGCTGCGGCCCCAGGCGGGCTGCCAGGGATCCTTGGCGGGGGTCTCGGCCTCGGCTGCCTTCACAGCAGCCTCGAGCAGGGGCAGGGCCTTCTCTGCGCCGCCGCCGAAAAAGGCAGGGGTGTGCAGGACGTGGATGCCCTTGAAGAGCAGGACCCTCGGATTGGCGGGAGCCCGCGTCAGGGCCTCGTCAAAGAGGCCCGTGGCCTTCGGGGAGAGCGAGATGCCTGACCCCGGTGCGAAGCCAATCTTGAGGCCGCAGCAGGCGCCCAATAAGGCCTGGCTGTCGGGGTCCTTCCTTTCGGTAAGGGATTTCATGGTCCGGTCGAGCAAGGCCTCAGCGACCTTGGGATCCTTGGCCCTGATGCGCGCTACCAGGGCGTAGGTGACGTGGCCCTCGTGGTAGGTCCGCCAGGGGCTGGTGGACGGATCGAGGGCGAGCTGAGCCTGGAGCTCGCGTAAATCGTCGGTGCCAAGGCGATCCACCTTTTGGAGGAGGGTGGGCAGATTTGGGGGTGTCGCGGCCGCCAGGCTCAGGGCGGGCAGGAGAAGCAGGGCACGCATGGGTGACTCCAAGGGCGCACTGGGGCGCTGGAATCAGCTTGGGCGGGCCCTTCCGTGCGGGCGGAGCCCAACGGACGAAAGGGGGAAAGGAGGAGACGAAGCATGGATGGCTGGGATCGTGGCCTTCACTGCCTACGAGTCCGAAAGTCTTCTTCGCAGCTCGGCCATGCGGTCGCGGCTCACGGGCACCCGGCCCTCATCCTTCATGCGCAATTCACCCGTCCCGCTTGGATCGGGGATCAGTTCGCGGACTTGATCGAGGGCCACCATGGCTCCGCGGTGGGTGCGGAAGAAACGGGGCGCCAGCAGGCCTTCTAGCTCCTCCAGGCTGCGGTCTAGGACAAACCGCCCCTCCGGTGTTTGTACGAAGAGCAGGCGATTTTCCGTGGTGAGATGGCTCACCTCGCCCCAGGCAAGCACCCGCAGGCGGCCCTTCACCAGGACCGTGAACCGCTCGGGTACTCGGTGCTGCCGCGAGGCCTCGAGGGCCTGCATCAGGAGGTCGAGGTCCGGCGATTCTGCCTGGGGCTTCACCCGGGCCAGGGTCTCGGCGAGGCGCGGTCGCTCCAAAGGTTTGAGGAGGTAGTCGCAGGCCGCCCAGCGGAAGGCCTCCAGGGCGTGCTGGTCGAAGGCGGTGACGAAGGCGATGGGAGGAAGCGCCAACCTCATCTCCTGGGCCCGTCGAAGCAGGCCGAAAGCCCCCTCCGGCGGGAACTCGATGTCGAGGAAGAGCAGATCGGCGCGATGGTTCCGCAGGAGGTCCAGGCCCGCCTCTCCATCCCCTGCCTCGCCCAGGCAGGCCGCGCCGGGCTCTAGTTCGGCCACCATGCGTTTCAGACGCGTGCGGGCCGGGGGCTCATCCTCGATGAGCAGGTAGCGAAGGCTCATGGCAGCACCAGCTCCGCCACGTGGCCCTCGGGCACCGACGGAAACCTGAGGGCGCCACCCAGGGCCTCGAGACGTTCCCGCACTGTGCGTAAGCCCACACCCTCCAAGGGGGTGCCGGGCGAGCCCACACCGTCGTCGGTCACCGTGATGAGGGCCACATCCGCCACCACTCGGAGGGAACAGGGGCCAACCTTGGGCCGGAACCCGTGCTTGAGGCTGTTCTCCACGAGGGGCAAGAGCAGGAGAGGAGGTACCGGGCGTTCCCTCAGAGACTCGGGCAGGACCAACTCGAAGCTCAGGCGATCGCCGAATCGCAGCTTCTCGAGGGCCAGGAGCTGCTCCAGCAGCCCGAATTCCTGAGCCAGGGTCCAGTGATCCTGCTCCAGGGCGCCCATGATTTGGCGCAGCAGGGTCGAGAGCCGCACCGTGGCCTCCTCAGCCTTACGGGGCTCCTCGGGGATAAGCGCGGCGATGGTGTTGAGGGCGTTAAAGAGGGTGTGGGGCTGGAGCTGGGCTTGCAGAGCCAGGAAAGAGGCACGGGCCTTCTGGGCCTCCAGTTCCCTGGCAGTCGTGACCAAGTGGGCGGTGGTGTTCAGGCCTCCGATGAGGCTAGAGATAAGGAGGCCCATCATGGCCGCCAGGAGTCCATTTCCGGGCTGGCGCATGAGGTTAATTCCGAGCAGGAGCCAGGTGAGGCCCACACAGACAATGAAAAGCCCTGAGTAAACTAGGACCCACCGGCCCAAAGAAATCAAAGCGGAGTGCATGGGATCTGGATGCGCCGCTTCGCGGCGGACCCAAGTCTTGGTCAGGTCGAAGCCTCCCCACATGACCACGGCGAAGAGGGCTCCGATGAGAGCGCTGTAGCGCATGTAGGCCCACAGGGGCTGGACCCCCAAACAGTAAACCACTATCACGGAGGGGATCGCCCCGACCGCAATGGCTTTGAGCAGCCACCGCAGGGCCTGGAGAAAGGTGAAGGGAAGGGATCGGCTCACGGGACGAGGATGAACGCTTTCCCTGA
>JANXXC010000282.1 GCA_025350765.1 Holophagaceae bacterium | reverse complement strand
CGAGCGAAGGGTCCGATGGATCCCGCAGGTCAATGGCCTGCTGATACAACGCGGCGGCTTGCTCGAAGGCCAAGCCCTCGGCGGCGAGATCCCCGGCGCGGAAGGAGAAGTCCGCGGCTTTCTTTTGCTCACCGGCGGCTAGGTAGTGGCGAGCAAGGGCCTGCGGATCGGCGCCGGGACTCTGTTCCAAAGCCACCGCCAATTTCAGGTGGCGGTCCGCGAAGATCGAGGCCGGAAGGCTTCTGGACACCACTTCCCGGACCCGATCATGGTAGACCTCGATGGTCCGGCCGATGGATGAGCCCCGCGCCCGCGCTAGGCGTCCCACCCGCAGCGGCACAAAGGGATCGGAGCTGCCGGACTCCACCTCCGCCGCGAGCCGCATGGTGGTCCAGGGAAGGGGATAGCCGGCGATGGAGAGGAACTCCAGCACCTGGCGGGATTTTTCAGGGAGGGCCTGGATCCGGTGCAAGAGCAGGCGATCCAGGTCGGTGGTTCCAGGCGCGGGAAGCCCTTCGCCCAAAACAGCGGAGGAGTCCGCGGCGGTGCCCGAGTAGCGGGCCAACTCGGTGATGAAAAGGGGGCTACCACCGGCTTCTTCGGCGATGGTCTGAGCTCGGGCTTCCTGGTCCGGTCCCATGAGGGAAAGGGCCAGGTTGGCCGAGGCCACCGCATCCAGAGGACCCAGTGGCAATTCGGCGTGAGGCCCGGCTTCCAGAATGGGCAGCAGTTCCAGCAAGGCTTGGCTGGTCTTCGCGTCTTCCCGCCGGTAGCAGATGACCAGGAGGAAGGCCGGAGGGTCGGGAGGGCGCAGCAGTTCAGACAGGAGGGCCACGCTATCCAAATCCCCCCAATGGAGATCATCCAGCACCAGCACCACTGGCCGGTGGTCCGCTAGTCGAGAGAGCAGGGACCGCAGAGCTCCGAAGGCCTGACGGCGGGTCTCCTGGGCGTCCACAGATTCGGATCCACGGGCGGCGGCTCGGGCGATGGAAGGCACTTGAAGCAGCACGGGGAAGAGCTTTGCCAGGGCCCCGATATGGCGCGGCAGGAGGGGTTCCGTCTCCACGGAAGGCATGTAGCGCAGCGCCTGGCTCAGGCCGTCAATCAGGCTATCCACGGCCTTGAAGGGCACGGATTCCTGTTCGAAGCAGCGGCCGTAAAGCGCCAGGGTCCGTGGATGGCTCTCCTGGGCGGAGCGCAGGAAGCGACGAACGAGGGAACTCTTGCCGATGCCCGAACTGCCATTCAATAGCACCGCATACGGTTCTCCGTGGGTGGTGGATTCAAAGGCTTCCTGCAGCACCGCGATCTCCGCTTCCCGGCCTACAAAGGCGCGATGCAGGGAGCGAGCTCCGGAATCGCCCGAGCCTGGCTTTCCCAACCGCTCCAGGAGTTCCGAAGTCCCCAGCCGCCGAGCGGGGTCTCGATCCAGCAGCCCCATGCAGATCCCATCCAGATCTTCCGGAACACCGGGAGCGATGGTGCTGGGCGCGGGCGGGTCCATCTCCTGCTTTGCCTGGAGCATGGCTAGGGGTGAGCCCGCGAAGGGCAGGCGGCCCGTAAGGGATTCGTAAAGCATTACGCCCACGGCGTAAAAATCACTGGCTTCGGTGGCGCGTTGCCCGGCCACTTGTTCGGGCGAGATGTGCGAGGGCGTGCCCACCAGCTTGGGCGGCAGGCCCTGGGCCCAGGTCTCCTGGGGCGAAAGATCCTGCATCAGCCCGAAATCCAGGATCACCACACGGCCCGCCTCCGTCACCAGCACGTTGCTGGACTTCAGATCCCGATGAAGTTTGCCGGCGCTATGCAGGGCCGCCACGCCTTCCACCAATTGCCTCAAGGCGGTGCGCAGGCGCCCGGGTTCTTTCAGGGCCCTAGCTTCGCTGGCTTCCTCGGCTTCCTTGGCATCCTGCTCCAGAAGGGCGGGCACTGCTTCAACGAGCATCGTGGGTTCTTCGCCCGAAATGGCGTGGGAGACGCTGTCTGAAAAATGCGAGCGGTCCCCGACTTTCAGTTCAATGCCGGAGGTGCGGTCAACGCCATGGGGAGGCTGGATGGCCGAGGAACCACGGCGGGCCCAGGTGGAGAAGGGCCGGCCCCGGACCAGTTCCATGGTGAAGAATGCCCGATCGCCCTCAGCTCCCAGTTCGAAAAGGCCCACCAAGTTAGGGTGGGAGATATCCGCCAGGGAGCGGAATTCCTGTTTGAACTGGTAGAGGGCTTCGGGCCCCACGTTGGTGAGGGTCTTCAGCGCCACCAAGGCTTGGCGGTCCAGGTCATAGGCTTCGAAGACCATGCCGAAAGAGCCGGAGCCGATGCTCTGGCGGATGAGAATGCGATCGGTGCCCTGGAAATCCTCCACGCTTGTTCCTGGTAGATGGCTCCCAGGTTATCCTGCCCAACGAAATCCCACAGCGAGGTCAGAATGGATACCCCTCAGACGAAGGATCGCTTTGCCTTGAACGCGATGGTGGTGACGTTGCTATCGCTTGTGGCTCTTCACCTCGGCTACGCCGTCATCAACGGGGCCAAGCCGCCACTCATCATCAGCAATATCGTCTTCAGCCTGCTCGCCTTTCTCCACGCCTGGTTCACCTTGGGCTGGAAGCGCGCCACCACCTTTTTTGGGACCGTGTTCGTTCTGTCTTGGGTGGCGGAGAGCTTGAGCATCGCCACCTGCCTGGCCACCTGCTATCACTACACGCCGGTGTTGGGCCCCCGGATCGGGCAGGTGCCCATCGTGGTGCCCCTGGGCTGGTTCGCGATGATCTACAACAGCTACGTCATCGTGAACCTGGCCGCCGAAGGGCAGACCGTGAGCACCAAGGGCGGGGGCCTGTGGATGGCCTGGTTAGGGATCCTCACGGCTTTCGTGATGACAACCTGGGATCTGACCCTGGATCCCTACATGGTCATCAAGGAACAGGCCTGGGTCTGGGATCAGGGCGGCGCGTATTTTGGCATCCCCTTCGCGAATTACGTGTCCTGGGTGGAGACGGTCTTCATCATCGGCGTGATCTACCGGATGGTTGAACGCGGGATTCCAATGCCGACGAAAACAATCAGCCCCTGGATCGCCGCGATTCCCGTGGCGGGCTACGCGCTGATTGGTCTATCGGATGTATTGGTCGGCGTTCCTGATGCCACTCGAATCCTATCGCCCTTCACCATGGGCGTGCCCGTCCTGATGGCTGCCGCGCCCCTGTTGCAGATGTCCAAGCCGCGCTGGTCCGAGGCGGGAATTTACCTGAAAAGCCTGGTGGCAGAAGATCACAAACCGCATCCAATAGTCTCTCGCATATTATTCATCCTGCTGGTGGCCTCCTTCTTTACCCACATCGGCGCTCACCTGGTTCAAGTGGTGTCAGGGGGAAGGCTGCCCTTCGATCAGATGACGGTGTTCTTCAGCATCTTCGTGGTGTTGCACGCTTGTTTCATGCTGGGCTGGCGACGTGCCTTGGCCTTCTTCGCCTCGACGGCTTTCATCGGGTTCGCCTTTGAATACGTGGGGGTGAAAACCGGGCTCATTTTTGGCCGCTACT
>JANXXC010000280.1 GCA_025350765.1 Holophagaceae bacterium | reverse complement strand
CCAGTTTTTTCCCGCGGAACTGGCCACGATCGAACTGGCCGCCGCCACCGTGAAAGCAAGGAGCGCGGAGTATTTGCGCGACGAACACATCAATCCCGGCATCGTCCTCGCGCAATTGTTTCGCAGCCTGCCCCTGCCGTTCTACATGCGGATGATCAAACACCAAATGCGCGGGGAAATTTGCTCGCTGTTTTTTGGCGACACGAGTGCGGTGGATGATGGTGGGGATGGTGTTCCTCGCGGGGCACACCCTGGAGTGGCTGCTGCTGAGGTCCAGCGGAATCGCGTAGGGGCGAGGTTCACGAAGCCGCCAAAGCCGCGAATCGAAAATCAAAAATCAAAAATCAAAAATCGAAACTGAGATGGTTAACGAGATCCCGCCTCGACATCCAACCCCTTCAGGCCTAAGGTAGACAGGCTATGCCCAACTCTGATCTGAAGACTGGCAAACCGGTGGTGCAGCGCGCCCGAAGAGCCCTCCGGCATAGCAGGCCCGATTCGAGCCGCTTCATTACCCTGATGCTGGTGTTCAGCCACAACACCTTTCGCTGGTCCGTCTCCAAGAAATTGCTGCTTTGGCTCAGCGGCGGGGCCGTGGCCATCTGGGCCCTGGCGGTGATCGGCTCGGGCTATGGGTTCTGGGCCACCAAAAAGATCATGAGTTTCGACCGGCTCCAAAAGGAAACCCAGGAACAGCAGAATCGTTTGCGGGGCACCCTGGACCAGGCCACGGGCCTGCAGGGCGAGATTGAAGCCCTGCAGAAACAGCATGAACAACTCCTTCGCCTGCTGGATCCCAAGGTCCCGGCCCCCCGCATCCCGCCCATCCCAAAGTCGGGGAATCCCGAAACCCGATCCACTGCGGACGCCAAGGACGCCACGGCCCTGAAGGTCAGCCAGCTCAAGCGGGAACTGGCCCAAAGCGAATCCGAGGCGGCGGCCATCAAGGCCCAGATGGCCCCCATCGTGGAGGCCTGGATGCACACGCCTTCCATCCAGCCCACGGCGGGCTACCTCAGCTCGGGATTCGGCGTGCGCATCAATCCCTTTTCCAAGCGCAATGAATCCGAGGACACCCTGTTCGGCTTCCATTCCGGCCTGGACATCACCAATGCCGAAGGCACCCCCATCCAGGCCACAGCGGATGGCATCGTGGAAAGCGCCGGCTGGATGGACCGCTATGGCTACGCGGTGCTGGTCAAGCACAACGATGATCTGGAAACCCTGTACGGCCACCTATCCCGTTGGGATGTGCAGGTGGGGCAGACCGTCCACCGGGGAGACATTCTAGGAAAGATGGGTCAAAGCGGCCACGCCACCGGGGTCCACCTGCACTACGAAGTGCGGCTCCGCGGCAAGTCCGTGAACCCAACCCCCTACCTGAGGCTTCAGCGGGAATGGTTGTCAACCCTCGGCGGCCAGCCCTGAAACAGCCATGAGCTATCAGCCATCAGCTAATTGCTAACAGCTCTTGGCTCATTGCTGAAGGCTCATGGCTCAAGTGCTACACTGATCGGCCCGCCTGATTCGGGGTTCCTCGGAGGATGCCGTGTTCGACTCCAAGAAGCACAAGGAGCACTCCCCCGCCGTCCACAGCCTGCTGGGCAAGGGCACCCTTTGGAAGGGCGAGATCCACACCGGCGAGCACTCCCTGCGCATCGAAGGCACCGTGGAAGGCACCATCCACAGCGAAGGCGAAGTGACCATCGCGCCCTCAGGCCAGCTGAACGGCACCATCCACGCCAAACACATGATCGTCACGGGCCAAGCCAAGGGGGTTTTTAAGATCCTGGAATGCCTGGAAATCCACGGCACCGGCTGCGTCGAAGGCGACGTGGAAGTCGGCAGCCTGGTGGTGGACGAAGGCGGCACGCTCCAAGGCACCTGCACCCGCCGTGGCATGAAGAAGCCCGAAAATTTGGCTCACAAGACCGAGGACCGAGTCGAGAACCGCGGGGAAGCCAAGCACGACCTCAGATCCGACAAATCCAAAGCCGACGTCAAGAAGAACAGCACCCCCGCCAACAGCCCCCTGCACGTCACCATCCCCGCCCCCTCCAAACCCGAACCCAAGGGCGAGCTGGTGGGAGCTGGAGCCAACGGACAATCCGGCGAGAAGGGCTGAGGTCGCTAATCGAGCTAGTGAGTTGGTAGGGAGTTTCGGGCCAGGATTTCCTGCCTCAACCGCCAAGTAAGCATCTCCGCCCTCTCGACATTCACATGCGTGGCGTCTCGGTAATAGCGTGCCTCAGGAACCGAGTCTTCTAGATCAATGGCCTTGGTCCCGTAGAGCCGCTGTATTCCTGCCTTCCAGGCAGCGTGGTCCTTCCCGAATTTGTCCAGGTACTGTTTACGGAATTGTGGGTGCAGGGGCATGAAGAGGAAGAAGGACTCGGTTCCTTTGGACTGGAGATCCCGGTGAAAAGCTTCAAGGTTTCGGAGGTGATCGCCGTCATACCATCCCGCTTCTTGTGACGAAAATTGTGGGGGCAGAATCACTTTTTCCACGCCTTCGGAATTCTTGGAGACAATGGCCCAGCCATCGGGGCCCACCGTTACAAGGTCTCGCCTAGGTGCATGCATGGGCCTTAACTGG
>JANXXC010000228.1 GCA_025350765.1 Holophagaceae bacterium | reverse complement strand
GGAAATCCCACGGGCCGCGACGGAGGTCAGCCGCGATGCGGCGCAAGGAAGGGGCCGCATCGGCCTATAGATCATAGGCACAAGGCCGGTGACGCCGCGATGTCCAGGCCCTGAGAGCCCGCAAGGGCGGGCGGGACGCCCCGCGTTCCGCAGGGCATGGATGCTGGCCCCGTCCCTCCCACCTGCTGGACGGTGCAGCGCACCGTCCAGCTCGGGCTTCTACGAAGCCCGACCGGCGGGTCCCTGGGCTGGGGCGGCGGGCTTCTCGATGCGGCGTTAGCCTCCCGTGGCGTATTCGCGATATGCCGTGGTCGGCTGCCTTCTTGGTATCGGCGAAGCCGATACGCAAGACAAACTGATATCTGCCTCGCTCGCCCGGCGCTCCCAGCGCGGCTCGTGCGATTTCCCAAACACACTCTGGGGTAAACTGGAACTTCTGTCCAAGAGGAGCCTCAGTGATCGTCGGTTGCCCCAAAGAAATCAAAAACAACGAGAACCGCGTGGGCCTTACTCCCGCGGGTGCCAAGGCCCTGACGGGCGCGGGCCACACGGTGCTGGTGGAGCTGGGCGCGGGTCTGGGCTCGGGTTTCACGGACGCGGAATACGCGAACGCGGGCGCCAAGCCCGTGGAGGGCGCCAAGGCGGTTTTCGATGGCGCCGAGATGATCATCAAGGTGAAGGAACCCCAGAAGGTCGAGATCGAGGCCATGAAAGAAGGCACCCTGCTCTTCACCTATCTGCATCTCGCGCCGGACCCCGAGCAGACCAAGGCTTTGCTCTCGAAAAAAATCACCGGCGTGGCCTATGAAACCATCACCGATGCTCAAGGGAAATTGCCCTTGCTGACGCCCATGAGCGAGGTCGCCGGCCGCATGGCGGTGCAGATCGGCGCGCAGTATTTGCAGAAAACCAACGGAGGGCGCGGCATGCTGCTGGGTGGCGTTCCCGGTGTGTTGCCCGCGCATGTGGTCGTGCTGGGCGGCGGCGTGGTGGGTATCAACGCCATCAAGATCGCCGTGGGCATGGGCGCCCGCGTGACGGTGCTGGACAAGAGCTTGCAGACTTTGCGCTACCTCGATGACATTTTTGGCAACCGCATCGAAACGTTGTGGAGCAGCGATGCGCACGTGGAAGAAGTGCTTCCGTCCGCGGATCTCGTCATCGGCGCGGTGCTGGTGCCCGGCGCCGCGGCGCCGCGGCTCATTACCAAGGCCATGCTCAAACTCATGAAGCAGGGCAGCGTTATCGTGGACGTGGCGGTGGATCAGGGCGGCTGCGTGGAAACCACCCACGCCACCACCCACGCGGACCCCATCTATTTCGTGGATGGCGTGCTGCACTACGGCGTGGCCAATATGCCCGGCGCGGTGCCGCGCACCAGCACCATCGCCCTCACCAACGCCACGCTACCCTACGCGCTCAAGCTCGCGAACCTGGGCTGGAAGAAGGCCCTGGCGAGTGATCCTGGCTTCATGCTAGGCCTCAACACCCACGCCGGCTACATGACCTGCGAGCCCGTGGCCCGGGGCCAGAAGCTCGACTACACCGATCCCAGCACCCTGTTGTAGCCCCGCCAAAAAACCTGAGGACACTATGGACCAAAGCATTCTGATGCGCGTGTCCTCCCGCGCCGCGGATTTCCCCGATTCTCCTATCCGAAAGCTGGCGCCTTTAGCGGACGCGGCGATGGCGCGGGGGATCCTTGTCCATGCCCTCAACATCGGCCAGCCGGACATCCCCACGCCAAAACCATTTTTGGATGCGCTGCATCACTACGACCGGACGGTCATCGCCTACGGCCGTTCCGAGGGCGAGCCCGAATACCGCGCGGCCCTTGCCGACTACTACCGGGCTGCTGGCATCGAACTGGATGAGAGCGATCTGGTGGTGACCGTCGGCGGCAGCGAGGCCCTGCTTTTCGCCCTGCAGATCGTCGCGGAGCCCGGCGATGAGGTGATCTGCTTCGAACCCTTCTATACCAACTACACCACCTTCGCCATGATGTCCGGCGTGACTTTGAAGCCATTGCGGACCGAGGCGGCCACTGGTTTTCACTTGCCCGATGACGAAGCCATCCGTGCGGCCATCGGCCCGCGCACCAAGGCCATCCTCATCTGCTCACCCAACAATCCCACTGGCACGGTGCTGACGGAAGGCGAGTTGCGCCGCATCGCGGCCATCGCCAAATATCGCGGCCTCTTCATCATTTCAGACGAGGTCTACCGCGAATTCGTCTATGAAGGCACGCATACCAGCATCCTGCAGATCGAAGGTCTGGACGATCACGCCATCCTCGTGGACAGCATTTCGAAACGCTACAGCGCCTGTGGCGCGCGCATCGGCTGCCTTGCCACGCGCAACTTGGAAGTCCGTGCCGCCGCCGTGCGATTGGCCCAGGGAAGGCTCTGCCCGCCCGTGGCCGAACAAGTCGCGGCGCTGGCCATGACCAAACTAGGTCCCGGAATTTTCGGGCCCATGCGGGAGGAATATCAACGCCGAAGGGACGTGACCTTCGAAGGCCTTCTCCGCATTCCGGGCGTGATCTGCGAGAAACCCAAGGGCGCTTTCTACATCATGGCGGAGCTGCCCATTGCGGATTGCGAGGCCTTCGCCCGCTGGCTACTGACGGACTTCTCCCACGACGGTGAAACCCTCCTGGTCGCGCCGGGGCCGGGCTTCTACGTGCAGGATGGCTCGGTCGAATCATCCAAAGGCCTAAATCAGATTCGCCTCGCCTACGTGTTGGAAATTCCTAAACTTCAACGCGCCATGGAGCTGCTAGCTCGCGCCGTGGATCGGTATCCTGTCTAAAAGGTTTCCCATGCGCCCCGACCATCCGATCGCTCTCATTACCGGTGCCAGCGGCGGCATCGGCGAGGACGGGGCCCCTTCCGCAAGGCGTAGCCGAGCGGGAGCACAGTCCACTGGACTGTGCGATCAGGGGGTGGTCCCAGGTGGCCCACGATGCCGCGGCTGATGGGTTGCTCACCCGGAGAATGACCATGCGCCCCGACCATCCCATCGCTCTCATCACCGGTGCTAGCAGCGGCATTGGCGAAGCCACGGCGCGCCTGCTCGCGGCGAACGGATGCCATCTGGCCCTGGGCGCGCGTCGCGTGGATCAGGTGCAAAAACTCGCCGACGAATTGACAGCGCGGCATGGCGTCCAGGCCATCGCGGGCTTTGTAGACGTGCTCGACACGGCATCCGTGAAGACCTTTGTGGATGAAGCCGCGGCGGCCTTGGGCGGTCTTCACGTGGTGGTGGCCAACGCGGGACTCGCGAAAGGATTGGACCGGGTGGAAGCCATCTCAGAAGCCACCTGGCAGTTGATGATGCATACGAATGTAGAAGGCGTGATCCGCACTTTCCAGGCGGCGCTCCCCCACGTGCGCACCTCCGGTTGGGGCCATCTCTTCACCATCGGGTCCATCGCGGGGCACAACGTCTACGAGAAGGGCGGCGTCTACTGCGCCTCGAAACATGCGCTCAAGGCGCTGATCCAGACCCTTCGCATCGAACTTTGCGGGGAGCCCATCCGGCTCACCTCCGTGGACCCCGGCCTGGTGGAAACCAATTTTTCGTTGGTGCGATTGGACGACCAAGCCGCGGCCAACGCGGTCTACAAAGGCATGACCCCAC
>JANXXC010000217.1 GCA_025350765.1 Holophagaceae bacterium | reverse complement strand
CTTCTTTCGAAGGGCTCGGAACCATGCCGCGCTAGCGGTCTGGATGCCCGCCATGCTCTGGATGGGTTCCAGAATCACCGCCGCGAAGGATGAAAAATCCAACGAGTCCAGGGCCTCCACGTCGCCAAAAGGAAGGAAGGTCGTGGGCACCAGAAAGTCTTCATAGCCCGCCCGGAGCTTCGGATCGTCGGTGACCGAAAGCGCCAGCATCGTCCGCCCGTGCCACCCCCCCTGGAAGGACAGGAAGCGCTTCCTTCCGCTCAGTTTCAAGGCGATCTTGAGGGCATTCTCGTTGGCCTCGGCCCCTGAGTTGCAAAAGAACACCGAGGCGGGGCCATCGGCGAAATCCACCAGGGCCTGAGCGGCCTGATCCCGGAGCGGAATCCTGGCGGCGGTGGAGTAGAAGATGAGCTCACTTGCCTGGGCGGAAAGGGCTTCAGCCACGGCGGGATGGCAGTGGCCCGTGGCGCATACGCAATGACCGCCGTAGAAATCCCAGTAGGCGAGGCCTTGTTCATCGAAGACCCTGTCCCCCAGACCCTTCACGATAGAGAAAGGATAGGGAGCGTAGGTGGGATGAAGGGCTGGAACGGTTTGGATATGCACGGAAGATCGCATAGGTCTGCATGAATCGGATCATTCCGCTCATGGAATGCATAATATGCGCAGTTATACGAATGCCGTGTCAACTCGATTTTTTTAGATTCACGTCAATCACAGTGTTTTCAACCATCCAGCCGATGGAAAGCATCTGATGAGATCTTGAATATTCACGAATGAAGCTGCATACTTTTCAGATGAGCCGCACCCTGGACGAAACCATCCTCCACCTCATCGACAAGCACGCGCTTTCGGATCAGGACGCCCTGAGGGCCCAGTTGGCTAAGCAGGGCCATGATCTGACGCAGCCGACGCTATCCCGGCATTTGAAGAAACTGAACATCCAGAAAGTGGAAGGCCGCTATCGCCGCGTGGAGGTGGCGCATGCCGCCCTGCCCTCCTTCAGCATCACCGAAGCCCCGCCGAATCTTGTGGTCATCCGCACGGAGCCGGGCTTCGCCAATGCCCTGGCCATCAAGCTGGATCATCTGGAAATCCCGGGCCTGGCGGGCACCATCGCCGGAGACGACACCATCTTCATCGCGGTGCAGGGGCAGCGCTACCTCGCCTCGGTCAAGGCCGCGGTGGCCGAGGCATTGAGTTAGGCGGCTTTGAGACATGAGCTATAAGCCCACTATGCTCATAGCTCATAGCTCAAAGCCCACAGCTCTTCACCCAAAAAGTGGTCCCGGGCTGGGTTTGAGACCCAAGTACGAATACGCGGCTTCGGTGGCCCGCCTTCCCTGCTGGGTGCGGTCTAGGAATCCGATCTGCATGAGGTAGGGCTCGACGAGATCTTCAAGAGCGCCACCATCACCCTCGCCCAACGCCGCGGCGAGGGTGCGGACGCCCACGGGGCCGCCTTTGAACTTGCCGCAGAGGGCTTCGAGGTAATCGCGGTCCAGGCCATCCAATCCGAGATCATCCACCTCGTGTAATTTCAAACAGGCGTCCGCGATTTCCGCGGTGATGATGCCTTGCCCTTTCACTTCGGCGTAGTCGCGGCAGCGGCGCAACAAGCGGTTGCAGATGCGTGGCGTGCCCCGGCTGCGGCGGGCGATGGCCTCGCCTCCCGCAGCGGCCATTTCAATTTTCAAGACATGAGCGCTGCGATCCGCGATGACCGCCAGCTCAGGCCTGCTGTAGTAGTCCAGGCGGTGCACCATGCCAAAGCGGTCATGGAGTGGCTTGGAGATGAGCCCCGCCCGGGTGGTGGCGCCCACCAGCGTAAAGGGGCGCAGATCCACTTTCAGGGTCTGGGCCGAGGGACCCTGGCCGATGAGGATGTCCAGCTTCCGATCTTCCATGGCGGCGTAAAGCAGTTCTTCGATGGCCGCGGGCAGGCGGTGGATCTCATCGATGAAGAGGAATTCGCCCTCTTCCAGATTCGTCAGGATGGCCGCAATGTCGCCCTTCTTTTCCAGGGCCGGGGCCTGGATGACTTTACAGGGGGCGCCCATTTCATTGGCCAGCACATGGGCAAGGGTGGTCTTGCCCAGCCCCGGCGGGCCGAAAAGCAGCACATGATCCAGCACTTCTCCGCGCTTCTTGGCGGCTTGCAAAGCGATTTCTAGCCTGGCTTTGATCTTTTCCTGGCCGATGTATTCCCCCAGGCGCTTGGGGCGCAGGGAGTATTCGCCCTCGTCGGGCTGGAAAGCGTCCAAATCGGGGTGTCGCTCGTGATCCACGTCAGTCCTGGGAGAAGCTTGGAAGATTCATTTCATCACTATGAAGCATCGCAGCCTTGACTTGTGCTCAACTCCGATAAGGATACCTTTGTCTTCACACTGTTTATCTTTGGAGCCGCCTTGCCCGAGCGCCACCAGATGCTTCTCCGGGACCGCCATGGTTTCGAGCGGACCCTGTTGCTGACGCGCGCCGTGACCTTGGGACGGCAGAACCATTGCGACATCGTGCTCACGGACAGCATGATCAGCCGGGCTCATTTGCGCATCGAGATGGAGAACGGCCAGTGGTGGGCGGAGGATTTGAAGTCCTCCCACGGCAGTTTCATGGACGACAAGCCCCTCTCCCGTCTGCCCTGGAAGCCCGGGAATACCATTCGGCTGGCTGACGGCGCTTATTTTCTGACCCTCAAATCCGAAACCCAGGGCGCCACCGAAGTGAATATGCAGGCCATCCTGCAGACCGCCCACTTGCTCGCCGAAGACGCCGAGCTGGACGACATCCTGGATCAATCCCTGGAAAGGCTGTTGGCCATCTCGGGCACCGACCGCGGCTTCATCATGCTGCTAGAGGGCGGCGAACTGGAGACCAAGGTCCAGCGTGGTCTGGGCAAGGAGCTGGAGCGCAGCATCCAATTGTCCATGTCGAGCGTGCATTCGGTGTTCGAGCGGGGCGAGCCCATCTGGATCCATAACGTCACGGACAACGAAAAGCTGATGAGCCAGCAGTCCATCATGGACCTTCAGCTCAAGACCATCCTCTGCCTGCCCCTTACTCTCCAGGGCAAGCGCATCGGCGTGGTGTACCTGGATTCCAAGCGCATCATCACCGAGCCAGTGGATCGGCCCATCTTCGAGGCGATCGTGGCGCTCTGCGCCATCGCCATCGAGCGGGCCCGGCTCTCCGAAGATAATCTCCGCAACCAGGTGCTGGCCACCGTGGGCCAGGTGGCCAGCAGCATCGTGCACGATTTCAAGAATGCGCTTTTCGTGGTGCGGGGCCACGCCGAGCTGCTGGAGGTGCTGAACCCCGATGCGAAATCCAAGCATCACGTGGCCAAGATCCTGGAAGCCGTCCAGCGCCTGAGCGAGATGAGCATGGACGTGCTGGACTACGCCAAGGTGCGGGAACCCCGACGGGAAAAGGTGGAGCTCACGGCCTTCCTCACCAGCTTGGTGGAAGCCATCCGGCCCCACGCGGGGGATCTGGGTGTGGAGATCACCTCTGAGGAAGCCCCCTGCGCCGCCAACTTGGACCCGGCTCGATTCGCGCGGGTCATCGAGAACCTTCTGGCGAATGCCTTGGACGCCGTCTCCGAAAATTCCGGCGGACGCAAGGTCACCATGGCCTGGGAGCGAGTGACGGGCGGTGTTCAAATCCGCGTGACGGACAACGGGAAGGGCATCCCCCGCAAGGTGCTGCGCCGCATCTTCGAGCCTTTCTTCAGCTACGGGAAAAAGAAGGGCACCGGGCTAGGCATGGCCACCGTGAAGAAAATCATCGAAGAACACGGCGCCTCCATCGAAGTGAAGAGCGAGGAGGGCGAGGGCACCACGGTGATCCTGACCATCCCCGACCACGTTTCCACCACCGAGAACACCGGTGGCATCTCCAGCACCGGCCAAAACAAATCTCTTCGAAAGACCAATCCCCCGACCCCGTCGCCCGGCACCGTGAGGAGCATTTAATTTGAGGGTGGGCTCCGGTTTCGACGTGCACGGTTTCGCGGCCCCCGAAGCAGGCCGGCCCCTCATGCTCATGGGAATCCGCGTGCCCCACGACCGGGGCTTGGCGGGCCACAGCGATGCGGACGTCATGCTCCATGCGCTCATGGACGCGCTGCTCGGCGCGGCTGGGTTGGGTGACATTGGCCAGCATTTCCCGGACACGGACGCGGCTTACAAGGGCGCAGATTCCACGGTGCTGCTGGAACGCACCATGGCTGAACTCCGCGAACGCGGCTGGCGGGTGGAAAACGCAGATGTCTGTCTCATCGGCGAAAGGCCGAAGATCGGTTCCCACCGCCAAGCCATGCGGGAACGCATCGCGCCCCTGCTCGGCATCGAGCCCGAAGCCTTGAACGTCAAGGCCACCACCACCGAGAAACTGGGATTCACCGGTCGTGGCGAAGGTCTGGCCGCTCAAGCAGTGGTGCTGCTCGAAAGGATTTGATCCGCATCGGGTTCAAGAATAAAGAAATCGGGGCCACCTTCCCATCGCCCGAACTCTAACTTCGGTTTCCGATTGTTTCCAGGGGATTTTCGCGGCCTTTGTATGCCGCCATTTGGCCTGCGAGAAGCCGAAAGTCAGATTGTCTATTTGAAGGCGCCTCGCTGTGGGGCTTACATCGCCATGTCAGTCCCCTCGGGCGAGGGCAAGCATTGCCTAACTCAGAAATGGAACTTGACACGCCCAACCCCCACGGTGAGGATTCACCTTCGAAACCTCACGACACTTTGGGTAATTCCGCGCAGCGTTCTTGCACCGAGCTGGGGGCCCCGCGTTCGTTTCTCATGCTCGCCTTTTGGAGAATTCCATGAAATCCAATGCCCTTGCCCTGGCCTTCCGGATCGGAAGCCTGGGGATCTTGGCCGCCCCTGCCCTCTATAGCCAAGGCCCTCAGGCCGCGGCCAAGCCAAGGCCACTCTTGATGGCCGCACCGACCCTTTACACGCCTGTCTGCGGCGTGGAACTGCACAACTTTCCGCGAACGATCCATTTCACCTGGGGCATGGTGCCTCATTCCGATTATTACGTGGTGGAAGTGGATTGCTTCGACGCCCACCAGGTGGGCCATTGGGACAGCGAATTCGGCCTTTCATTCAAAGGGGGCATCGCCGCGACCGCCCTGACCTACAACGGGTTTCCCGGCGATAACAAGGGCCGCTGGCGCGTGCGAGGGGTTCATCGGGGCACGCCTACCAGTCCCCTGGTGGAAGGGCCTTGGAGCAAGTGGTGTGATTTCAAATTCAAGACCAGCCCCCAGCCGACACCGCCCAAGCCCTCGGTCAAGCCCACGATCAAGATCCTGCGCATCGCCTGCGAGGACAAACTCAAGGTCAAGATCCTGGTATCCATCGATAGTCCTTCGGGCATCTCCCAGTGGCAGGTCTGGTCCACATGGGGCGGCAGCACCCACTTCGACAAGGTCTATCCCGCTCCCCTTCCGACCCACGTGGAAGAGACAGTCACCCTTGAGCATTTCAACCCCGATCCCGTCGACCGGGCCCACCAGTGGGGCCTTGCGGTGACGGTCCCCGGGATCTCGACGCCCTTCAGGGTCTATGAGATGGAGCCGGGCCCTCAGCACCGCTGCCCGGGCCACTACGTGCCCCAGACATCGCCGAACGGT
>JANXXC010000167.1 GCA_025350765.1 Holophagaceae bacterium | reverse complement strand
GCCCGAAGGGACGGGGCCAGCCGCGCGCAACGCGGCGTCACCGGCCTTGCGCGTATAAACTATATGCGTCTGCGGCCGCTTCCTTGCGCTGCATCGCGGCTGACCTCCGTCGCGGCTCCGAATAATTTACGGACAAGCTCTAAGTCATTCCTTTGAAGGCGTGGCCCATGGGAACCTACCGGTGGGAGATCCTCAATGTGCCCGCCGGTGTGGACGGGGGACATTTCCAGTTCCCCGAATCCGGCAAGTTTTCGGATGTCACGTTCCCCCAATTTGATGATACGAGGCTTTACCAGTGGTACTTGCCGCCTGCGACCCTGCCCCCAGGCACTTCAAGACTGGAGATGAAAATCCGCGTGACCATCACACCGCCGAATTCCCTAAGCGGCGGCCCTGTTGCTCAATCCGAAATCCCACTCATCCTCGACGTGAATGCACCGCCAACGGCACCACCCCTAGATTCAGGCCCATAGGGAAGCCACTGAGCCATTCCCAAAGCGGGGGGCAGACGCGACGTCCGTCCCCCGCTTTAGCGAAGGCTCAGCACAGCCGCGCTCGATGATTAAGCTCTTCCACCCGCGCGAAGAAATGTTCCAGCGGTTTGCTAAAGCGCCAAGTCTTTCACGAATTTTCTCACCAGGGTCTCGAAGGCCGCCGCCGCCGCCGCGCCAGCCGCCAGCACGTCTTCGTGGGTGAGGGCCACCGGCAGAATGCCCGCGCCCATGTTGCAGAGGCAGCTGATGCCCGCCACCCGCAGGCCTTCGTGCCGCGCTGTGATGACTTCCGGCACAGTGCTCATGCCCACGGCGTCGGCGCCCATCGTACGAAAGGCGCGGATCTCCGCGGGACTCTCGTAGCAAGGGCCCGTGACGCCGATGTAAGTGCCTTCTTGAAGCCGCTGTCCCAGGGATTCCGCAGCGGCGTGGAGTTGCTGCCGCAGGGCCTTGTCATAGGCGACGGTCATGTCATGAAAGCGCGGACCGGGCGGCACGTTGGGGCCGATGCAGGGATTGGTGCCGGTGAAGTTGATGTGATCTGCAATGACCATCAGCTCGCCGACCTTGAAGTCCGGGTTGATGGCGCCCGCGGCGTTGGTGTGGAGCACCGCCTTTAGGCCAAATCGCCCGTAGATGCGCATGGGCGCTGTCACCACATCAAGGGGATGGCCTTCATAGAAATGGAATCGCCCGGCCTGCAGCACCACCTTTTTCCCTTCCAATTCGCAGAACACCAGCTTGCCGCTGTGCCCCGCCACGCTCTGTTGGGGAAAGCCCGGCAGTTCCGTGAAGGAAATGGAAACGCCCGCTTTTGCTTCGGCGCTTTCTGCGATGTCCCCGAGCCCCGAACCCAGCACGATGGCGAGCTCCGGGATGAAAGGCGCGCGGGCTTTTAGGACGTCGAGAGCGGGCTGCAGCTGCATGGGAACTCCGGAGAATGGCTCCAGGTTAGCAGGGGCCTTCTACCCTACAGCACACCGCGCCGCTTCTGATCGAGCTCGATGGAATCAAAGAGCGCCTGGAAGTTTCCTTCGCCGAAACCGCGATTGCCGCGTCGCTGGATGATTTCGAAAAAGAGCGGGCCGATCTGATCTTCAGTGAAAATTTGCAACAGGTAGCCGGTTAGGTCGCCGTCAATCTGGATGCCCAGCGCTTTCGCGCGTTCCAGGCTTTCGGCGACCGGGTAGCCGCCTTTGGCAATGCGGCCCGGCAGTAGCTCGTAGTAAGTGTCGGGCGTCTTCAAAAAGTTGAAGCCTTGGGCCTGAAGGTTGGGCAAGGTCGCCATGATGTCGGCAGTTCCCATGGCGATGTGCTGCACGCCCGGGCCGCGATGGCGGTTTACATATTCCTGGATCTGGCTCTTGGTGTCGGTGGGCTCGTTGATGGGGATGATGATGCGGTTGTTCGCGCTTTGCACCACCTTGGAATTCAGGCCGGTGCCCAGGGAGCCGCGGATCCTGAATTCGCGGGTCACCACGAAGCCGTAGATGCTTTCGTAGAAGTCCACCCAGCGATCCATCTCGCCCACGCCCACGTTGTTCGTCAGGTGATCCACGCGCAGCAATCCAGGATTGGAGAGGGCCGGCAGGTCATCTTTTTGGGTTTGCATGATCCAGCAATCCTGCGGGCCTTTGCGCTCCACCAGGTAGTTCCAGACGTCACCGAAACCCTGGATGGCAGCCACTTTCACATGACCCTCGCAAAAGGTCTGGGTCATAGGTTCCAGGCGAACCTTCGCGCCGCGTTTCACGGCTTCCTGCAACGCAACTTCACAATCTTCAACCTCGAAGGCCAGCGCGTTGACGCCTTCGCCATGCGCTTGGAAATAGGTGCCGAATTGGGTGCTGCCGTCGCTTTCGGCGATGGCGATGTCCATCTTGTTCTGGCGCAGGTGGACTACCCGGCCCCAGGCACCGGAGTTGGACGCGACGCGGGCGAAGCCCATACGGCGGTAGAGCGGCTCCAGCTTCTCGATGGAGCCGGTGATCTGGATGTGATCCAGGCGCACAAGGCCCAAAGGATTGGTGGCTTCCTTGGCCTCGACGGCCGTGACTGCAAACGTCGGCGCAACGCTGGGAGCGGACATGGGACCTCCTGAATGGCCAAACCACCAGCATCCCAGAGGATCTTAGTGATGGATGTCACAGGCGCCGCCGCGAAAAGAGGAAGCGCCGACCCATTTCCATGGATCGACGCTTGAAATCCGCGAAAGTCGAACTACGACAAGCTCGTCGCGATGACCTTTTCCTTGGTGAAGAATTCCAGGATGTCGCCTTCCTTCAGGCCGTCGAAGCCTTCCATCGCGATGCCGCAGTCGAGGCCGTTCTTTACCTCGTTCACGTCTTCCTTGAAGCGCTTGAGGCTCTTCAAGCCGCCTTCGAAGATGATGTCCTCGCCCCGCTTGACCCGGGCCTTGAAGCCCTTCTGAACCTTGCCTTCGGTGACGAAGGAGCCGGCGATGACGGTCTTGTTGACCTTGAAGATCTGGCGAACTTCCGCCTGACCCTGGACGGTTTCCTTGTCGGTGGCGTCCAAGAGGCCGACCATGGCGGCCTCGATCTCTTCGGTGACCTTGTAGATGATGTCGTGGAAGCGGATGTCCACGCCTTCTTCATGGGCCAGTTCCTCGGCCTTCTTCTCGGCCTTGGTGTGGAAGGCGATGACGATGGCCTTGGAGGCCTCCGCCAGCAGCACGTCGTTCTCGTTCACGGTGCCCGCGGCGGCGTGGATGATGCGAACGCGCACCTTCTCGGTGCTGAGCTTCTCCAACTGACCCACCAGCGATTCCACAGAGCCTTGAGCGTCGGCCTTGATGATGAGAGGCAACTCTTTGATGAGGCCGTCCTTGAGCGTGCTGAACAGGTTTTCCAACGTGACCCGCTGTTTCTGCAGGGCGGCGGCCTTGGCCTTCTCCTGGCGGAACCCCACGATGGTGCGGGCCTTGCCTTCGTTCTCGACGATCTGGAAGTTGTCGCCACTGGAGGGCACTTCCTCGAAGCCGAGGATCTGCACGGCGGTGGAAGGTCCGGCCTCGGTGATGCGCTGGCCCAGGTCGTTAAACATGGCGCGGACGCGGCCCATGGTGGCGCCGGCGACAAAAATCTCGCCCTGCTTCAAGGTGCCCTGCTGCACGAGCACTGTGGCCACGGCGCCGCGGCCCTTGTCGAGACGAGCTTCGATGATGGAACCCGCCGCGGGGCAATCGTAGACGGCTTTGAGTTCCTTCATGTCCGCGACGAGCAACAGCGTTTCAAGCAATTCGTCGAGACCCACTTTGGTCTTGGCGCTGACGGCCACGGCGGGCACGTCACCCCCGTAAGCCTCGGTCTGCACGTTGTGTTGCAAGAGGCCCTGTTGGACCTTGTCGGCGTTGGCGCCGGGCTTGTCGATCTTGTTGATGGCCACGACGAGCGGAACGTCCGCGGCCTTGGCGTGGTTGATGGATTCAATGGTCTGGGGCATGACGCCGTCATCGGCGGCCACCACTAGGATGGCGATGTCGGTGACCTTGGCGCCCCGGGCGCGCATCTTGGTGAACGCTTCGTGGCCCGGCGTGTCCAGAAAGACGACCTGGCGCATGAGGCCGGTGTTCTTGTCCTTTACATCGACGTGGTAGGCGCCGATGTGCTGGGTGATGCCACCGGCTTCGCCCGCGGCCACCTT
>JANXXC010000165.1 GCA_025350765.1 Holophagaceae bacterium | reverse complement strand
CTTCGGCTGCTTCAGCCTCGTGATCAATGGCCTGGTGTTCTGGCTGGTGGGGGCGCTTTCACTCAGGCTCGGGTTGGATTTCAAGGTGGATGGTTTCTGGGCGGGCTTCTTCGGCGCGCTCATCACCAGTCTCGTCGCGGGGATCGTCGAACTCATTCTCATCGGGAAAGAACGTCGAGACGGGCCGCCCCCAAAACGGAGCATCAAGATTGTGAATTGATTTTGGCTATGAGGCCTGAGCTATGGGCTATGGGCTATGAGCTAAGAGCCAAGAAAAAATGGGAGCATTGATGCGTAATCACAGGACCTTGGCCACCTTCAAGCTCGCGGACGAATTGGCCTTGGCGGTGTATGCAACCACGAAGGGCTTTCCGAAGGCAGAACAGTTTGGATTGACCTCACAAATGAGACGCAGCGCAGTTTCGGTTCCATCGAACATAGTGGAGGGTTGCGCTCGCCATTCAGAGGCAGAATTCCTTCACTATCTGCACATCGCCTTGGGCTCAGCGCGTGAGCTTGAATACCAAGCATCCTTGGCTTTTCGCCTGAGTCTTTTTGAAAATAATGAAATCGAGAAACTGGCGAATGCAGCGTGTAGGGCGCTCTCGGCCTTCATCAACAAAATCCGATCCTCCCGTTAGCCCTCTTAGCTCTTAGCCCATAGCTCAAGGCCTCTCTTCATGAAATCCTCCCAAAAGCTCCTGGCCCTGCTCACCGCCATCAACCTGGTGAACTACCTGGATCGCTACGTGGTGGCGGCGATTTTGGAGCCCTTGGGCAAGGATCTGCATCTCACGGATTCTCAGTTGGGAAGGTTGCCGCTGGTCTTCGTGGTGGTCTACATGCTGGCGGCGCCAATGTTCGGATGGGCGGCGGACCGCTATCACCGGCCGCGGTTGGTGGCGGCGGGCGTGGCCCTGTGGAGCATCGCGACGATGATGGCCGCGCTGGTGCACACCTACCCCATGCTGTTGTTCACGCGCTCGCTGGTGGGGGTGGGCGAGGCTGCCTACGCGACGTTGGGGCCCGCGATTTTGAGCGACGTCATTCCCGAAGATGAACGCGCTTCGAAATTCACTTGGTTCTACCTGGCCATTCCTGTGGGATCGGCCTTGGGCTTTGGTCTCGGCGGCATCGTGGCGCAGCACTTCGGATGGCGCGCCGCCTTTCTGGTGGCGGGCCTTCCGGGGTTGATCCTGGCGGGTCGCATGGCCCAACTTTCGGATCCTGTGCGGGGCGCGATGGATCACCTGGTGGATCTGGAAGCTTCGGCCACTTGGTTGAAAAAGATGGGCTCGATTTTCAAGAATCGCATTTGGCTGGCCTGCACCGGCAGCTACGTGGCCTACACCTTTGCCATGGGCGCGCTCACCACCTGGGGCCCGGCCTTGTTGCAGCGAAAATTCGCCGTGAGCGTGGGTGAAGCCGGCATGGCCTTCGGCGGGCTCGCGGTGGTGACAGGCATCGTCGGGACCTTTCTTGGTGGCAGCCTCACCGGAAAACTCCAGCACCGCTGGCCCGATGCGGGCCTATGGATCAGCGGCCTGACCTTGATGGCCGCGGCTCCGGCGGTGGCCTTCGCCGTGTCGTCGGGAAGCTTGAAGGTGACCTATCTTTTGTTCTTTGTGGGGATGCTGCTGCTCTTCATCAACACCAGCCCGGTGAACTCGCTAACCATCAGCTGCCTGCCCTCGAGCGTGCGCGCCTCGGGGGTGGCCGTAAACGTGCTGTTCATCCATCTCTTCGGCGACGCCATCAGTCCCGAATGGGTGGGCTGGCGCAGTGAGCATTTGGGCGGCGGCGGAGACGCCTTGGCCCATGCGCTGCAGAGCTCAGTACCGGCGATTTTTATTTCTGGCGTGCTGCTCTGGTGGGCGCGGGGATTCCGAGGAACAGTGGCCGCGGATTCTCACTAACACGCAAGGCCACGAGAAATAAAAACGGACAACTGAAAAAAAAGATGAGCCACGGATTTCACGGATTGACGGGGATTTTTCTTCGGTTTTCCTGATGACCAAAAATACTCAACCAACAAGAAAGAACGAGGTCTCGCGAATAGGGGCGCGCCATCTAGATAGAGAATGCGGAACCGATTGTTCCTAATCATGGCATGACTCCGGACTCTGAGCGTAGATTTAGTGCATCCACTATGCACCTGCGTCTTGATCGAATTCAAATCACCAGACCCTGCTTGCACCCGTAGAGTGCCTGGTATGGGTGGCGCTAGGGCCTCCCTAACCTCAATACGGTTTACTTATCACGGGGGCCGGAGTCTTGAGTTGAGAGTTGAGAGTTGAGAGTTGAGAGTTGAGAGTTGACAGTCAATCTTGTGGCGCCTCCGGCGCACCGTGGAGGAAGTCGCGCCCTCCGGGAAGCAACGCATGCGTTGCTTCCTCATCGAACTTCTTAACTCTCGACTCTCGACTATGTAAATCGTATTGCCCCTAACCTGGGCTCGGATTTATTTGGCGGAGTAGTTCCCTGGGACCTGGGAGATCAGGTCCTAGGCTTGTGGCCGCTGCCGCGCCGCCACCCAGTTCATCACTTCGAGGGGCGTCATTCGATGCAGATCCAAGGCCTCCAACTCTTCGCGCAGGGGATCTGGTTCGGACTCGAACATGGGAAGCAGGGGCTGCTGTGTCGAGGAGGGACCTGGGACATGCGCTCCGGAAGGTGGCCGGAAGCCGGAAGCCGGCTCATCCGCGAGCAGCCGCTGAGCCTTGGCGATGACACTTCTTGGCAGGCCTGCGAGCTTCGCCACCTGAATGCCGTAGCTGCGATCCGCCGGGCCGGGCGCGATGCGATGCAGGAAGAGCAACTGCTCCTCCCACTCCTGAACTTCCACGTGGAGGTTGACGATGCGGGGATCTTCGGCGAGCTTGGTCATCTCAAAAAAGTGCGTGGCAAAGAGCGTGCGGGGTTCACCGCCTTTGAGATCACGTAAATAAAGTGCGATGGCTTCGGCCAAGGCCAGACCATCGCGGGTGCTGGTTCCGCGGCCGATTTCGTCAAGGATCACTAGGCTCGCGGGGGTCACTTGGTTGAGGATGCGGGCGGTTTCCGTCATCTCCACCATGAAGGTTGATTGGCCTTTGGCGAGGAAATCGCTGGCGCCGATGCGCGTGAAAATGCGATCGGTGATGCCGAAGCGCATCAGCTCCGCAGGCACGAAGGAGCCCGTCTGGGCCAGCACCACCAGTAGGGCGGCGGTGCGCAGGAAGGTGGATTTGCCCCCCATGTTGGGGCCGGTCACCACGGCCATGCTTTGGCTTTGAGTGAGATTCAAATCGTTGGGAATGCACTCGCGGCCGAGGCGCGCTTCGAGCATGGGATGGCGCGCTCCGGCGAGGATCAGCTCTCGCGAATCGCTGAGCCCAGGCTGGGTCCACCCGCTGTGCCGCGCCCGCTCCGCGAAAGCACACAGCAGATCGAGGGAAGCCACGGCCTTTGACAGCGCCACGAGCTCGGCGCGCGCGGCCAAAATCCCATCGAGGATGCGCTTGAATTGGATCGTCTCCAGGCGCACCTGATCGCTCTCGGCGCTCAGCAACCGCAGCTCGAAGGCCATCAGTTTTTCGGTGGTGAAGCGCTCGGCGTTGGCGAGGGTCTGCTTCCGGATGAAGTGCGGCGGAGCCGCCGCCAGATTGGATTTGGTGATCTCGAAGTAATAGCCGAACACGCGGTTGTACTTGATTTTCAAACTGTTGATGCCCGCGGCGGTGCGCTCTTCTTCTTCCAGTTCGAGCATCACCTGTTTGGCATCCCGGGCCAGGCGGCGCACCGAGTCCAACTCCGAATCCACGCCATCCCGGATGACGCGGCCTTTTTCGATATCGAGGGAAGGCGCTTCTTCGATGCTGCGTCGGAGTTCCGTCCACAAGTCCAAGCAGAGAGGCGTGGTTTCGGACCATAGGTTCAAGTCCCTGGCATCGCCGAACCAGCCGCGATCCCGCAGCAGCTCGGGGAGTCCCTGCAACTCTCCAAGGCCATCCCGAAGCTGCGCCAGTTCCGGCGGCGTGGCGAGGCCCATGGCCACTCGGCCCAGCAGACGATCCAAATCCGGAACCTTGGCGAAGAGCTTTTGCAGGGGCTCCCGGCGGCTGTCGTCCGTGAGCCAGGCCACTTGGGACCACCTCGCCTCCAGTGCTTCGCGGTCGCGAATGGGCTGCTCCAGCCAGCCTCGCAGCAGCCGCGATCCCATGCGCGTACGGCATTGATCCAACAAGGCGAGCAGGCTGCCGGTCTTGCTGCCATCCAGCGTGTTGGCGAAGATTTCCAGATGCCGCGCACTGGTGGCATCTAGCAGCGGCCCCGCCGCGCCCAATTCCAGAGAAACGCCCTGAAGATGGGCTGGGCGACCCTTCTGCGTGAGCTCGATCTGATCCAGCAAGGCACCGAGCGCGCCGATCGCCGCGGGGTAAGGGTGAAGACCCACGCCCTCCAGATGCTGCCATCCGAAGAAGGCAAGAATCTGTGCTTCTGCTCGCGTGGCTTCGAAGCGCCAAGGTGGAAGGCGCTGCAGGGTGACCTCAGATTCCATCGGCGATTCCGCGCCCTCGGGCAGCAGCACCTCGTGGGGCGCCAAGCGCTCCAGGGTCGCGCGGAGCGGCTCTTCGCCTTCGCCGGGCAGCACGCGAATCTGGCCGCTGGCGAGCTGCAGCAACGCGATGCCCCATTGGGTCCCCAGGCGATGCACCGAGGCCAGCCAACGGCCGTCATCATCCAGCCAAGTGCCTGGCGTGATGATGCGCTGGATGGCGCGGGGCAGCAGGCCTTTGACTTCCTCGGGCTTGGCGGTGGGCTCGGCGATGGCGGCGCTGTAGCCCGCGGCCAACAGCTTTGGCAGATAACTTTCCAGCGCGAAGTGGGGCACGCCGCACATGGGCGTTTCGGCATCGGTGCCCTTGCCCCGGGTGGTGAGCGCGATCTCAAGGATCGGCGCCGCCACCACCGCATCCTCGCCGATCAATTCGTAGAAATCCCCCATGCGCGTTAGCAGAATCGCGCTGCCCGCCTCACGTTTGAGGGTGGCGATCTGTTGGAGCATGGGAGTGGTCATTCAGAGGTACTCAGCAAAAAAAAGCGGGGGACGCGGAGAACACGGAGGAGCGGAGATCACGAAGAAATTCATGGGGTGTGGAGGATGCGTTGGATGCCACCTTCTTTCAAGGGCCATGACCAGAAATTAAGGAGAAGGCCCACCCGTTTTCCACTGAAGCGGAGGTAAGTGGCCACCTGGGCTTTATGGACGGGAAGGATTTTCTGGATCGTCTTCAATTCGACGACGAGAAGGTCTTCGATCAGAAGATCAAGCCGGTAGGCATTTGGAACGCGAAGCCCTTCATAGTGAACCTCCAGAGGAACTTCCTCACATACATCCAGCCCAAGTTGGCGCAATTCATGGGCAAGACACATTCGATAGGTTGATTCGAGCATCCCCGGCCCGAGGGTTTTTTGGACTTTGATGGCGGCGCCGATCACGACACCGGTCAGTTCTTCTAATTCCACAAAACCTCCGTGTTCTCCTTTTTCTCCGTCACCTCCGTGCCTCAGTTTTTTCGCAAACCCGCTCCAACGACGCCACCAGGGGCTCGATGGCTTCTTCTGTGATGGAGCAGAAGGCCAATCGAATGTGCTTGTCCCCTTGGTTCACCACTCCGACGCTTTCATCTTTGATAAGGCGCTGGCGGATGTCTTCGGCGTTGAGGCCGGCCCGCAGTTCCAGCAAACAAAAACAGCCCGCGTTGAAGGGATAAACGGTCCACTGCTCCGTAGGCTTGGAGACCGCGTCTTTCAGGATGCGATAGCGGCGTTCGAGGATCTGCCGCATGGTCTCGAAACTGGCGTCGTGGCGCGGGTCTTCAAGCTCCTCTTCCATTAGGTATTGGCTGATGCCCACGGGGCTGCCGATGCCTGAGCGCACCAGGGACATGGATTTATCCACGAGGATTTCGGCGGCCTCTTTTGAGGTTCCGAAAGTCAGAAAGCCCACCCGCCCGCCGAAGAAGCTCAGCTCCTTGGTGACGCCATCGCATTTCAGGGCAATGAGGTTGGGCGAGCGCCCGATCAATTCGAAAAAGAGACTCTTGCTCGTGGCGGTTTTTTCAAAAACCAGACCGTGATAGGCGTCGTCGCAGTAGACGATGACCGCGCGATTCAAGGCGGCTTCCGTGAGCACCTCGGCGATGGCCTTCAATTCGGTTGGGGTTGGCGAATATCCGCTGGGATTGCTGGGGAAATTGAGCAGGACATGGACCTTGCCTTGGACTGTTGCCAGGGCTTCCCGAAGCCCGTCCACGTTGAATCCTGACAGGTCTGTCGGGTAGAAGGGATAGCGTTCGAATCGCCCTTCCAATCGGATGCCGAAAATCTGTTCGTAGTTGTCCCAATAAAGGTCTGGCAGCAGCAAAGTGTCCCCCGGCGTGAAGAACAATTCCGCCGCCATGCTGATGGCGTGGCAGATGCCCGCGGTGACCGCCGCGAGGCCGACGGATTCCATGCGCGCGTCTTCCTTCAGGAGCTTCTCGTGCCAGAGCTGCCGGGCTTTGGGACGGCCTTGGACGGGGCTGTAGAGGAAGGCGTCTTTCGGCCTGAGGTTGGAGAGGAGTTCGCCCATGCGAGCCAGGGGCAGCGGATTACCGAATCCATCGGTGATCTGGCCGATGGTGGCGTTGATGGTGCAGCCCGAGGCTTGCCCTGCTTGAAAGGGAATGCCCTTGGGGAAAAAGGCCCGGCGCGCCAAGGGGGAAAGCGCATTGAAGACTTCAGGCGCGAGAGCTTTCAATCGTTCATTGCGGTCAAGCGCTTCGGGAAGAATGTCCACAGTGGCCTCAGCAGGAATCCAAGCATAGCAAGAGGCTTGGTGGAGGCGGGTTTGGCGGAGCAATCAAAAAGCAACCACGGGTAATACTGATGGACACTGATGTTCTTCGTGAGGCGCCGCGAAGCCGAAAAAACGGAACCAGCCACAAAGGGCACAAAGCACACAATACGATTCTTTGTGATCTCTGAGTCCTCTGCGGCCAATCGTTTTTTCGCGTTTTTTCGCGGTTTCATTTTTTTGAGGTAACTGAGCGGAGAGTCCTAGGTAATCAGGAAAATTATTATCAATGTAGAAGCCAGGAGTTCCCATGTCTCTGTTGCCCTTCACTCAAAAAGCTAACGATGCCCTGGTGGCCGCGCGCAATCGGGCCGTCGAGGATCAGCATCCTGAACTGTTGCCCCAGCACCTTTTCCAAGCCTTGTTGGCGCCGGAAATGGGCCTCAGGCCGGTTCTGGAACGAGCCGGACTGGCCGTGGAATCCCTGAAAGGACTCCAGGACGGCGCCGACGAGCTGCTGAACAAGCTGCCCAAAGCCATCGGCGGCTCGGAGCCCCAGCCGGGGGCAGGGTTCCGGCATTTCCTGGACGTGGCAAGCGACACTGGCCGCGGCCTGGGCGATCGTTTTCTGGCCACGGACGCCATGCTGCTGGCTTTTTCCAACGCCGCTACCGACGCGAAAAAACTGTTGGAGCGCTTCGGTCTGGATCGCAAAAAGCTGGAAGCTGCCATCAAGGAAGGCCGCGCCGGCGCTCGGGTTGAGGATGAAAGGGCCGAGGAGAAGTTTGCGTCTCTCGACAAGTACGCCAAGGATTTCACCGCCATGGCCGAGGGGGGGAAACTGGATCCAGTCATCGGCCGCGATGAGGAGATTCGTCGGGTGCTGCAAGTGTTATCGCGCCGCACGAAGAACAATCCCGTCCTCATCGGCGAGCCCGGCGTGGGCAAGACCGCCATCGCCGAGGGACTGGCCCAGCGCATCGTGAAGAACGACGTGCCCGAAAGCCTGAAAGGCATCCGACTCATGGGCCTGGACATGGGGCTGCTGGTGGCGGGAACCCAGTACCGGGGCCAGTTCGAGGAGCGGCTCAAAGGCGTGCTGAAAGAGATCGAGGACAGCGATGGCCGCATTGTGCTCTTCATTGATGAACTGCACACGTTGGTAGGCGCGGGTTCCGCCGAGGGTTCCATGGACGCCGCCAATTTGTTGAAGCCCGCCCTGGCCCGCGGGGATCTCCGCTGCATCGGCGCGACGACGCTCAACGAATATCAAAAGCACATCGAGAAAGACGCCGCCCTGGAACGCCGATTCCAGCCGATCTTTGTGGAAGAGCCCAGCGTAGAAGACGCCATTTCCATCCTGCGCGGCTTGAAGGAACGCTACGAATTGCACCATGGTGTGCGCATCAAGGACGCGGCCCTGGTGGAGGCCGTGCAGCTTTCCACCCGCTACATCGCCGATCGTTTTCTGCCGGACAAGGCGGTGGATTTGATGGATGAGGCGGCGTCCAGCGTGCGGATGCAGATTGATTCCCGGCCCATCGACATTGATGTGCGCGAGCGTCGGGAAATGCAATTGCAGTTGGAGCGCCACGCCCTGGCCAAGGAAAAGGATTCGGTTTCCAAGGCGCGGTTGAAGGAGCTGGATGGTGAATTCGCGGAGCTTAACGAAGAGCTGTCCCGCCTTCGCGCCCGATGGGAAAACGATAAGAAGGCCATCGAACAGACTCGGGCCCAGCAGAAGAAGCTGGATGACCTACGCATCGAACTGGAGCAGGCCAAGACCCGAGGCGAGTACGAGCGGGCCTCCCGGCTGGAATATGGCGAAATCCCCGTGCTGGAAAAGCAGATCGAGGCGGGCTCGAAAAACGAAACCTCCATGCTGCGCCTGGAGGTGAGCGAAGAGGACATCGCCAGCGTCGTGAGCAAGTGGACCGGCATTCCCGTCTCTCGTCTCTTGGAAGGCGAAATCCAAAAATTGCTGCATATGGAAGAGCGGCTGCAGCTCCGGGTGGTGGGCCAGGATGCTGCGCTGGTGGGCATCTCCGACGCCTTGCGGCGCAATCGCGCGGGGCTCGCGGATCCCAAGCGGCCCATCGGATCCTTCCTCTTCCTCGGACCGACCGGTGTGGGCAAGACCGAGGTGGCGCGGGCCTTGGCGGAATTTTTGTTCGATGACGAAAACGCCATGGTGCGCATTGACATGAGCGAATTCACCAGCGAAGTGGATTCGACCCGGCTCATTGGCTCGGCGCCAGGCTACGTGGGTTACGAGGAAGGCGGTCGCCTCACGGAAGCGGTGCGCCGCAGGCCCTACGCCGTGATCCTGCTGGACGAAATGGAAAAGGCCCATCCGAGGGTTTTCGATTTGTTTTTGCAGGTGCTGGAGGACGGGCGCCTCACGGATGGCAAGGGCCGCACGGTGAATTTCCGCAACACCATTCTGATCATGACGAGCAACGTGGGCAGCGCCGCGATCTTTGCCGCCGGAGGCCAGGTAGACAAGGCCCAGGTAGAGATTCAGGCCGCCCTTCGGATGCATTTCCGTCCCGAATTCCTCAACCGCATCGATGAGGTTGTCACCTTCCGCGCCCTGGGCCGCGAGGACGTGAAGGCCGTGGCGATAATCCAATTGAAACGTCTGGAAGCGCAATTGGCCGAAAAACGCGTGGGCCTAGAGATCAGCGAAGAAGCCCTGGATTGGCTAGCGAAGGAGGGCTTTGACGAACAGCTTGGCGCCCGTCCCTTGAAGCGGCTCATTCAGCATGTAGTCGTGAATCCGCTGTCGAGGTTGATCCTGGAGGGCAAATTGGAACCGGGGGCGCTGGCCCGCGTGGGAGTTTCTGAGGACCAGCTGCGCGTGGAGGCCGCGGCGGTGCAGTGATTTCGATTTCCGATTTCCGATTTCCGATTTAGGGTTGGGGAATCCTTCGTGAGCTGATGCTTCTTCCCCATCCCCCGGCCCATCCCCAGGCATTGTCCATTCAGCACAGCCCGCCACGCCCCGTGAAGGCGGGCCGCTTCGGGCATCTGCCCTATGACGAAGCTCCCGCTGAAGCTCTGGTGATGATGGAGGACGGCATCCAGGTGCGGCGAAACCTTCAAGGACCCCTCGCCAACCTAATAGAAGCGGCGCGCAAGGAGGGCATCTCCCTGAAGGTGGGGGCAGGGTTCCGCTCGGTTGAATCCCAGAGGGGGCTTTTTGAATCCGGTGCGAAGAAGAAAGGCATTTCGCCCAAGGCCTATTCCTGGTGGACGGCGCCTCCGGGTTACAGCGAGCACCATACGGGATTGGCCGTGGATTTCGTGGACTTCAGCAGGCCCGAGTCGAATTTTACCCCGGCGGAATTCGTGAAGACCGCAGCCTGGCGGTGGCTCAAATCCCGCGGCCCGGAATTTGGGTTCGAGCTTTCCTTCCCCGAGCATAGCGGCCTCAAGGTGGCCTTTGAACCCTGGCATTGGCGTTATGTGGGGGATGAAGACGCCAAGGCGATCTTTGTCATGGCGAGGTCGGGCCGGGCCGCTCAAGATAGGACTTCACCTCATCACCAGCAGCCTGCGGGATCCCAAACTCCCCTGGCCCGGAGGGAAAAATTTTGAAGTCCCATTCCATCCTCATCGTGGACGACGAGCCGGGGTTCCGGGAACTCCTGCTGGAAGCCGTCCGGCTGGATGGGTTCCTCGCCGATAGCGCCGCGGACGTGGACAACGCGCTGGGCTTGGTGCAGGAGAAGCACTATGCGGTGGTTATCACGGATCTGATGCTGCCGGGGGGGCGGTCGGGCATGGACCTCATCGGGGCCATCCGGAAGCTGGATCGGCGCGCCTTCTGCATCGTCATGACGGGAAATGCCACCACCGAGGTGGCCATCCAGGCCTTGAAGGAAGGCGCCTACGATTTCATCCAGAAGCCCTTCACGCTGGTGGAGCTGATGTCCAGCCTCAAGCGGGCCCTCAATCACTACGCCACGCTGCGGGAAAACGAGTACTACCAAGCCCAGCTGGAGGAGATGGTCGCCGAACGCACGGGCGAAACCATGAAGTTGAAGGAAGACATCGAGCATCTTTTCGACAGTTTCGTGGCGGCCTCCGTGACCGCCATCGAGTCCCGCGACCCCAGCACCTCTGGGCATTCCGAGCGGGTGGCGGAACTGACGGTCACCCTGGCCGAAGCCGTGAACCTCACCCAGGGCGGGGTCTACGGAGATACCCATTTCACCGCGGGCCAATTGCGCGAGGTGCGATACGCGAGCCTTTTGCATGACGTGGGTAAGGTCGGCGTGCGGGAGCATCTCCTGCTCAAGGCGAAAAAACTCCAACCCGAAAGGCTGGAACACGTGCTCCAGCGCCTGTACCAAAGGGATCTGGAAGTGGCCTTGAGTTTGTTCAATCAGGCCTGGGCGCAGGGTGGGGAATACGACCCGGATCGGTTGAAACGCCTAATGGATTCCCTGCGCCAAGACACCACGGCTTTGGTGGACCTGCTCCAGCGCTGCAATGAGCCGAAGCATCTACCCCATTCCACCTTGGATGAACTCGCCGCCCTGGAGAGCTTGGATTTCCAGCACTGGAGTGGGCGGGCGGCGCCCCTGCTGGATCCGGTCGATATGGAAAGCCTGCGCGTGCGCATGGGCAGTCTCACCTCCCAGGAAAGGGAGGAGGTCCGGGCCCACGTGAGCCATTCTTTCCGCTTCCTCAGCCGCATCCCCTGGACCGGGGAGCTGTCCAACATCCCTCAGATCGCCTACGCCCACCACGAACGGCTCAACGGAAAGGGCTATCCCCGGGGAATTGACGCGGGGGAAATCCCGGTACAGAGCAAGATCATGGCGATCGCCGATGTTTTTGATGCCCTGGTGGCTAACGATCGGCCCTACAAGCGGGCCGTGGGCGTGGATGAGAGCTTGGACATCTTGATGGAAGAAACCCGAGCGGGATTGCTGGACCGAAATCTGCTGGACATTTTCATCGAAGCCCGCGTTTATGAAGTGACAACCCTGCAGCCCCGGGA
>JANXXC010000094.1 GCA_025350765.1 Holophagaceae bacterium | reverse complement strand
TGAAACCCGGTCTGGGCATGGGGTTGAGGCAGGTGCGCCAGCGGCTCCTCGGTCGTTTCCCTGACCGTTCCCATTTCGCAGCGACGTTGATCGAAGGCCGCCATCGCGTCGTTCTCACTTTCCCTTTGGAGACGGAATCATGAGCAAAGATACCTTTACCGCGCTGCTAGTGGATGACGAAGAATTGGCCCGGGGCTTGGTCCGCGAGCATCTGCAATCCCATCCCGAAATCCAAATTATCGGCGAATGCGCCAATGGTTTCGAAGCGGTGAAAGCCACCACGGAACTCAGTCCGGACCTGATGTTCCTGGATATCCAGATGCCCAAGCTGAATGGGTTTGAGGTGCTCGAGCTGATGAACCCCCAGCCCGCCACCATTTTCATCACGGCCTATGACCAGCACGCGCTCAAGGCTTTCGAGGCCCATGCGGTGGACTACCTGCTGAAGCCTTTCAGCGAAGCGCGCTTTGAAGAGGCGCTTGCCAAAGCGAAAGCCAAGTGCATCGCGGGCCATGTTACGGTCGCGCACCCCGCCGAGCTGAGCGCCGCCGCGCGTGACAAGTGGCCCCTGGAGCGCATCGTGGTGCGCGACGGTTCCAAAGTGACCTTCATTTCGCTCGATAAATTGGATTACGTGCAGGCCCAGGATGACTACGTGGAGCTGAAGACCGAAGGCCGCGGCTACCTCAAACAACAAACCCTTGCGAGCCTTGAAAACCAGCTCGACCCCAAACGATTCCTGCGCATCCATCGCTCCTTCATCCTTCCCCTGGATCGCCTAGCCCGCCTGGAGCAAGGCCTCACGGATAGCTGGACGGCGATCCTGCGGGACGGAACAAAACTGCCAGTGAGCAAAAGCGGGTACGCGAAGCTGAAGGAATTGATTCAGTAAGTTCAGCAGCCGAGGAGAATCCTGCGGCTGCTGACAAATTCCTTGAGTAAATATCCTCAGGCTCTGCCGAGGGATTTTTACTTACGGTCGTAGCGCACTTCATAACGCAAATCCTTGGGCAACTGGAAGCCTTTCACGGTGACTTTCAGTTTCAATTCCTTGCCGTCGGGGCTGAGATCGTATTCCTCCATGCGGCTGCCGTCTTGGGCGTAGAAGGCGAGGATCAGGCTGTCGGGCGCCGGGAAGGCCTGGGCTGAATGAAAGGCCACGCCGTTTTCCCACGCCACGGTTTTGCCCCAATTCACCGCTAATTCCGGCGCTTCGGTGGCGCGGAGCAGCAGTCCCTTTTCACCAACCTCCAGTGGTAATTCCGAGCGCGGACTTGAGATGCGGGCCAATTTGGATTGCAGGGCTGCATCCGTGATTTTTTTAGAAGCCTTTTCCCACTCTTTAGTCCAGGTAGAGGTGTTGTCCGTTCGAAGCACCCAGTGGCCGCTGAGCTTGGCGTAGGGATTGACGGGGGCGCTTAGCAGGACAAGCGCAGGAAGGAGAAGGAACATGGCAAACCTCCGGTGGGCTCCCGGTGCGAGAGCATTGAAAGGACGCCCGAATGGGCGCGTGAAAAGATGGATTAAAGATGAACGGTGATCTAGGCAGGCCCAAGGATCGACAAGTACGCTCGCCACGGTCCCACGGCCGCGGAATACTGCCTCGCCATGACTCGAACAATTTGCCCGATATGACTGAGGTCGTGGGCGACCCATGTCGCGAGGTGTTGACCCATCGTCACCACACCCAACTCCGGATGTCTTCCGCGCCGTGCCAGATCCGCATCGGTCAGGCCCAGCTCGACGAGGCGAATCAAGTTCTCCTCCCTCAATCGACCGAACGTGTCCAGAAGTGCACCGAGCGAGACTCCTCTGGAGGCGTCGAACATCGCCTCTCGATCAAACGAGGGAAAGGGAACCCCGTCTCCATGTTCGAGGATGTGTTGAGCGCGCGAAATCCAGTCGGTGCGTTCACTGTGAATCAGATGGCCGACCACATCGAATGGACTCCAACCATCGGGCCCATCCACCGCCCCAGTCCAACAGTTCGGAAGATCCTGGAGCAGGTCGCGCAGGATGGCCGGGGTGCGCCGAAGAACCGGCAATGCGTCGTCAAATTGAAATTCCATAGTTTCTCCGAACGTTCTGACTCTTGTTGCACTCGCCCCGCCTTGGGCCACAAGGGGCGTCAAGCGCGGACTCTAAGGCTATTCCGTTGTTAGTGCATTATTCTTCAAGTTATTTGGTTTGAGCCAGCAATGTACTGGCCATTTCTTTTGCGGCCAAGGCCGCGTCGGGCTTACCCTCCCGAAGAGCCGTTACCAGCGCCCCATCAAGCAGGATCATAAATTTCTCCGCGGTCTTGCGTGGGTGTTCGTGCCCCGCTTCAAACAGCAGTCCCTCAATGTACAGCTTCAACCGCTCTTTGGATTGGTGCGCCGCCTGATGAATCGCATGGGATGAATCTGCGGTCTCCCCGATGGCGTTGATGAGCGCGCAACCACGATAGCGTGAGTCGCGGATTAAGTTCGCCAGACCATCAAAGAGCGCGAGGGGCCGATCTTTGGGATCCGGGACTTGGGTTTCCATAAAGGTTTTGGTGCGCGCCTGGAGCCGTTCATCTACCCGGGCGATGTAGGCCGCCACCAGATCATCCTTGGAAGGAAAATGACGGTAGAGCGTGGCCTTGGCGACGCCGGATTGAGCAATGATGGTGTCCACGCCTACGGCGCGAATACCTTCCCGGTAGAACAGATCCGAAGCCGCATCGAGGATGCGGTCGCGGGGCGGGATCGTGATGACTTCAGGCATAGGACAATAATACAGACAGGTCTGTCTCGCGCAAGGGGTCCTGCAAAATTTATTTTTCCGGACCCCGGACACCGAAGGTAAACACATCCGGCCGCGAATAGTGGCCCGCCACATCCAGCGTCATACGTTCCCGGTCCGTCGCCGCGAGATCCAGATCCGCGAAGATGAGCTGTTCACGGTCAAAGCAGGGCTCCACAACGTAACTCCCATCCGGTGCCAACACCGCGCTGCCGCCCCGCAGGGCGAAGGCATCCGGCGCCAAATTGGAGGGCAATGCCGTGGGCAAATCCGAGGCGGGCATGATGAGTCCCACCGCCAGCACGAAGCAGCGGCCTTCCACCGCGTAATGGCGGCTCGCCAACTGGTGCAGGTCGTGGACCGTGGGCCAAACCGCCACATGGATATGCTCACCACTCTCGTGCATGGCCTGGCGCGCCAAAGGCATCCAGTGCTCCCAGCAAATGAGGCCACCGACGCGACCGAAAGGCGCATCCACCGCCTGCAAACCCCCGCCATCGCCCTGCCCCCACACCATCCGCTCGGTATAGGTGGGCACCAATTTGCGGTGGTGATTGGCGAGACGCCCGTCGGGCGTGAAAGTCAGAAGACTGTTGTAGAGGGTCCCATGGCCGGGCCCGCGATCCACGCGCTCGTTGATGCCGATCACCACCGTGATGCTCAAGTCTCTTGCGGCCTGAGCGAGACGAGCCACCTCCGGGCCATCCACCGCCACGCTGTTCTGCCGCAGCTTCGCAAACACTTCCTTGGTGGGCGCGTGATCCCAAAGCGCGGCGCCGGGACACACATCCAGCCAGGCGGGATAGCCCGGCAGCCAAGTCTCCCCCATGGCCACCAAAGCCGCGCCACCCTTGGCTGCATCCTGCATCAGCCCTAGCGCTTTCTCCAAGCTGCGGGTCGAGTCAAGGTAGACGGCGCTGGATTGGGCAAGCGCAACTCGAACGAGGCGGTCGGTAGGCATGGATTTACTTTATCGCTATCGCGGACTCATCCCGCTGATCTCCGCCGCGCTCAATCGCTCGATGCCGGTAGCGGTGGTGACCTTAAGGCGGCCATCTGCTTCCCAGCCCATCACCACCCCCTGCCCTTGCTCCCACTGGATGGGCATCCCCCCTTCGGGCCAATGAAAGGCCGGCGCTCGGTGGACCGAGAGGTCGCGCCATTCAGCCAAAATGCGGCGGGCCAGCTCCCGTCGATTAGGAATTGAAGTCGTCAACTCCGCAAGACTCGCGGCCGGGAAAATGCGGCCTTCCAAAACCGGCGCGCCCTGCAGATTCACGCCAAGGCCCAAAATCAGACACTCTCCGGCTTTTTCGCCGATGATGCCGCCGAGTTTCACCAGGTGCCCCCCTTTGCGAGCCACCAGATCGTTGGGCCACTTGAGCCCCAGCTCGACGCCGCAACCTTCCAGCGCCGCGATAACGCTGAGCATCGCCTTTTGCAGCACGATGCCGGGGCTTAAATCCGGCGGCGCCATCGCCACGGACATCCACAAACCCGCGCCTGGTTCACTGATCCACAGGTTGCCCTGGCGGCCTCGGCCTTGAGTCTGGGCGTCCGCCACCACCGTACAAAATCCCAGCTCGGGATGTCGGCGCAGAAAGCCTTGGGTGGAATCAATCTCCGCCAGATGGAGGATCGTCATGTCCATCGAGCTAGCCACGAAGCAGGCATGGAGGGTCCGAAAAAATCAAAATTGAAGGGGAAAAGAAAAATGATTTCTTTGCCACGAAGGCACACGAAGACACACGAATGAAAAGCAATCGTGGATCTGTGGTGCTCAAACGCGGAGTTTTTCTGACTATCGGTGTTGGACCTAACAAACAGTGCGCGAGATTCCTTACGCCATTTTAAGACTTGATCTTTTTTCGTGTGTCTTCGTGTGTTTTCGTGTGTCTTCGTGGCTGATTTCATTTGCTTTTCCACCACACCCAAATCATCCCGTATGCCGCGCCCTTGCCTGTTCGTTGCGCTGCCAGATGAGGCGCAGGCCCTCCAGCGTTAGGTCCGGCTCCACGTGCTGGATGAATTCGCTCGACTGGGCGATGACCTTGGCAAGGCCGCCGGTGGCCACCACCGTGGCACCCGGATGTTCTCGAAGCAGGCGCTGAAGAATGCCGTCCACCAGGCCCACATAGCCGTAGAAGATGCCCGACTGCATGGCCTGCACGGTGTTGCGTCCCACCAATCTTTCGGGTTCCGTGATCTCAATGCGCGGCAACCGCGAAGCCCTTTGAAATAGGGCTTCGGCGCTGATCTTAAGGCCCGGCGCTATGAGCCCCCCGAGATATTCCTTTTTCGCATTCACCACATCAAAGGTCGTGGCCGTTCCGAAATCCACGGCGATGAGGGGTGCGCCATATTTCTCGATGCCCGCCACGGCATTCACCAAGCGATCTGCACCCAACTCCGCGGGGTTTTCGATGAGCACCTTTAGCCCCGTTTTCACGCCCGGTTCGATCCAAAGCGGGTCCACATTGAAGTAGGTGTGCGCCCAGCTTTCCATCACCGGATGCAGGGGTGGCACCACCGAGGACACGACCATGTGCTTGATCTGGGCGGTCTCCAATCCCTGATGCCTAAAGAGCGCCAAGGTCGAGAGCCCGTACTCATCCACCGTCCGCTCGCGGCTGGTGGCCAAGCGCCACGAGCACATCAGCGGCGCCTTTGGCCCCTTGGAGAGATCAAAGACACCTAGGACGATGTTGGTGTTGCCGACATCCACAGCGAGTAGCAGGCTCATGGGGACATTGTGCCAGGGGCTTTGAGGTGTGAGGTACGAGGTTTGAGGGATGAGGGATGAGGGGAAATGGGATCCTTCGGGTTCTACGGCACCCGATGGAAGGCTTTCTGTGCTCAGCTCATGGCAGTTGGCTCATAGCCAAAATGCCCCTTCCACCACCTTCACGGCTTGTCCGGAGATCTTCACGCGATCCCCGGCCAGCTCGCACCAGAGCTCTCCGCCACGCGCGGAAACTTGGAGCGCGTGGAGCTTCTGTTTCCCCAATCGTTCCGCCCAGTAGGGAATCAAGGTGCAATGACTGGAGCCTGTGACTGGATCCTCTTCGATGCCTTGAGCGGGTCCAAAAAAGCGGGACACGAAATCCACGTTCTCTCCGGGCGCCGTAACGATGAGGCTCCACATGGGCAGCTTCGCCAGCAGGGAGTGATCAGGCTTCAGACCCCGCACGGTGGCTTCGGAATCCAGCACGGCCATGACATCCCGGGACTTCCAGAGTTCCAAGGGTTTCAGCCCCAGAGCGGCTTCAAGGCCTTCCAATGCGTCTAGTTTTTCGGGCGGACGCGAAGGAAAGTCCAGGGTAAAGCGATCTCTCGCCCGCATCACCACCAGCTCGCCGCTGCGAGATTGAAAACGCACCTGCTGCAGTTCTGGCCGCAGCTCGGTCATCAGCACGAAGCCCGCGGCCAAAGTCGCGTGGCCGCATAAATCCACCTCGACCTTCGGGGTGAACCAGCGGATGCGGTATCCGTTCTCTTCGAGCACGAAAAAAACAGTCTCCGAAAGATTATTCTCCAGCGCGATGGATTTCAGGGTTTCGTCGGGCAACCAAGCCTGCAAAGGCAGTACCGCAGCCGGATTGCCCGAGAAGGGACGATTCGTGAAAGCGTCGATCTGATAGAGGGGCAGGCGCATGGGACCTCGGAGCGATTTCCTTCAAAGCCTCATAGAATAGGGCCCTCGGCGCAACAAAAGACCTTCTTGAAACGCAGACGCCTTCACTTCGCGGGATTCCTTTCCCGAATCGCTGAGTGAGGAGTGGAGGGAATCGCCCTCCCGTGTATGCTGCGGAGCATGACCTCAAGATCCCCTTCCCGGCGCCAGCCCAATGCTCTCAAAGATGACCTCGGCCTGGGCCTGAAGAGCGGCCCCAACCGCGGCGTCAACAAGGACGGCACCTTCAATCTCCGGCGGGTGGGCTCCCCCCGTTTCAGGCCCTATGAGCTCTACCATCAGCTCATCACCATGCCCCTGCCCCGTTTCGCGCTGGTGCTGTTGGGGGGCTATTTCGCCGCCAACGTCCTTTTCGCGGGGCTCTACATGGCTGCGGGGATGGAGAATTTCATCCGCTCCGGCGGATCCGGCCTCATGGCGCGGATGCTGGACGCTTTCTTCTTCAGTGCCCAGACCCTCACCACCGTGGGCTACGGCCACATTTCCCCCAACAGTGCGCTGGTAAGCGCCATCGCCGCCGCGGAGTCCATGACCGGGCTCTTGGGATTCGCCCTGGCCTGCGGCCTGCTGTACGGGCGCTTCTCCAGGCCCCACGCCAGGATCCTCTTCAGCCACCAGGGTGTCATCGCGCCCTACCGGGGCATCCAGGCCTTCATGTTCCGCATCGTGAACGAGCGCAGCAATCAGCTCATCGAAGTGGAAGCCAGGGTTTCCCTTTCCATGCGGGACTTGGAAAGCGGAACTCGTGTCTTCACCGCCCTGACCTTGGAGCGGGACCAGATCAACCTCTTCCCCTCCAATTGGACCATCGTCCACCCCGTGGATGCCGACAGCCCCTTGGCGGGGATGACGGAATCGGAGCTGCGCGAGGCGGACGCGGAGTTCATTGTGCTCATCAAAGCCTTCGACGATACCTTCGCCCAGACCGTCTACGCGCGGAGTTCCTACAAGGCCAACGAGATCGTGTGGGGCGCGCGCTTCGCCGCGATGGTGAATCTGCCCGCCGGCACTATGGCGGTGCTGAACCTGACCCTGCTGAACGACCTGGAGGCGGCCCCCCTCTCGGCGGCTCCCCCTCAAGCTTTAAGCGAAGGCACCTTGCTCGAAGGTGCTGAGACCTCCTAGTTTCAACGATGCCGCAGGATCCGATGGGCTCAGGTCGGAGAAGTCGTACCATTCCGTGAACATCAGCAGGGTGACCGCGAAGATCACTGAAAAAAGCCGTAGTCCCGTCGAAAAGGAGCCCCCATCCTTGGTTCCGGCCTGCGCCGCCGCGTCTACCACCTGGGTGACGCCGAGGCCCGCCCGGAAATTCCAGGATGATCCAGCCCAGTGGGCGATGGAATTGATCAGGGAAAGGCCCGCGATCCAGTAGAACCAGCCCGAGCCGCTGATCTGCCTGCGCTGAGCCACCAGGCGCGCATGGATCTCATTCACTAGACCCTGGCTCAGGGTCTGCTCGTCTTCAAACATGAAACCCCTTAGGGTCTCGCGGTTTC
>JANXXC010000056.1 GCA_025350765.1 Holophagaceae bacterium | reverse complement strand
CGCAGCTTTGCCTGGCCGGATGAGGCCGATCAGCAACGAACTGCTCGTCGCCAGGGAGAAGGCCAGGTAGGCGAAGGCGGGGAAGAATGCGCAGGCGGCCGCCGACACGAACAACAGCGCAGCCACCCAGCCCAACCACCGAAAATTTAATGTTGCGCCAAAGCCCGCGAGGGCTGCTGCGATCAGTGAGTCGTACAAGAGCATCATCGAGCCACTGACGCCGGCTTGGAGGCCCAACAGCCGTGATAGAGAAATCGCCACCACGATGGTGCACAACCCCATGGCCGTGCGCCGGTTTACAGCGCTCTTCGCCAGGGAGACTCGAAGCAGGATCATGAAGGCGGCCAGCACCACCAAAGGCACCAGCGAGGTCAGGAAAAGTTCGGTGGGGCTCGGCATAAAGCGCGGTCCCCGGATCACCAGCGGGAGGGACACCCCGATGGCCGCTCCGGCGAGTCCCGCGATGGCAAGGCCTCGCTGTCGGGAGGAAACAGCCGGGTCCAGATCGCGCGCCATCCGTTCCAATTCCGCCATCCGGTCTCTTCCCAGGGCGAGTAGCTCTTCCAACTCCTGAAAGGCCCGCAGCGCCACGGTGTTCTCGGGCCATTCTTCGAGGGCCTGGGTCAGCGCGAAGCGAGTCTCGGTGATGAGCTGATCCTGAAAGCGATGGGCCTCCGCATCCCTGGCCTCTTGGCCTTGGGCCAGCTCCCGCAACCGGGCGAGGCGCGGCAGGACTGAACCGCTTAACGCGGAAGAGCTTTTGTGCCGGAGATGGTCAGCGATGGCTCGCCGAAATTCCGCGGCGCTGGCAGGGCGATCCTTTGGGTCCCGCTGGTTCGCCCAAGTTGCCAGAGTGGCGAGGCCTGCGGGAACCGAAGGGGGATAGTCAAAGGGCGCCGAGGTGACGGCGTTCATCATCATGGCGGTGACATCCGGCTGGCTATGGCGCACGCGGCCCGTCAGGATTTCGTGCAGCGTGGCGCCTAGCAAGTAGACGTCCGTCCTTGCATCCACCGCCTGGCCAAGGGCCAGTTCCGGCGCCATGTATCCGGGAGTCCCACAGACCCGGGGCGCGGCCTTCGCATCCATGCGGTAGGCTAGGCCCCAATCCGCGAGGTAGACCTCTCCAAAGCGCCCGATCATTACGTTCGGCGGCTTAATGTCCCGGTGAACGATGCCCCGGCTATGGGCGAAGTGGGCGGCGTTGCAGACCTGCATCAGGATCTCCAGGTGTCCCACCAGACGATCCTGCTCATCGCCACCCCAACCCTCCCAGGCCGGATGGGCGGGGTCCAAAAGCAGCTCCCTCCAGGCCACTCCGTCCACGCGCTTCATCACCAACACCGGGCGTCCGTCGTCATGGAATCCCAGCGCATGCACGGGAATGATGGAAGGGTGTTCCAGGTATCCGGTGACGGCCCCCTCTGCCAATAGGGAATCCCGATAGAATGCCGGGGCGCGATCTCTTAGCGTTTTAACGGCCACCTCTCGGTCGAGGGAGCGTTGCCGGGCCAGAAAGACGCGGCCCATGCCACCCTCTCCGAGCATGTGCTGCACCTCGAGATCCGGGCGCCCTACAGGTGAGGCTTGGCCAGCGTCTTCATGAGGCGCCTGGCTGCCGGGCAGGTGGATGGAAATGCGCGGCAGATCCAAATCCATGAAAGCCTGGGGCGGCAGGGCTTCACCCGGGATGTGGATGGTGGCGCGGGCATCGGCGGCGACAAGGGTTTCGTCAAAGCCCAGGTCGCGCCAACGCCGCTTCAGCGATTCCAGGCCCACGTAGGTAGGCTCCCCCACCTCAAAGGTGGGAACCTGGGTGGACGTGCTCGGAAATTCGGCCGAGGCTGGCGGAAGCGCTTCGGCGACCTTATCCGCAAAGGCCTGAAGGTCCTCTGTGCTCCCCAAGCTCCAAGCCTTGCCTAGGATCGTTTCGGAACCAGAACTGAGGCCCTTGCCACTGAGGTCATCAGGCTCCGGAGGCAAGGCGGGACTCGTGGCATTCATGGGCCTATCTTAGAGCGTGTTTCAAAATGAGGTTGACTTCACCTTGCTGTAGATCCCTTCGAAAATTGTCTTCCAGGTCTTCCCTTCATCCGCGCTGATGTCCCAAACCTGGCGCACGGTGCCATTGATTTCCGGGGTCCAGGTCATGCGATCGCGGACTGGGCCCTTGGCGGTTTGCCGAATGCCTTCCATGCGCATCTTGCCCTCCACGATGCCCCCATCGAATTTGATGACGGCCCCGCCGCTGCCCACCCAAGTCTGGTGCCATCCCTTGGCCGCAGGATCATAGGCATTCACGCTTTTTCCGCTGCCGCCGACAGTATCCGTCCAATTCTCCAGCAGCCCAAAACCATTGGCCATGGATTCGATTCGATTGTGGCCCACCACACTCCCGGCGGGGTCTTTCACTTCCCACTCTCCCAACCAAAAATCGAATTGATGATGCTCGGCGGTGGGGACCGGTGGTTTCGGCACGGGCACCGGCGGCGGTGCCGCAGGGAGAGCCGAAACCGGGGCGGGGGCTTGGGCACTGAGAAGCATGAAGGCGGCAGCAAGGTGGATCATGGGGACCTCCCGCAGCCATCCTTTCACTTCGCCCCTGTCTGGAATCAATAATGGGGCGAGCCGAACGCTCGTCGGGGCGAAGCGCGGGAAAGGTGCGGCCACTCCGGGGTCCGTTATGCTGAAAGATCCCCGATTGAGGAACCAGAGGAGTCCATGGCCCTAACTCGCGATCAACTCGTCCGCCGCGCCGCCCAGGAACTGCGCGATGGTTTCTATGTGAACCTCGGCATCGGCATCCCCACCCTGGTGGCCGGCGTCATTCCCGAAGGCATGGAAGTCGTCCTGCAGAGCGAGAACGGGCTGCTCGGGATGGGCCCTTTCCCCACCGCGAGTGAAGTGGACGCGGATCTCATCAACGCCGGCAAGCAGACCGTCACCACCGCTCCAGGCGCGAGCTTCTTCAGCAGCGCCGACAGCTTCGCCATGATCCGCGGCGGCAAGATCGATCTCAGCATCCTGGGTGCCATGCAGGTGGACATCGAGGGCAACCTAGCCAACTGGATGATCCCAGGGAAAATGATCAAGGGCATGGGGGGCGCCATGGATCTGGTGGCCGCCGCCAAGCGCGTGGTGGTGGTGATGGAGCACACCAACAAGAACGGCGAATTCAAGATCCTCCGCAAGTGCAGCCTGCCCCTCACCGGCCAGCGCTGCGTGGATCGCATCATCACCGAGCTGGCGGTCATTGACGTGGTGCCCGGCCGGGAAGGCCTGCGTCTCGTAGAAGTAGCGCCCGGCGTTTCCAAAGAAGAAGTCCAGGCCCGGACCGAACCGCCCCTGGTGATGACCGACGTTCGCGAGATGGAGGTATGACCCGATGGCAATCATTCGTGTTCTCGGCCTGGCGCTCCCGCTGATGGCCTGCGGCGGCGAAGGCTCCAAGCCCAAGGCGGAGCCCAAGCCCCCGGCATCCGCGCCGTCCACTCAAAGCGCCGCCTTCAAAGCCACCCTGACCCTAAGCCCTAAGACCGCGACCCTGGTTCCCGGCGCCACCCAGGGTTTCAGCGCGCAGATTAACTACGAGCCGGATGGCCCGCGCTTTCCCCGCCAGCCCGTGAGCTGGAGCGTGGTGGAATCCAATGGCGGCAGCATCACGCGGACGGGCTTCTACACTGCACCCGCAAACCCCGGCACCTACCACGTCAAGGCCGAGCGTGAGGATCATCGAGGCGTCACGGATACAGCGACGGTGACGGTGACGGTGGCGGCCGCGCCGAAGCCGTGACGGTGGATTCCTACAACCTCATCCGTCCGTTGCTCTTCGGCCTGGACGCGGAGCGCGCCCACAATCTCGCTTTCTGGGCTGGAGGGTGGGCGCAACGGTTTCCCCAACCCGAGGTAAAACTAGATCAGACCTTGGCAAGGGAGGCCTTGGGCCTGCGATTTCCCTCCCCGCTCGGGCTCGCGGCGGGCCTGGATAAGGGCGCGAGGTTACTGCCCCTTTGGAAATCCCTGGGCTTTGGCCACGTAGAAATCGGCACTGTCACCCCCCGGCCTCAAGCCGGAAATCCCCGCCCACGGCTCTTCCGCCTCCCTTCCGAAGGCTTGATCCTGAACCGCATGGGCTTCAATAGCGAAGGCGCCGATGTGGTCGCAGCGCGCTTGAAACTTCGCCCTTCGGGCCTCATCGTCGGGGGCAACCTGGGCAAGAACAAGGAGACGCCGGAAGAAAAGGCCCTGGATGATTACGTCGCGGCCTTTCGCCACATCGCGCCACAAGTGGATTACGTGGCGCTGAACGTGAGCAGCCCCAACACGCCGGGCCTGCGGAATCTTCAGGCGCCCGAGGCCCTGAAACCTCTGTTGGCCGGGATGCTCGCGGTGCGAAAAGAGATGGGCCTCGAAGCCCAGCCTCTGCTGCTAAAACTCGCGCCGGACTTGGCTTTCGAGGATCTCGACGCCATCGTGGAGGTGGCCGTGGCCTCGGGCATCTCCGGGCTCATCGCCACCAACACTACCCTGGACCGGGGCATTGTCAGCGATGCCAACCGCCCCAAGGTTGAGGCCTGGGGAGCAGGCGGACTTTCAGGCAAGGGGCTGGCTCCCAAGGCAAGGGCAGTTCGGCTCCGCATCCTAGAGCGCCTGCAAGGCCGCCTACCTTTGGTGGCCTGCGGGGGCCTCGGCTCCGCCCCGGATGTAGCCCAGGCCTTGGAGGATGGGGCGGTACTCGCGCAGATTTATTCCGCTCTGATCTTTGAAGGCCCAGGCCTGGTGAAAAAAATCCTTTGCGGGTTGGCGCAAAAATCAGGTTAGCGGTCTTCCAAAGTCATCTCCTAAAATCTGGTTGATCTAACTTTAAACATTCACGCGTTCATCCAGATTCTATTGAGTTTGAATGATCGACCTGAGCCTGGAGCCCCATCACAAGGGCATTGAGTGATCGCTCGAAGCTTGGCCCGAAGGGAGTATCGAAGATATAAAGTCCCGGGGCCTGGAGCAGCTCTTTCACCACCGGAGCCGGATCTGCGACCTGTCCGATTCCTAGGGCCAATACATGGATCTGAAACATCAATTCCAATCCTTGACCGGGGGCCAGGAAGGGCAGCCGCTGTTCCAGGTAACGGGCGGTCCGGGTGGTGCGGGTGGCCAGGAATTCCCTGAACCTCAAGGCCGTCAGGCGATCCACATTGTGTTCCAGCACGGTGTAAAGGAGACTCATCAGCCGGGTCAGATGTGGCTGACCTTGAAGCGCAATGCTCACCTGGGAGGTGACGGCATTCGGGCTCAAAGGATCTTTGGATTCGCTCAAGGCTTCGTCTAGGGCTTCGAAGAATTTCAACAATCCCTCTTCAGCAAGCACAAGGAAGAGTTCTTCCTTTGTTTTGAAATAAATAAAGATAGTCCCCTTTGCGAGACCAGATTTTGAAGCCACCAGAGCCGTAGTGATGGCCTGAAACGGGGATCTCTCAAACAAGTCCAAGGCCGCCCCCAGGATCACCTGGCGGCGCTCTTCTTTTTGGTGAACCTGCCTCGCCCGCCGCTGGACCATGGATCCTCGGGAGAGTCAAATATTGATGACCCGTAGTCATTAAATTAAATGACTAAGAGTCACCTGTCAATCACTATTTTGCAAGGGTCACTGGATGCTTTGGCTTCCGCTTAATTCGAATCGCCATCCACGTAGACCCAGTCCCCGTTTTCACGGACAAAGCGGCTCAATTCGATGTGGAGCTGGCGTTTGCCATTCACTTGCAGGCTCGCATGGAATTTTACGGTGCCGGACTCGTCGCCCGGGCCCCCCTGCACCGCCGAGATAATCTTCAAGGACACGCATTTCACCGAACGGCAATACCCGGCCAATTCATCCCGATCCAGCTTGGCCCGTTCCACGGTTTGCGTTGTCTTCAGCAGGTAATCCACCTTGCCCAAGGCATAGGCGGAGAAGCGGCTGCGCATGAGCAGGGCCGCCGTTTCCGGGACCTTCTTCCCCTCGATGAACGGCTGGCAGCAGCGGTCGTAGGTATGTTTAGAGGTGCAAGGGCAGGGTTTCGACATGATCCATCGTATCTTCCCTTGTGCGAATTCAGGCGATCCCCATCCTGAAGCCATGTTCCGTGATCGCAGGGATGCCGGTTTGAGATTGGCGCATCGGCTGTTGGCTACCGTGGAGGCCCAGCCGAAGGGCTCGGCGCACCCCCTGGTGTTGGGTTTGCCGAGAGGCGGCGTGCCCGTGGCCTTCGAGATCGCCCGGGCCCTTGAATCAACCCTGGATGTGCTGGTGGTTCGCAAGATTGGCGCTCCGGGCCAAGAGGAGTTGGGGGTCGGAGCGCTGGTGGGAGACAATCTGGTGATCAATCGTCAGCTCATGGACGAATTGAACCTTTGCGAAGCCAGCCTTGCCTCGACCATCGCCCGTGAAAAGATCGAAGCCGCCCGTCGTGAGGCCCTGTATCGGAAAGGACGCCCACCTCTCCAGGTCCGCGGTACCAATGTCATCTTGGTGGATGACGGCATTGCCACGGGCGGCAGCGCCCGGGCGGCGGTTCAGGCCCTGCGCGCCATGGGCGCCGCCTTCATCACGCTTGCGGTGCCCGTAGGGCCAGCCACGACCCTTTTCTCATTGAGAAATGAGGTGGATGAACTCGTCTGTCTTTTTCAACCGCCCTTCTTCCACGCGGTCGGGCAGTTCTATGCGGAATTCAACCCAACCACGGATGAGGAAGTGCTGGAATTGCTCAAAGAATCTTATGTCGGCCTGCGGCCTACATAAGGGGCCGTAACGCCTTCGATTTTGTTCAGAGCATCATCCATCGCGTCGGCCTGCGGCCGACATAAGGGGCCGTAACGCCTTCGATTTTGTTCAGAGCATCATCCA
>JANXXC010000037.1 GCA_025350765.1 Holophagaceae bacterium | reverse complement strand
GTGGCTTGCGGATCTTTTTCGCCAATCGGATCTGGGCCCGAAAAGCCTGCTCCTGCTCATCTCGCGGGCTCAGGTCATAGTGCCAATCCAGACCCGTCTCCCCCACGAACCGCACGTTGGGATCCTGGGCCAAGGCTTCGAGATCCTTTCCCGTTTCGTCATTCCAGAATTTCGCCTCGTGGGGATGCACCCCGAGACTCGCCTGGACGTTGGGTATTTCCCGGGCCAGGGCCAGCACCGCTCGGCAATCATCCAGATCCGTGCCCACGGCGATGAATCCCGAAACCCCTTCAGCTTTCGCCCTGTCCAGCGTTACCGCTACTTGGTCCTGGGCCAGGTAGCTCCCGGTCAAATGGCAATGGGCATCAACGAGCATGGAACCATTGTCCCACGGCCTCCGCTAACCTGTCTTCATGCCCCAGCCCCAAACGATCCTCATCGTCGACGACGAACCCGGCATCCGCCGTTCGCTCGGTGAGACGCTGAACGACGAGCACTACGCGGTGCTAAAGGCGGAGCGCGGCGAGCAGGCCCTAGAACTCCTGCAGAATCCGGACAGTGAGGGCATCCATCTCATGCTGCTGGATGTCTGGCTGCCGGGCATTGATGGCCTGGAGACCCTCAAACAGTCCAAGGCCCTTCGGCCGGAACTCCCCGTGGTGATGATCAGTGGCCACGGCAACATCGACACCGCCATGCAAGCGACCAAGCTGGGGGCCTTCGATTTCATCGAAAAGCCCATCGACCTGGATCGCCTGCTACTCGTGGTCGGCAATGCCCTGAAACAATCGCGGCTGGTCCTGGAAAACCAGCGGCTCATCCAGGAGGTGGAGGGCGAACGTTTTTTCCAGGCCGAAAGTGCCGCCATGAAACGGTTGATGGCGGACCTCAAACTGGTGGCGCCCACCGAAGGCCGGGTGTTGATCACCGGCGAGAACGGTAGTGGCAAAGAAGAGATCGCCCGGCTGCTGCACGCGGGGAGCCCCCGCAAAGATGGTCCCTTTGTTGAAGTGAACTGCGCCGCCATCCCCGAGGAACTCATCGAGAGCGAACTATTCGGCCACACCAAGGGGGCCTTCACCGGCGCGGTGCGCGACCAACGGGGCAAATTCCGGGAGGCCGATGGCGGAACGCTGTTCCTGGACGAAGTGGCCGATATGTCGCTGAAGACCCAGGCAAAGGTTCTGCGAGCCCTTCAGGAGGGCCGCATCGAGCCCGTGGGCGGGGGCGGTGCCGTGGCGGTGGATGTGCGAGTCCTTGCCGCCACGAACAAGGATTTGGGCGAAGAAATTAAGGCGGGACGATTCCGCGAGGACCTTTACTTTCGCTTGGCCGTGGTGCCCCTGCGCGTTCCGCCCCTACGTGAGCGGGTCGAAGAACTCATCACGCTGGCCGACGCATTCATCGACCGCATCGCTCGGAGTTACGGTCGCCCCGCCAAGCGCCTGGGGCCCGATGCCAAGGACACCCTGCTGAGCCATGACTGGCCGGGCAACGTTCGGGAGTTGAAGAACCTGATGGAGCGCGCGGTGATCCTGAGCCGCGGCTCTGATATCACCTCCCGCGACTTGGGACCGCTGACGGCGCGGCACGTCGCGGAGCCGGATCCTTTTTCCTTCCCCTCTTTCGCCAGCCTACGTGAAGCCCGGGACTGGTTCGAGGGCGTCTATATCCAGCGCGAGATCCGTACCCAGAATGGCAATATGACGCGGGTAGCCGACGTGCTGGGTTTGGACCGTTCGAACCTCTACAAGCGCCTCAAAACCTTGGGCATCGAGGCTCGGGAAACGTGAGCGCGAAGTGCTGGTTCAAGATCGGCGAGGCCGCGAAACTCCTCGGTTTGAGGCCGAAGGAGCTGCGCTATTGGGAGTCGCAGATTCCCGAGATCAAGCCCCGGCGATCAAAGGGAAATCTGCGCTATTACCACGTGGATGAACTTCCGCGGCTGCAGCGCATCCAGGGTTGGCAGGCCGAAGGGCTGACCATCCGCGATTGCCGGGAATTATTACTGACGGGGCACCTCGCAAGGGGCCTCCACGATGCACTCGGCCTTGAGGTGCCCGCGGCGCCCTCCCCGAAAAAAGCTGGCGGAGGGAAGACCGCTCCGGCACCGGCCTCCCAGGGAATCCCGAAGGAAAAATTGGAAGCCCTCACGGCCGCCTTGAAGCACTTGCTGGAGCGCCTTTCCGCGCCTTGGGCCAAGGAATAAAAAAGGGGCCGGACCCTTACGCGTCCGGCCCCCTCTCTCGCTTCAATCAAGGCTCCAAAATTAGGCCTTGGCAACTGTCGCCGGAGCCCTGAGAGTCTGCGGCGTCTTCGTAGTCTTGAGGGTCTTGCCAGTCTTGCTATGGCGGTGGCGGCGATGCTTGACCGCTTGGGTCTTGGGGCTGGCAGCGGGGCTCTTGGCGGCCTTGGCGATCTGAGCGGTCGGCGCTTTGGCGGCGGGTGCCTTGGAAGCCTGGGCGGGTACGCCGGCCACGAGGGCGGCGCCACAGAGGACAGAGCCCGCGAGCAATAGGGCGAGGCGCTGGGTGAAGCTGGTCATCGGAATTCTCCTTGCCGCGTCGGCGACGATGTGTGGGATCAACCACGCACTGTCAGTTCACAGCCCATGCCAAACCCGCAGAATCCACCATGGATGAGCCTCCGCAAAAAGGTTGAAGACCTCGTCAAAGGCGATTTGCATCCAGGCGCGGCTGACCTGTCGCACGATCCATCAGCCCCTCTGCCCCGAGAGTTTCAGTTTCCGTCCTTGACCCTTTCCCGCCCAACCCCTAAAGTAAAAGGTTCACGGCGCGTGGCGCAGCCTGGTAGCGCACACCCTTGGGGTGGGTGGGGTCGGAGGTTCGAATCCTCTCGCGCCGACCAAAATGTAGGAAGGGGATGCCCGAAAGGCGCATCCCTTTTTTACGTGCGGAACAAGGATTCGAAACTCCGAGCGGCAATGGCGCGGGGTTAGGAAAAGGCTGAGACGCGGGAGCGTCGAAGGCGGTTCGCGAAGCGAATTTCCGCCCGCAGCCAGTGCCGTGGGGCGATGGGTGGTGGTTCGGCAAAAGTTCGAGGGCGAAACCAGCCAAGAAAGCGCCGACCAACAGAGACCGGTTCAAGGGAGACCTTAGACCGGTCTTTTACGTATGCCCAAAAGGGGCGGCGAGGGGATTTGGGCCAGGGGCCCGCCTCCGCAAGCGAAGCGCGCAGGAGCGTCCTCCAACAGCAGGGCGCGATAGGTGGGAGAGTCGACGATGGCGCGCAGGTAGCCCAAGGCTGAGGCGCGAGAGCGGCGAAGCCGGTCCCGCCGAAGGCGGATGGGCGTGCGCAGCCAGCGTCGCGGGGAGATGGGTAGCGGTACCGCGAAAGTTAGAGGGCGAAATCCAACCTATGCCCGCCGACCAAAATGTAGGAAGGGGATGCCCAAAAGGCGCATCCCTTTTTTACGTGCGGAACAAGGATTCGAAACTCCGAGCGGCAATGGCGCGGGGGTAGGAAAAGGCTGAGACGCGAGAGCGTCGAAGGCGGTTCGCGAAGCGAATTTCCGCCCGCAGCCAGTGCCGTGGGGCGATAGGTGGTGGTTCGGCAAAAATTCGAGGGCGAAACCAGCCAAGAAACCGCCGACCAACAGAGACCAGTTCCTTAGAAACCCGCGACCCGGCAATAGGGCCCTATTCAGTTACTGAACAAGAAGTGCATCACATCCCCGTCCTGCACCACGTACTCCTTGCCCTCGGTGCGCATCTTGCCGGCGTCCTTGGCACCCTGCTCGCCTTTGTATTGGATGAAATCCGGGTAGGCCATGACCTGGGCGCGGATGAAGCCTTTTTCGAAATCCGTGTGGATGACACCCGCGGCCTGGGGGGCGGTGTCGCCGATGTGGATGGTCCAGGCGCGGACTTCTTTGACGCCCGCGGTGAAGTAGGTCTGCAAGCCGAGCAATCGAAAGGACGCATGGATCAGCACATCAAGGCCCGGCTCCTTGAGTCCAGCTTCTTCGAGAAACATGGCGCGTTCTTCGATGGGCAACTCTTGGATCTCGGCTTCAAGCTTGGAACAGATGGGGATCACGGGGCAGCCGCGTTCGGCGGCCAATTTCGTGAGCGAAGCGTAATGGGCATTGCCTTCGGGATTGGCGATATCGGCTTCGGCGATGTTGCCCACCAGGAGCATGGGTTTCAGCGTGATGAGCCCATAGCTCTTGATGGCGAAACGCTCGTCCAGGCTAAGGCCCACGGTGCTGGCCCACTTGCCATCGTTGAGCGCGACATAGACTTTTTCAAGAATTGCTACCAGTTGCGTGGCCTCCTTGTTGGTGCCGGATTTCGCCAGTTTGCGGCTGCGGTCCAGTCCTTTTTCAACGCCATCGAGATCCTTGAGCATCAATTCCGTTTCGATGATGCCGAGATCGCGCTCGGGATTGACGCTGCCTTCCACGTGGGTGATGTCGCCATCCTCGAAGCAGCGCACCAC
>JANXXC010000032.1 GCA_025350765.1 Holophagaceae bacterium | reverse complement strand
GTGAGCTGGGTGGGGCACCCACCCACCAGCCGGGAAGTGGCCGTCAGCTCCGATTCCCTGGCCCACCTGAGCCTTGCCGAAGGCGAAAAGCAGGGGATGCTGATCCTCGGCTTCGACCCCATCCTGTGGGGTGTCCTGCGGCCGACGCTGCGGCTGCTTGGACTTTGATTTCGACCCAACCTAATGGCCAAAAAACTAGATCAACCTCAAGGACGCGGCGACTTTTTCAAGTCGCTGGGAACCCTCATGGCGGGCTTCGTCGCAGAGCAGGTGGAGGAGGCCCTCATCAAAGCCAGCCCCATCGCCCTTCGCCCCCCCGGAGCCCTGGATGAATTCGCCTTCCTCACGGCTTGCACGCGTTGCGGGGACTGCATCCCAGCCTGTCCCCAAGATGCGATTCTGAAGGGTGGCCCTGGCATGGGGCTAGGCCTCAACGCGCCCTACATCGACCCGCGCTCCATGCCCTGTTTTCTCTGCACCGATCTGCCCTGCATCAAAGCTTGTCCCGAGGAGGCTCAAGCCTTGGTTTGGCCCAAGCGCACGCTAAAAAGCGGCGAAGAATTGGACGGCCCACGCGCGGTGCAGATGGGCACCGCGAAAATCAAAGCGAGCCTATGCCTGACCTTCGAGCGAGAAGATCACAGCGCTCAGGCCTGCCGCACCTGCGTGGATCGCTGTCCATACCCGGGTGTGGCGATCCGAATTCTTGATACTGAAGATGGCGGTATTCCCCATCCAGAAGTCATGGATGAATTCTGCACGGGCTGTGGCCTGTGTGTGTTCGGCTGTCCCACGCCGGAGCCCGCCATCGTGGTGGAACCAAGGCGCTGATTAGGGGCCGTTGCGGAATGAGCAGTGCTTTTCTGCGCATTCTGTTTCGGCCCCTTATGTCGGCCAATGGCCGACGCGATGGATGATTCTCCAAACAAATTCGAAGGCGTTAAGGCCCCTTATGCCGTTTGGAGCCATTGCGGCAAATGCGCGTCCCTGTTAGCTTTTCAAGACTTTCAGGATGGGCATGAGCCAATCACTTCATATCGGTCATTCGAGACTTCGCAAAGAAGGCCGGGGCAAAGTCACGGGCGCGGCCCACTACACTGACGATGTGCGCATGGAGGGAATGCTCTACGGCGTGACGGTTCGCTCCCAGGTGGCGCGGGGCCTTCTCAAGGGCATCGAATTTGGCGAAGGCATTCCTTGGGATGAATTCGTCATGGTCACCGCCAAGGACGTCCCCGGCGATCTGCAGGTGGCACTCATTGAGCACGACCAGCCCTTTTTGGCGCTCGACCGTATCAACCACCCTGAAGAACCCGTGGTGCTTTTGGCGCACGAAGATCGATTCCTTTTAGAGAGGGCCCGCGCCGCAGTCCACTTGGTCATTGAGCCGCTGCCGCCCCTCTTCGACCTGGAGGAATCACTGGCTTGCAAAGAAGTGATTTGGGGCCAAGACAATCTTTTCAAAGACTTGCTCATTGAAAAAGGGGACGTGGATTCCGTGTGGAAAGAGGCCGCCCATATCGTGGAAGGCCTTTACCGGACGGGGGCCCAGGAGCAGCTTTACATCGAACCCAACGGCGCCATCGCCGTGGCCGATGGAGAGGGCGTCACGGTCTGGGGATCACTTCAATGCCCGTACTACGTCCACAAAGCCTTGAAATCACTCTTTAACATGAGCGATGACAAGATTCGTATCATCCAAATGGAAACGGGGGGCGGCTTCGGCGGCAAGGAGGACTACCCTTCGCTTATCGCTGGACACGCGGCCCTGTTGTCCTGGAAGGCGGGCGGACGACCGGTGAAGATCGTCTACGACCGGGAGGAGGACATGGTCGCCACCACCAAGCGCCATCCTTCCCGCACCCGCATCCGCAGCGCCTTTGACGCCGAAGGACATCTGTTAGCCCTGGACATGGATTTCGCCGTGGATGGCGGGGCCTATGTGACGCTGACACCCGTGGTACTGAGTCGCGGCGCCATCCACGCCGGGGGTCCCTACCGCTGCCCCAACACGCGCATTCGCGGCCGGGCGGTGGCCACCAATACGCCACCCCACGGCGCCTTCCGCGGTTTCGGCGCGCCTCAAAGCCTGTTTGCGATTGAGCGCCACATGGACGTAGCCGCCGCTCACATGGGAATAGACCCCGTCACGCTGCGAAAGCGCAACCTCCTGCAAATGGGCGATGCCACCGCCACGGGCCAGATCATCAAAGAGATCCTCGATCTGCCGGGGATCATGGATCGGGCTCTAGAAAAATTGGGTTACGAGGCCAAAAAAAAGAGTTATAGAGCCCACAATGCGACGTCAAATCCTATCAAAAAAGGGGTAGGTTTCGCGACCTTCATGCATGGCTGTGGTTTCACGGGCTCGGGTGAATCTTACTTGGCATCCGTGGCTGGAGTCGAAGGCCGCGCCGATGGCAAAATCTACGTCCTGGCAGCCTCCACGGAGATCGGGCAGGGCACCAACACCATGTTCAGCCAGGTGGTGGCAGAGGCCTTGAAGGTTCCGATGGAATGCGTGGAAGTGGCTCAACCGGATACTTCAATCGTTCCCAACAGTGGCCCGACGGTGGCTTCCCGCACCTGCATGGTGGTGGGCAAGCTGGTGCAAGAAGCCGCCCTCGGACTCCGCCAGACCCTTGTGCAATCGGGCCTGCTAGTGGAGTCCTACGATGGTGAAACATTTTCGCAAGCAGTGAAGAATTACATCGAGAAATTCGGTCGTTTAAAGGCGTATTCTCAATACAGCACCCCGCCGCACATCCTCTGGGACGATAAGCTCTACCAAGGCGATGCCTACACAACCTTTGCCTGGGCCTGCTACGCGGCGGAGGTCAGCGTGGATACCCGTACCTTTGAAGTGAAGGTTGAGGACTTCGTCGCACTGCAGGAAGTGGGGCGAGTGCTCAATCCCACTATGGCTGAAGGCCAGATCGAGGGTGGCGTGGCGCAGGGCATCGGCTATGGACTGTCCGAGCACGTGGTTTGGGACAAGGGACGAATGGCCAACGGCCAAATGACGAATTACATCATGGCCACCAGCGCCGATCTGCCGCGCATTCGGGTCTTCTTCGAAGAGAATCCTTACGCCCTGGGACCCGGCGGCGCCAAGGGCATCGGCGAATTGCCCATGGATGGTCCGGCCCCGGCCCTGCTTAATGCGGTTCAGGATGCCCTGGGTACCACGGCGGCCTGCGAAATCCCCCTGACTCCGGAGCTGCTCATGGAGACACTGGAGTCCTCCAATGCCTGAAAAAATGAAATTATCGCTTCAAATGAACGGTGAGGCTCGCTCGGTCGAAGCCTGGCCCATGGCCCGGCTGCTGGACGTAATCCGTGAAGAGTTGGAACTCACGGGCACCAAGGAGGGCTGCGGCGAAGGCGAATGCGGGGCCTGTTCGATCTTGCTCAATGGCAAGCTCGTGAACAGTTGTTTGGTACCTGCGATGCAAGCGCAAGGCGCGGAAATAAGGACCATCGAAGGCGTCGCCACCGGCGATCAGCTCCATGTGGTTCAGGAGTCCTTCATGCAGTGTGGCGGCGCCCAGTGTGGCATCTGCACGCCGGGCATGATCATGGCCGCCGTGGATCTGCTCCGGCGCTGCCCGCAACCGGATGAGGCGCAGATCCGCGATGGCCTGGCAGGAAATCTGTGCCGCTGCACAGGCTACGTGAAGATCGTGGATTCGGTCGCACATGCCGCGACGCGCGCGGTGAAAGTCGCGCGGGAGGCCCGTCCATGAGGGG
>JANXXC010000012.1 GCA_025350765.1 Holophagaceae bacterium | reverse complement strand
TGTCCGCATGAGCGAGACCCGCACCTTCTTGCTGGAACTACATTGCGAGGAGATCCCGGCGCGGTTTCTATGGGAGATCGAGAACAATGGCGCCCAGCTTTTCGAGAGCTACACCCAAGAATGGTTCGAAAGAGGCGTTCTTTGGGACTACATTGTCCACCCCGAAGAGCTCTGTTACGCCTCTATTCAAGCAATGGTGGACGAGGACTATTCCAACGAAGCGCAAGGGAAAGAGGTTTCTCCTCTCTTGCGCGGACTAATCCGCTATAGCCCCAGGAAGTTGACCTGGGCGGTTACTGGATTTCCGGAACATCAGCCAGATCAAATCGAAACCCAGATCGGTCCCCCGCAGCGCATGTGCGTGGGCGAGGACGGTCAGCCCACGATCCAGGGCCTGAAGTTCGCTGAAAAGTGGGGCGTGGATTTCGGCGCCGTTCGTTTCGAGCAGCCGGCGGGGAAGAAGGAGCCTTGCGCTATTGTGACGATCACCAAGAAGGGGCGCCCTACCGTCGAGCTGTTGGCGGAGGCCATGCCCAAGCTCATTGCGTCTCTCCACGTGCCCAAGGCCATGCGTTGGGGCCATTCGGAGTTTGAATTCGTGCGGCCCATCCGCAACGTCCTTTGCCTCTTTGGCGAGGAAGTCGTGGATTTCACGGTGGACTCGGTTCGCAGTTCCAACACCACCTGGGGTCATCGCCTGCATCACATGGAAAATCCCAACGCGATTGTGGTGCAGCGTCCCGAAGACTATGAAGTGGCTCTTGAAAAAGCGGGCGTGGTGGTGTCCTTTGATGCCCGGCGACAAAGCCTGGCCGCTCAGTTGGAAGCGCTCGCAAAGGAAGTGGAGGGCCGTGTGGTGATGGATGAGGAATTGCTCAACACGCTCGCCGAGATCGTGGAATTTCCGAAGATCGTGCGGGGTGAGTTCCCCAAGGACTTCTTGGAATTGCCGGAAGAAGTTCTGGTGACTTCGCTCAAGGAGCACCAGAAAGCCTTCTGCATCAAAAACGAAAAGGGCGATCGTCTTCTCCCTTTCTTCCTGACCGCCGCCAACCGCATGGACGATCCCGCGGGTTTTGTGAAGGCGGGCAATGAGTGGGTGCTGAAGGCGCGGCTTTACGACGCGCGATTTTTTTATGCGGAAGACCGAAAGACAAAACTTGTCACCCGTCTGGATAAACTTCAGGCCCTCACTTTCCAGCGTGATCTCGGCAGTTACTACGAGAAGACCTTCCGGGTAATGGAGCTTTCCGCTTCGATTGCTGCGAAAATCGAGCTTGATGTGAACCATGCGCGTGAAGCCGCGCACTTGGCTAAATGCGATCTGCGAACCCTCATGGTGGGCGAATTCCCCGAGCTGCAAGGCATCATGGGCGGCGAGTATTTGAGGCAAGAGGGTGCGCCGGAATCAGTGTGGAAGGCCGTGAAGGAACACTACCGACCCGTAGGCGCCGAGGATGGCATTCCGTCTACAGCCGAAGGCTGCTTACTTTCCCTCGCGGACAAGCTGGACACCGTGGTAGGCTGTTTCTCCGTGGGTATTATCCCCAGTGGCTCCAAAGACCCGTTGGCCCTGCGCCGCGCAGGTCAAGGCGTGGTGCGCATCCTGTGGGAGCAGGGCTGGGGCGACCATTTTAAAGCCATCTGCTTTCAGGCCGTGGAGGTGGTAGGCGCAAAAGCCACCAAGCCCCAGGACGAGACCCTGCAGGCCTTCGAATCATTTTTCCGGGATCGTGTGGCCTATCAATTGGAATTGGCCGGATACGCGGGCTCCGTGCGCCGCGCGGCCCTGCCCATCGGTTGGAACAACCTGATGGATTTGAAGGCGCGCTGCGAAGCGCTGGCGAAATTCGCGGATGACCCGCGCTTCGAGTCCCTGGCCCAAAGCGCCAAGCGCATCGGCAACATCTTGAAAGACGAAACGCCCAGCGATGCCTTCAGCGCGTCACTCCTCCAACAGGCTGAGGAAACCGTACTGGCTGCGCAACTCGGGAAGCTTGAAACCACCAACGACTACGCGGCCCTGCTCGCGCTGCTGGCCGAACTCGCCCAACCCCTCGAAGCATTTTTCAACGCCGTCATGGTGAAGTGCGAGGACGCCGATCTCCGCGCCGCCCGCCTTTCGCTGTTGCATCGTCTCCGCAAAGCGTTCATGCGCGTGGCGGACTTCAGCCAGTGGCAGTGATTCGATTCATTTGAGGATGTCCGTGCCCTTTGATCTTTATCCTCGGAGTTCGACATGCACCACGAGCGCATCGCCATTCTTGATTTCGGCAGCCAGTACACCCGGCTCATCACGCGGCGCTTAAGGGAATTGGGGGCTTTTGGGTTGGTGTATCCGCCTTCGGCCACGGCGGAAGAAATTGGTGGCGCGGATCTGCGCGGCGTGATCCTCAGCGGGGGGCCGAACTCCGTTTTGGAAGAAGGCGCACCAGGAATCGACCCTAAGATTTTCGAGCTGGGGGTTCCGGTTCTCGGCGTTTGTTATGGCCAGCAGCTCATGGCCCGGGATTTCGGTGGCGAGCTGCATCGCTCCGCCCAACGGGAGTATGGCAAGGCCACCATCCAGTGCGATCCATCGAGCCTGTTGTTCGCGGGGATGAGCGAGTCCCAGGTGGTGTGGATGAGCCATGGGGACCATGTAGAGAAGGCGCCGGAAGGGTATGTGGTCACCGCCCGCACCGAGGGTGTTCCGGTGGCGGCCATGGAGAATAAATCTTTGCGGCGCTACGGCATCCAGTTCCATGCGGAAGTCACCCACACCGAAAATGGTTCTGCGCTATTGATGAATTTCCTGCGTCATTGCGAGATGAAATTGGATTGGGATGCGGGCCACTTCATCGAAGAAAAAGTCGCCCAGATCCAGGCCCAGGTGGGCTTGGGCCGGGTGGTGCTGGGTCTCAGCGGGGGCGTGGATTCCAGCGTCGCGGCGCTGCTGCTGCACAAGGCCATCGGCAAACAGCTCACCTGTGTGTTCGTGGATCACGGCCTCATGCGCAAGGACGAGATGAAACAGGTGCAGGGCTTTTTCGCGCCCTTCGATTTGAGCGTGGTGTGGGTGGATGCTTCGGAAGAATTCCTAACCAAACTGGAAGGCATCACGGACCCGGAGCAAAAGCGCAAGATCATCGGCGCCACTTTTATTGATGTCTTTGATCGCGAAGCCGGAAAAGTGAATGCGGATTTCCTGGGGCAAGGCACCACCTATCCGGACGTTATTGAGAGCAGCGGCATCGGCGGCGCGGTGCTGGTGAAGAGCCATCACAATGTGGGCGGCCTGCCGGATCGCATGAAGTTGAAACTGGTGGAGCCCATCCGTGAACTGTTCAAGGACGAGGTGCGTAAAGCAGGGCTTGCGCTGGGGCTGCCTGCAGAAATGAATCAGCGTCATCCCTTTCCAGGCCCCGGTCTCGCGGTAAGGCTGCCCGGCGCTATCACGGTTGAGCGCGTGAGCATTCTGCAAAATGCCGACGCGATTTTTCTCGAAGAGCTGCGCGCCAGTGGCTGGTACGCGAAGACCAGCCAAGCCTTCGCGGTGCTGCTGCCGGTGCAGACCGTGGGCATCATGGGCGATGAGCGCACCTTTGAATTCATGTGTGCCCTGCGGGCGGTCACCTCCGAAGATTTCATGACCGCCGATTGGGCGCGGCTACCCCACGACCTGCTGGATCGTATCGCCCAGCGCATCGTACGCGAAGTCAAAGGCATCAACCGCGTGGTCTTCGACATCACCTCCAAGCCACCGGCAACGATTGAATATGAATGATTCAGGTTCGAGGTCTGAGGTGCGAGGTTTGAGGACGTTACGATCCTCGCGCGTGCTGCTTCCCCGTACCTCTCACCTCAACCCTCACCCCTGAGCAACCATGGCCCGTCGCATCGAACCCACCAAGAAATCCATGCCTGAGGTCCTCGCGGATCTGCGGGCCAGTTACCGTGAGGCCGCCATCATCGGGCCCGAGGCGACGTTGAAATTCCTGGAGCGCACCTTCGCGGGGCAGCACTCCATGCCCAACGCGGTGAAGTGCTTCGCCTTCGATCTCTTGGCGGAATGCAAAGCGCAACTGGGTGACTGGGAGGGCTGCGAGCTTGCAGTGCAGGGGGCTTTGAAGAATATCGCGGCGGCCGAACTTGATCTGGGCGCCGAGCTGAAAAAATCCCTGCCCACCATGAGCCTTTTTGAACGGGGCATCGCGGCGCGATCCGAGTTGGGGGATTTCGAGGGCGCGCTGCAGCTTTGCGATGAGGCCTTGGAACGGGGCCTCGGTGCCCACTATGCCGCGAAACGCGACAGTTTGAGTTGGGCAAGATAAGGCTTTCATCCGTTTAGGGGCCGTGCCAAAACAACCTGTGCAGTAAAGGTTGTTTTGCCACTACCCCTTATGTCGGGCCGCCATTCGAATGACCAAGCTATTTTGTCGCAACGGCTTACCTGGGAACTTACCTAAGCCCTGGCGGCACTGTGACGTAAGCATGATGATGGCTAACGGTGAGTCTGGATGGAGGTGGGGATGGTCAATGTACAAGTTCCCGTGGACCATCGAATCCTGTCGCGGCTGGAGGCCCTGGCCTTGCTTCAGGCGGACGCCCTCCCCGGCCTGCCCTACGACCAGCAGGACGCCGTGAAACAGGCCTTGGAGCGAGGCCTGGAGCACATGATCCGCGAGCTACTGGTGCGGACGGGGCAGCGGGAAAACTGAGGAAAATTTTTCCTCGAAAATTCATCCTGATCATCGGCCTCTCTCAACCCAAAAAAGCTGAACACAGAAGGCCCGTAAATCTCACGGAAGACCACCGTATGGCCCCTTCCGAGTCCTCCGGCTTTTTTCCACGTTCTCCGTGTCCCCGCTTTTTGATGGTGGGTGAGATTTCGGCTGAGTAAAGCCGATAACTATGTAATTCATCTGCGCTGGAAGGCCGCCCGGAAAGATTCCACCCTCTTGCGGTTCACGCCCATGTCGGAATAGCCCTGGCGGCTGGCGCTGCGGACGTGGATGAGATGGGCGTTTTCATCTACGAGAAATTCCACGTCGTCCACGAATCCAAAAAGGGCGCTTTTGCATTCAGCGTGAAGGTAAGCATCGCCTTCGACGATGATGCGCGTGCGGGGATGGGCCTGCAGAATCTCTTTCAGCTTTGCGATACCTTCATCCTGGCTGCCTAGGAAGGCCAATGGCTCGATGGCATGGCCGGAGCTGGGATCTTGGCTGCAGACGGCGTTAGGCTTGGCGCCGCAGGGGCGCAAACGCCCGGCGATGAGGCCCAGCTCCGGCGCCTGTTTACGGGACAGGACGCCGCGGTAGGCGAGACTCGCGGAGAACAGACCCGCGGCCGCGAGGACTCCATAGGCCAACCAATCCCAACGCATCATGTTCCCCCGTGCAGAGCCAGCCCTTCGATGATAAGGCCTGATGGAGGCGGCGTCCCATCCAGGCAGGTCCGGATAAGGGCCTCCGCCACGCATTCGGCTTCAATGGGTGCGAAGCGGGCCAGGCCTTCGGATTTTGGGAACGCGCTTTTGAGCCAGCTCATGGGCTTGCCCAGAAGCGCGATGCCGAGTCTTTCGACGAATCGGACTTCAGCGCGTTCACCCAACAAGAAAGAAGGTCGCGCGATGACGTGAGGAAGCGCCGTGGCCCTCAATCCGTCTTCCATTTCCTTATTTACTTTCAGGTAGAAGTTTGAAGGTCTATCGGCGCCGATGGAGGAGACGACTCCTACAATGGGTTTGGATTTCAGATCCTTTAGTCGCTGAAAAAGTGCCAAGGGAAAATCCCGGTCCACGGCCGCAAAGGCATCTGCTGAGCCGGCTGTCTTGATGGTGGTTCCAAGCGCACAGAAAAGCACGTCGCACGGAATTTCGGATCCTATGCGCGCATAGGAATTTGGGTCCGCATAATCGAAGGCGCTTCCCTTCAAATTCGGTGCGCTGAAAGCCAAGCGTCCTCGG
>JANXXC010000293.1 GCA_025350765.1 Holophagaceae bacterium | reverse complement strand
CGGGCCGCGGCGCGCGGCCGCCACCAGGTCCACACTCAGGTTGGGCAACAACGATGCGCTGTTCACAGGCTCTCCGGTGAAAGGGTGGGATGGGATACAGTCACCCTACTCACTTCGGGGGCGCGGCGGAAGATATCTTCAATAGTTCGGCCTGTTTCGCGAACCCGTGGTAGCCAGTTGAATGAGCTTCCTCTCCCACGATCTTCAGGGCCGCGTCCCGGCCAGCGGCCGAGGGGGTCAGGTCCGCCACAACCAATCGAGTTTCCAGAAAGAGTGGGGCATAGCCCGACTTCTGGGCTAGAGCCGAAGACTTCCGGAGGGATTCCATCGCCTTCCGATCATTGGGTTCCAGCCGAGCCCGCTGGAGGTTGGCGGCAATGCGCCAATCCAAAGACTGCCCCTGATAGTCCGCCGGAAAGACCTGGCGGGCTTCCACGACATGGCCTTGGGCCAGGATGACCCGGGAGAGAAGGATTTGTGCACGGGCCTTGCCCTCCTTCAATCCGAGGGACTCAAAGATCGCCAGGGCACGCTGGGTTTTTGCTTGGGCCTCCCCAAGCCGACCCACTTCCAGTTCGAAACGGCCCAATTCAAGACAGGTCGAGGCGACTTGGAATTTCGCGCCACTGCGGTTCTGGATCTCGAGCGCCTCATTGAATCGGCACCTGGCTCCGGCCTCGTCTCCCATATCGTGGAGGACGCGCCCCAACAGCACCAGCGCGAAGGGCCCCAAAAGGCGGTCGCCGAGTTCATCCCATTTCGCCACCGAATCCACCAGTAGGGACTTAGCCTCGACGGGATGCCCTTCGGCCCAGGCCAATTGGCCCTTGAGCGTTCGGCTTAGGGTTTCCCAAGTCGGATTCCCGCTGGTTTTGGCCCAGGACTGCACCTCCTCAATGCCCTGTTTCGCGGACTGGAGTTGCCCTCCGCTTAGGAACCAGCTGGCGGAATTGTCCCTGGCCATGGCCGCGCCGAGTTGATTTCCCAAGGCCCGGCTCCGCTCGATGGCATCCGCGGAAAGGCGCTGGGCGCCCTCGAGGTCGCCTTCATCGAAAAGGACCGCTGCCATGCCGGTGATAGCCGAAACCTCTTCAATGCCCTGCCCGCACCTTCGCGAAATCTCCATGGATCTCTGGAATTCCTTGCGCGCGGTGGGATAGTCCCCCCGGTCCACCCCAAGCCATCCCAATTGTTTGTGGAGCCTCGCATCGAGAAGGGGCTGTCCAAGCTCGGAGACTTCGGCCAGGGCCTTCACAATTTGCGAACTCGCGCCCTGCAGATCACCCGCGGATTTCAGGGCCGAAGCCTCGCTGGAACGGGCCAACACCCCAAGCACCTTCGCGCCTCGAAGCTCAGCCTTGGCTCTGGCCTGAACGGATAAGGCCAGGGACTGTTGGACTGCCTTCTTACCGGAATCCTCCTGAGTATAGATGTCGCCCTGGTAGTACGCGAGACTTGCTCGCTCTAGATCAATGCGAGGATCGTCACCGATGGGTTTGGGCATCTGGAGGAGGCCTTGGAGCGTGGCTTCTGCATCCCGGAATTTAGAGCCCATCCGTTGCGCTCGGGCCAGCCCCAGCCCATAGTCCAGGTTGTCGGGGAAGAATCCATACAGGGCCTGGTAGGCCGCGATGGCTTTATCCCACTGGTGGTCCGCGAGAGCCCCTTGGACTTCCGTTCGAAGGCGGTCCTCACGGCTCAGGCCCGCGGATTGATCCATGGCGAGCTTGGCTTCGTCCTTGGCTTTGGCGTCGGAGCCTAGCTGGGTCCAGGCTTCGGACAGGGCGGCGTGGGCCAAGGCGAAGCGCGGTTGAGCGGCTAGGGCTTTTTCCAGCAGCTCTTTCGCGCCGAGCGCATCGAATTTTCGCAGGCGGTCGAGCGCCTCGCTGAAGTTCCGCATGGCTTCGGTGTTGAGGGGATAGGAGGCCACCATCATTCCCACGGCTTCCGCGGGCTCTTCGCCAAATCCCAGGCGGCCCCGCATCTTTTGCCCCGCGCGGTGGACTATGCCCAAAATTTCCTGATCGCTGCCTTGTTCACGAACGGTGCTGAGTACCTCCCCGGTTCTAGCGTCGAGCAGTTTCAGATCCACACGGAAGGCGCCGTCAGTCCCGGCGTTCACGTAAGAACCCGAGATCAGCAGATCGCTGCCCAGATTTTGGCGGATGCGCTGCAAGACCGGCCGGGAAAGTTCGGGACTGCCCGGCAGGCGCAGGTCCGCGCACATGCGGGCCACCTCAGGACCAGGGATCAGCCGGACTTTTTCGTCGAGGGAAAGCTCGGTGCCGAGCATCTCGGCGAGGGCCCTTCCCCGCCAGGCGATTTTTGGATCCTGGCTCAGATTCTCGAGCCCGAGAACCGCGATGGAGGGCCTCAAGGAGGAGCGGGAGAAGAAGCCGTTGAACGGTGCCGCGCCATTGGCGGAGCGCCAAGCCACCATGCCGCCCCCACCCAATAGCAGGGCCGCAGCACTCGCCACCGCCAAGGTTCGACCCTTGTGCCGGGGGGAACGAAGGATCGCCGGTGGATCCGGGTCCAGGGCCTCCAGAAATTCCTTGGCCGAGGAATACCGATCCTCGGGGTTGCGGGCCAAGCTCCGGGCCAGAACTTTCTCCCACCAGGGTTCCAAATCATCGACGTAGGCTCGCGGTGAGGGCGCCGCTTCCTTCAGCCGCCGGGTCGCGGCGCTCACGGGATTGCCAGCCCTGAACGGCACTTCCCCGGTGAGCATTTCAAAGATCACGAGGCCCAGGGAATAGATGTCGCTGCGGGGTGTGATGGGTCCACCTTCTACCTGCTCCGGGCTCATGTAGGCAAGTGTTCCTTGGAAGGTGCCCGGCGCGCTTGGAATGGAGCGGTCCAGGTACTCCTGGGAAAAGGCCAACCCGAAATCCGTGATGACCGCCCTCATGCTCCCTTCCCCGCTGGGGATCTTCACCAACATCACATTGCTGGGTTTCAGGTCTCGATGAATGACGCCCACCGCATGGGCCGCCTCCAAGGCCGCGGCCATCTGCTGGGCGAGACTCAAAGCCATGCTTGAGTCCATGCGCCCACCATGACGCAGGCGCCGCGCAAGGGATTCGCCCGTCAGCAACTCCATGCTGAGACAGGCGACCCGGGTTCCATCAGGCTGGTGATGATGGACGAGATCGTAGGTCCTACAGACGTTCGGATGCGTGACTTTTCGGGCCAGGCTCAGCTCCCGCTTGAACCTCTGGATCGCGTCGTCGCTGTGAACCTGATCGCTGCCGATGGATTTTAGGGCGATCAATTCCCCCAGGTCCAGATCCATGGCTTCGTAGACCTCGCCCATGCCACCCCGGGCCAGGAATTTTAGAATGCGATAGCGCCCCGCCACGATACGGCCTTCTTCAAAGAGCGGGGGATTGGAATGGACGCCGCTGACGGGTCCCGCTGAAAAGAGTCCTTCCGCCGTGGGATCCGAATCGCTGCTGCCGTAGGCCCCCGTCGGGGGATCTTCAAAGGCGCTGACATCCCGCCCCGCCATCACATCGGACGGCTGAGAAATCAGGAGATTCTTCTCGGGCAACATGATGGGGTATCCAGGTAAGAGTGCCTGAAGTATGCCGCGCCAAGTTCGAGGGTGCGAGTTTATTTTTTCCTATCCATTTATTTACATAATCTAGGCCTGAGTAGGCCTTTGGCAATTCCATACCCGGACTTATCGCACCAGTTCGCCGGCCTTGACGAACCTCACTTCCCCTTTGGCGCGGGGAATAAGCTTCTCCAGGGCTTCAACGGTCTCGGGATAGATGTGGCCGATGATCAGCACCTCGCCATCTTTTTTCGCCAGCGCCAGCGCCCGTTCCCACTGCTTTTCCATGGCGGCGAAATCCTTGTCGTCATCCAGGAAGACCTTGCGTTGGACCGTGGGGATACCCAGCTCCCTGGCCACATCGAAGGCCACGCTGTCCTTCTCGGTGCG
>JANXXC010000278.1 GCA_025350765.1 Holophagaceae bacterium | reverse complement strand
GGGGCCGTAACGCCTTCGATTCTGTTGGGGGCAGCATCCACCGCGTCGGCCTTCGGCCGACATAAGGGGCCGTAACGGAATAATCAGAAAAGTACTGCTTATTCCGCAACGGCCCCTAAACTGGGGAATCTGAATCAGAGGAAATCCATGATCGTGGTTTGTCCATCCTGCTCGGCACGCTTTCAGTACGACGAGACCCGTTTCCAGGGAGCGGTGAGCAAGCGCTTCCGATGCCCGAAGTGCAGTCATGTGTTCGAAGTCTTCAATCCGATCCGGGGATCCTCGGACACAGATTCCGACGGCCTTTTCGATCAAGACATCTTCCCCGATGTTTCAGCGCCAGCCGCAGCACCCGCGGTGAATCCCATCATCCAGAAGACTCAGGCTTTCGTGCCGGTTCCCGTGGATCCCTTCGATTTGTCCCTGGAGCCGGCAGCAAAACCCGCTTCCTACCGAACCCTTCCTCAGGAAGAAATGCCGCCAGCACCTCCTCCTCCATCGCCTTCCCTTTCACCCTCCTCCACGGCCCATTCCACCGCCCGGCGGGACCGCCAGGCCATGCTCGAAGGCGTCAATTCCGGGGTCATGCCCAAAGGCGTGCGCTTTAGCTTGGCCTTCCTCACGGGACCCCTGGCATCGACGGTGCGCGTCATTGACCGGCCCAGCCTCGTCATCGGCCGCGACCAAGGCGACATCATCACCCATGATCCGGAGACTTCCCGCCAGCACGCAGCTCTGGACATCCACTTCGATGGGACCGCCTGGTTAACGGACCTGCAAAGCACGAATGGCACGTTCGTTGATGGGCAATCCATTCAAGGCACCCTCCAAATCATTGATCGCCAGGAATTCACCTGCGGCAAGAGCACTTTCATGCTGCTCATCCGACCCGAAGATCAGTTTTCTATCGAATAGGCCATGCCCGACACTCCGGATCCTTTTGCCGCCCACCTTCAACGCGCCCAAGACCTTTTCCAGGCCGGAGAGGTCATGGCCGCTGGACAGATCTGGCAGGCCGTCCTCCGGAAAGATCCCACCCATGCCGGGGCCCGGGCCTGTCTGATCCACGTCAAGCATTGGCTCGATGAGCGCCAAAAGGCGGGAGATCCCGTCGTCTTGGCTCCCCAAAACCAGGCTCCGCTTGAGCTCGAATCCATCCCCACGTCGGGCCCTCTCACGAGCTTGGCTGCCCCGGTTCCGGTCCCAACCCCCGTTCCAGCCCCGGCCCCGCCCCCACCCCCTCCGGCACCCATCGCGGCTCCTGCCCCTGGCCCTCAGGAAGAGCCCGTCCTACCAACGCCAAGCTCCGTGGACGATGTGGACCTGGAACAACTCATCCGGCAAGGATGCACTCTCTACGATATGGGTGAGGTCGAGGCTGCGGTCGCCCGATGGGAACAAGTTCTTCAGGTTGAACCCGATCACCGGCTCGCTCTGGAATATGTGGCCAGCGCGCGCCAAGAGTTGGCCCGCCTTGCCACCAGCCCCGCCGGCCCCACACCTAGCCCTTCGACCCAATCCAAACCCGAAGTCCAGGAACTGGCCCATGAGGACACGGGCGAAGACATTTTCGAAGGCCGCCTTTTCTCGCTGTTGCAAGAAGGTTTGAACCGTTACGACCAGGGAGATACCGACGGCGCCATGGGCCGATGGCGGGAAATGCTGGCCCTCGATCCGGACAATGAGGATGCCAAGGCCTACCTCTCCATGGCTCAGCGGGACACCAGCGCTTTCGCGGTTCTCCAAGATGGGCGCTCCTCCAGCGGACATCCCGTCATCATCAAAGGAAAACCTTTAAGCGCGGATGCTCTTGAAGAAAAATGCCGCCAAGGTGAGCGGCTCATGCGTCTGAAAAGGCTCGAGCAAGCCTCCTTCGATTTCGAATTCGTGCTGGTCCATGATTCCACCCACCCCCGGGCGCTGAGGGGGTTTGAACAAGTGAAGGCCCTTCTGGCCGAGCAGGCGACGGAAGCTGAAGCTGAAGGTAGTGCCTCCGGAGTTTCGCAGGATGCCCCGGCGGTCACCCCACCAGCTTCGGTCACCTCGCCTGGCCAGGCGGTCCGAAGTGGTCCTGCCCTTCCGCGGCCCGTGACGGACATGACCCGGGATTATCCATGGCTGAAATCCCCCGCTGTGTGGGGGGGAATGCTGGCCGGGTTTCTTCTCATCGCGGGTGGCGGCATGTTTTTCCATCAACATCAGTTGGACTCGAAACTGGCCTCGGCCAGAGCTGGTTTTTCTGATTCGGCATTGGCCCAAGTTTCCCGGGGCAATGAGCCCCCCAACCTCGCCGAAACTCCGGAGGGCATTCGGTCCGAGGCGCAACAGGCCATCGGCGATGATCCCGTGCGGTCCTATCACCGCGCCAAAGAACTGCTCCGCCTCAACCCCGGCGATGTGGCCGCGTCTCAATTGGTGGATCGGGCCAAGGCGGCCCTGACAGAAGGCAGTTTGAAGCCCACCACCCTCGCGGACTACCAGAAGCACGTTCAACAGGGAGATCTGGAATCCGCCGAGCGGGACGTCGATGCGCTCTTGCGATCCAAGCCCGATGACAGCGACCTGATCCAGCGGGCTTCGCGGCTCTACCTCGTGCTTGCCCAACTCATGGCTTCCAAGGAGCGTTGGGGTGACGCCCGGGATGTCCTTCGGAAAGGCCGAGCGCTCAATCCTGGGGACCGGGCCTGGCAGGGACGCCTTAAACTTCTGGAAAAGATCCCCAACCAGCCCAAGACTGAACGCCCAGGCTGGATCGCTTTTCTCGGATAGCCATCAGCCCATGCCCCCGACCCTCCCCCGCAAGACCTGCCCAAGCTGTGGACACCGCCTCTCACCCCTGGGAGTGGAGTGTCCCGTGTGCGGTTTGGCCTTAGGAGGGCGCGCCCTGCCCCGCCCTTTGCTGTTCCAAGCCTCGGTCTTTTCACCGAACAGCTCAGGCCCCGTAGTGACCGCTCCTGCGGCACCACTCCAAGGGATCGTGTCACCGGCTCTAGGCCGAGTGTCCCCTATCGCCATGGCGGAACCCCCGCTCGCTCCGGCCTCCAGAATGCACGCGCTGCGTCTTCCCCCATCCGAGACCCTCGAGAACGGCGCAGAAGTCACGGATTCAAGCTTCTGGTCCCTGGTGAAACTCGAGCTCAGCGAGGCCGCGACACTGGGGCTTCTCAATGGTCTTCTTGCCCTGGTAGTGAGCTGGCAAATCGGTGCGTCGATGTCCCGATCCTATGGGGAATTTTGGCCTTATCTGGTGGGATTGCATCTGGCCCTGTCCTGGGCGATGCTGCTGATCCCGATGGTCTTGACGGGCCAGTCTCTCTTCATGGCGCCCATGGGTTTGCTGCTGGCCTCAGAGCAACCCGAGCGCCGTCTGGCCTTCTCGTTATTCCACCTACTTTCGGTTTTCGCGTTCCCACTGTCCTTCCTCTGCATGGTGCTGACGCCGAATCACCGCACCCTCGCAGAGTTGCTCACGGGGCAGGAGATTTTGTTGAAACCACTCTCACGCTTTTCCTAATCCAGCACTGGATCCAGGTGGTAGGGCACCGAGATCACGACGACTTTGGGCTTGAGCAGCAGAGAGCCCTTGATGCGCAAGGCCGTCTGGTTGTGGAGGAAGTTCTCCCACCAGTTTCGGGTGACGTATTCAGGAATGATCACCGTCAGGATGTACTCGGGCTCCGCCCGGCGCATGCGGTCAATCTCATCCAGAATGGGCTCCACCACCTTACGGTAGGGACTCCGGATGGCGCGAAGCGGCACGCCCTCACAGTAGTTGGGCCAATCCGAACGCAGTTTTTCAAGGGCTTGGCTTTCGCGCCCGTGCTCGTCAGGGAAGTCCACGGTCACCGCTTCGATCTCGCCGTATTCAGCGATGGCGCGGGCGTAGGAAAGGGCGTGGATAACCCCGTGGTGGATGCCGGAGATCAGCACGATGACTCTGTTCTTGTGGGGATACACGATGTCTGTGCGGCTAGCTGCCAGCTTGCTCCGCACCCGGATGTAATGGCGATGGATGTTGAAGAACAGGAATACCAAGGCGGGCACTAGCAGCACCACCACCCAGACGCCATTGAGGAATTTGGTGGCCACGATGACACACATCACCGTAAATGTCGTAGCTGCGCCGAGGCCGTTGACGAAGGCTTTTAAGTGCCAGTGAGCGCCACGTTCCTTGCGCCAATGAACCACCATGCCCGTCTGGCTGATGGTGAAGCCGATGAACACTCCCAAGGCATAAAGGTCCAACAAATGCCCTTCCCTCGCGTTGAAAAGGATCACAAGGATCGCAGCGGCCACGCTCAGGATCATGATTCCGTTCGAGAAGACCAGTCGATCGCCCTGGCTGGTGAACTGCCGAGGCAGAAAGCCGTCCTTCGCATGCAGGGCCGCGAGGCGTGGGAAGTCCGCGTAGGAGGTGTTGGCGGCGAGGGCCAAAATGGCCATCGTGACGAACTGAGTGGCTAGGTAGGCGGCGTGGCCCGCGTGGCTGGAGCCGTAAATCTTGTGGCCCAGCATGGAGAGCAGGGTCTCCTCCTGCCCGTTGTGCGTCAGGCCGTAGTGATTGGAAAGGTAGGTAATGCCAAGGAACATGGTGCCCAGCAGAATCACCATCCAACGCATGGTCTTGGCAGCGTTGTCTGCGACCGGATCCTTGAAGGCGGTCACTCCATTGCTGATGGCCTCCACACCCGTTAATGCTGTACATCCAGCTGCGTAGGCACGAGCGAAAAGCCAGATGGCCGCCCATTTCCCTAGGTCCGCGACATGGGGAATCTGACGCTGCGCTTGTTCCATAAGTTCTGCGTCGCTGTGGGTCACCGCCCTGAAGAGGCCGATGCCCACCAGTGAGAACATAGCTAGCACGAAGCCATAGGTGGGGAATGCGAACACCGCGCCGCTCTCTTTAACTCCGCGCAGGTTCATCATCGCGATGAAGGTGATAATCAACAAAGCCAGGAGTATTCGGTGCGGGTCCAAGGCCGGGAAGGCAGAGGTCATGGCGCTGACGCCCGAGGACACCGACACCGCCACCGTGAGGATGTAATCAATGAGCAGGGAGGCGCCCGCAGTTTGGGCGGCGACCTCCCCCAGGTTGTCTTTGGCCACCAGGTAGGCACCGCCGCCGCTGGGATAGGCGTGGATGGTCTGGTTGTAGCTCACCATCAGGATCAACAGCAGGGCCGTGATTCCTAAAGCCGCAGGCCAGGACCAGGAGAAAGCACCGAGGGCCAAGGCTCCCGTCAACCCCGCAGCCGGGGCTGCCAGCGCAATGGTGTCCATGATGGATTGCGTGCCGTAGGCCACGGAGGAGAGGGCATCGGAGCTGAACACCGCCAAGGCCACGGGATTGCTGATCTTGGTGTGGTGGATTTCCTCAGAAGCCAGGCGTCGGCCAAGAAGGATGCGGCGGAAATTGAACATGGACAACCTGTCAGAATGCGGGGCGAGCGCCCGCTGAAACCATCAATCCTAGGCTCGGAGTTCCGGTGTTATGGCACGAAGGGGCGCCCCATTTTGAAGCCTTAAACAGCCTCCCCATCCGCGATTGATCCACCCCGCTGGAAAACCCAATCATTCCTCAGTCCCCGACTCGGGGAATCAAGGATTATGCGGGGTTCCAGGCCTTGCGTCACCCCTTCCCTTTGGCCCCCCTCAGAAATGGTTTTCGCCCCAGGCCCATTTTGTCCTTGCGGTTTCAGGTGACCTTCGTCACATTTAAGCGCGATCTTGCACCCTAAGAATCATGACCCACTACTCGAGTGGCACCTTTCTAACCTAGCCCCTAATCCGGGGCATCCCCCGCGGCTGACACCGCAAGGAGCACCAATGAACCGTAAACTCACCACCCTCGCTACCCTGTTTGCCGCAGGCACTTTCGTGGCCACCTCCGCCGCCCCTCGGGCCACCGCGGCTTCCACCAAGTCCAATTCCGACAAGGCCCTCCTCGAAGTCGGCTGCGGTGCCGACAAGGACAAGAAGGACGCCAGCTGCAGCGCCGACAAGAAAAAAGACGCCAAGGATATGAAGGATCACAAGTGCGGCAAGGACATGAAGGATGGCAAGTGTGGCAAAGAACACAAGTGCGGTAAGGAACACAAGTGTGGCAAGGACATGAAGGATCATAAGTGCGGCAAGGATATGAAGGATGGCAAGTGCGGCAAGGAACACAAATGCTCCGCCGATAAGAAGGGCAAGAAGGACGCCTCTTGCAGCGCCGACAAAAAGAAAGACAAGAAGGATGCTTCCTGCGGCAAGAGCTCCTGCGGCTCCAAGCAGTAAACTCATCGCGATTTAAACTGGAGGGGGGAGGCTTCGTCTCCCCCCTTTTTCATTTAGGGCATCTCATGAATCCGTTCACTGGCGTCGGCGTCGGTCTCCGCAGGCCCCACCTGGAGCAGGTGGCGGCCCTTACCGAAAGCCCCGTGCCTTTCTGGGAGATTGCCCCGGAAAACGTCGTGGGCCAGGGCGGGAGCCGCCATCGCCAAGTCATGAAGATCCTGGAACGGGATCCAGTCATCACCCACGGGCTCTCCATGTCCATGGGCGGCTTCGACGAATGGGAAAGGGACGTCCTCGATAACCTGCGCGGATTCCTCACGACGACCCGCTCTCCCTGGCATTCCGAACACCTTTGCTGGACCAGCTACGGCGGCGCCACCACCCACGAACTACTGCCCATGCCCTTCACCCGCGAATCGGTGAGCCACACCGTGGCTAGGGCACGCCAGATGCAAGCTGAACTGCCCGTGCCATTCCTCTTTGAGAATGTCAGCTACTACGCAGAGCTGGGCGCGGCTGAGATGAGCGAAAAACAGTTCTTCGCCGAAGTCCTCGAAGGCGCCGATTGCGGCTGGCTCCTCGATATCAACAACCTCTATGTCAACAGCCGTAATCATGGCTTCGACGCCAAGGAATGGCTCGAAGGCATGCCCCTGCAACGAGTGCAGCAGATGCACATCGCGGGCCACACCTGGTTCGAGGAGGATCAGCTCATCATTGATACCCACGGGGCCGCGGTGATAGATCCGGTGATCGAGCTCATGGCCTGGGTGCTCCCGCGCATTGGCCGTCCTGTGCCGGTGTTGCTGGAGCGGGACACCGATATACCCACCCTGGAGGAGCTTCTGGCAGAGCGCGAATCCATTCAAAAGGCCTACGATGCCGCGTTCGCGCCGGTGCCGATTCTCGGAGTTGGAGCCTTGCGTGACTGACAACACTTTGGCCTTGCAGCGCTGTGTGATGGATTTGTTCCTGGATGAAAAGGGTGCGGCAGCCTTCGCTGCGGATGCGTGCGCTTTCGGCGCCGAGCGCGGTCTTGATGAACCGGACCAGGCGGCGCTGAATCGCTTCAAACCCCGCCTGCTCACCTATCGGAACCTGATCCGCTTCGCCCTCGAAGACCCCCTTCCAGACTGCTTCCCCATTCTCCAGACCCTCCTCGAAAAAGCGGATCTCTGGGACGCCTGTGTGGATGCCTTCCTCGCCAGCCGTTTCATCCAGAGTTCCTACTACCGCGATATCCATCCTGCATTCGTCGCTTGGCTCGCCAGTAGCGGATGGGGCCAGGACACATGGCCCTTCCTGCTCCAGCTGGCCCATTTCGAGTACATCGAGGTGGAGATCCTGCGGTGGCCCGATGAACCGCCCTTGGAAGGCCTCGCATCTGTTCCCGCGGCGGATCTGCAGGTCGTCTTCGATGGGACCGCCCGGAATCTGGCCTATGCCTTTGCGGTGCATCAAGCCACCAAGGAAAATCCAGAACCCGATGCCGGCGAGACCTTTTTGCTGGGCTACCGCGATGCGGACGGTGACTTCATGGTTTCGGAATTGAGTGCTCATGCCTCGGCCTTCCTGGCCCGGTGCCTCGAAGGCGATCGCATCGGAAAAGCCGCATCAGCGCTGGATCTGGACCATATCGAAGCACTGGAGCTGCTCGGGGATCTGCGGGACAAGGGGGCCATCCTCGGTTTCCGTTAATCTGAAAGCGGAGACTCTTCATGCCCCGCTTTCCAAAACGTACCGGCCGTGAAGTGTTGACCGATCATCCGCGCCTTCCTGAGTGGATCACCCAAGAGCGCGTGAATCTGCGGGAACTGCACGCAATGAAGGTGGACCTACGGGACAGCCATCTCCACACCGTCTGCGAAGAAGCCCGATGCCCCAATCGCGCCCACTGCTTCAGCCACGGCACCGCGACTTTTTTGCTCATGGGCGACACCTGCACCAGGGCCTGCGGATTTTGCGCCATCAAGAGCGGCAAACCCAACACGCTCGATCCCCACGAGCCCGAAGACACGGCCTCTCGCGTGGAGGCCATGGGCCTAAAATATGCAGTGCTCACCAGTGTCAATCGCGATGACTTGCCTGATGGAGGCGCGGCGCATTTCGCCGCCACCATCTCCGCCATCCGCCGCCGTTGTCCTACCATCCAAGTGGAAGTCCTCACCCCCGATTTCCTGGGGGATTTGGATGCCGTCGCGCAGGTCGTCGCCGCGGGTCCCGTGGTCTTCAACCACAACACCGAAACCGTGCCGAGTCTCTACGCCGAGGTTCGCCCGGCGGGTCGCTTTGAGCGCAGCCTTGCGGTCCTCAGGGAGGCCAAAGCCCTGGGTTCCGCGCTCTTCGGCGAATCCTTTCGTACCAAGAGCGGCCTCATGTTGGGCCTTGGTGAAAGTGAGGACGAATTGGTGCTGGTCTTCGATGCCTTGGTTGCCAACGGTGTGGACATTCTCACCCTGGGCCAATACCTGCGTCCCACGCGCTACCAGCTCCCCGTGAAGCGCTACGTGCATCCCGACGAATTCGCCGAACTCGGGCGCAAAGCCAAGTCCCGAGGTTTCAAAACCGTGTACGCGGGTCCACTCGTGCGCAGCAGTTTCAACGCCCATGAGGTGAGTGAAATGGAAGGCATCTCCATAGCTTAGAGACCTATCCCTCCAGCGCCTTCTTCGCCACGATCATCAACTGCGCCACGAAGGCATCGCTGGGCTCCAGGAATTCCGCGCCGATCATGAGGTAGCCTGGCCGCGCGGATTGGCCGCGCATGCAGGAGAAGGCGATGCGGGCGCGAGAGGGCGGTGGCGGAAGACCCGCGTCCTCCCATCGAAAATATTCCAATGGGTGGCCTGGCTCAAACTGGAAATGCTGGGCGTAGCGGTCCTCCACCCATGCGCCGAATCCCCCCGCGCCGATGGTGAGGATTTCCACATTTTCGATCCACATCCCTTCGACCATAAAGCGGGCCTTGATTGGGCTCGGCAGATTCAAGCGCTCATAGCGCCGGGGGTCTTGGGCTTCAGACATTGGAGCTACCAGGAAGTGTGGCCTAGCCTACCCTTCATTTGATCTCCAAGAAAGCCCTGAAGGATGTGGGCAAAATAGATTCTATCGGAGCCTTCATGCGTTGGTTCATGTTCCTTCCCGGAATGCTGGGTGTCGCGGCCGTCATCCAAGGCGGCCTCAATCGTCAAATTTCAGGGCAGTGGGGACTGGCCGGCGCAGCTCTCTTCAATACGCTGGTGCTGCTCATCGTCACGTCGTCCCTGCTTGCGGTGGCAAAATCCCGGCCCGACCTTCTGCCTGAATTCTTCAGGCTAAAGGGAGGTTTCGCATCCTTCCAATGGTGGTACCTGCTCCCCGGTCTTTGCGGAATGGCGCTGGTGGTGGGCATTCCCTTCGCCATCAACCGCCTAGGGGCCTTTCCGGTCTTTCTCGGCATCCTGGGCGGCCAACTGGTGATGAGCCTGATCTGGGATGCCATGGTGGAGCACAAACCCGTCACCGCGCTCCGTCTGGCGGGGGCCGGTCTGGCCATCCTTTCGGCATGGATGGTGGGGCGTCAGGCTTGAGCCGTGAACGCTGCCCAGGCTTCGGGCGTGTTGAGATTGAGCACCACCCTGGGATCCGATACCGGTACTCGTATGGTTTTGGCGAGGCGAAGCTGATGGTCCAATCGCGCCGCGGGGCTTGCAGGATCCACTGCCAACAGCCGCTGGATGAAAGGTTCAGATAGCAGCACCGGATGCCCGCCACGACCTTCGAATGTGGGAACAACCGCATCCTCATCTGCGCTCAGTGCCACCGAGAATCCATTCAAATCATCCATGATTGGGACGTCCAAAGGACTGACCCAGCACGAACCCGTGATTCCTTCGAGTCCGACTTGAAGCGATGAAAAAGGACCGCGATCTGGATCAGGATTGAGGCGCGCCTCCACGCCGGAAAGCCTTGCCATCACTGCCTCATAGGCACCCGCGTCCGCGCCAAGCACCAGGACCACCCGCTCAATTCCTTGGCTTTGCAAAACCTTCACTTGGGCTTCAAGCCAGGTGCCTCCGCGATACTCCAGCAGTCCCTTGGGCCGACCCATGCGGGATGAGTTCCCCGCCGTCAGCAGCACAAAGGAAATCACGCTTGAGCCATCTGAAGGAGTTGGGCGGCGATGCTGATGGCCACTTCCTTGGGAGCCTTGCCGTGGCCCAGATCCAGACCGATGGGGCAGTGGATGCGCTCCAACTGGGCTTTTGAGACGCCGTCTTTCTTTAACATGGATTGGAATCGCACCCACTTGGTCTTGGAGCCGATGAGCCCCAGGAAGGCTGCTTCCCGGGTGACCAGGTCCGCGACGATTTCCCGATCCAAATCGTGGCTGTGGGTCAGGACCGCGGCATAGACTCGGGTAGACCATTCCGCGTCTGTCACAAAGGCGCGCCAGGGTTCTGAATGCTTGACCACGGCCTTCGGAAGCGCCGGATCATCCAGCCACTCTGGGCGGGGATCCACCAGATGCACCGTGAAAGTGGTTCCACGGAGAACGTGGCAGAGGGCCTGACCCACATGTCCCGCGCCGAAAAGGTAGAGCAGCGGCCCGGCATTCAGCACTTCGATGAGCACCTCCGAATTGCCACCACAACATTGTCCGGCGCGGATGCAAAGCGGGTAGCGCTGCACGCAGGCCTCGCCTTTTCGCAGGGCTGCTTGAGCGTCCTCAATGGCCAATAATTCCAGCTTGCCACCGCCGATGCTGCCGCTATGGCGGCCTTCTAGCGTCACCAGCATCTTGGCGCCCAGATCCCGGGGCGTGGAGCCATCCACGCGGATGACCGTTACCAGGGCAACGGGAACACCGTGGCCTTTCAGGTCCACCAGGGCCTCAACCCAATCGCTCAATCAACTCCTCCAACAACTGCCCCAGCACGTTGGCAGCGACGGTGCGGCGATATTTCTCGGTGCTGCGAATGTCGTCGATGGGACGGATGTCCTCCATCAGTGCGAGCTTGGCTTCGGCGGTGGGAAGCCCGTGTACCGAATGCCCTACGATGAGTAATTCCGTGGTGTGCGCCCGCAGCGGCACGGGAGCCACGCTGCCCAGCCCCAAGCGGAATTCCGCGACGCGGCCTTCTTCGACCCGGGCATAGGCCGCCATGCAGACCTTAGAAATAGCCTGCGCCTTGCGGGTCCCAACCTTGCGGAAAAAATGGAAATTGTTCCCCTTGGGCCGCCGAATGCGAATGCGCGTGATGAGCTCTTCCGGCAGCATCACGGTCTGCTTATAGCCGGTGTGAAAGGTTTCGTAAGGCACCCAGCGGGACCCGGCGATGGATTGCAGCTGCACGTCCGCGCCGTAGGCAAGCAGGCTTGGCGGCGTGTCGGCGGCGGGGCTGCCATTGGCGATGTTGCCCCCCAGCGTGCCCCGATTTTGGATGGCAATGGCCCCCGTCACCCACGCGCTTTGCACCAGGTTCGGGAACTCCCGCTGGATGAGGGGATGATTGCGGATCTCGGAGTAGGTGCTCAAAGCGCCCAGAGTGATGGTGTCTTCGGCGAACTCCAGGCCGCGCAGCTCTTCGAGGCCCCGCAGGTTTAGGAAATTCATGAAGGGAAGTTTGCCGGCGGCGAAGGGCACCATCAGGTCCGTGCCGCCGGAGATGGGACGCCAGACCCCCTTCTCAGCCGCAAGGATCTCCAGCGCGCCGGTCAACGAAGCCGGAGTCTGGACGGCGCAGCTGGGAACCTGGCCCCTCATGGACGGGC
>JANXXC010000247.1 GCA_025350765.1 Holophagaceae bacterium | reverse complement strand
GCATGAAGGTGGCGATCAAGTTCATCAAGCGCGACAACATGCTTGAGAATGAAGTGATCCTCGCCCGTTTCCGGCGGGAGGCGGCGCTGGGCGCGCGTATCCGGCACCCCAACATCATCGCCATCTACGACGTGGGGCAAGACACCAATCATGGGCCCTACATGGTGATGGAGTACGTGGACGGCCGAGAGCTGCTGGAAATCCTGAAGGAAGGTTCAGCCCCCATCGCGCAGAAACTGGATTGGCTGCGCCAGATCGCGGGGGCTCTGCGATGCGCTCATGAAGGGGGCATCATCCACCGGGACGTGAAGCCCGCCAACATCCTGGTGGGCCGGGACGGCCAGGCCAAGCTCATTGATTTCGGTGTGGCCCGGGTCATGGGCGGCCCCTTGGCGGCGCGGCCCAGCGATCCCGCGCCCGATGCGGACCTGCTGGCAGACAAGCACGCCACCGCCTGGGGCCTGCTCTCGGTGACGGGCGCCCAAGACAACGACGAACCCCACCTGGAAGTTCTCACCAGCCATGGGAGTCATGGGAGCGAGGGCGATCCGCCGGGCGAAGCCCTGGACCCGGACTTGGGCGTAAACGACCATCAATCCGATGGCTTGACGCAGGTCGGCGCGCTCATCGGCACCCCTTCTTACACTGCGCCGGAGCTCTTGAAGGGTGAGTCTCCCTCGCCCCAGACCGACGATTTCGCCTTCGCCATCACGGCCTTCCAAACACTGTTGGGCCAGTTGCCCTTCAAGGGCCAGGGCACGCGGGGAACCCTGGAAAAGATCCGCGATAGCGCGGTGGATTTTCCCGCCAGCGCCAGCACGAAAGTGCGGTCCGTCTTCGAAAAGGCCCTCTCGAAAGAGCCCCGGGCGAGGTATGAGGATCTCAATGCCTTGATCCTCGCACTCTACGAAGCCTATGGTGTGGAGCCGGTCCCCAATCCCCCGCCACCGTCGCGGCCATCCTCAAGGTCGAGCCTGGCGGTTCTGCCCACGGTGCGTCAGATGGCGCCCCTGCTTCAGTGGATCGGCGGAGGCCTAGCGGTTTTGGTGATCATCGGCCTCGGCATGAAATGGTGGCTCTCCTCCTTCGGCGGGCTGGAGGAACTCACGGTCCATTCAGAACCCTCGGGGGCCTCGGTCTACGTGGATGGGCAGTACCTGGGCCAGACACCGTTGGATAAGGTCACCTTGCGCGAAGTGGGACGGCGCCTGAGGGTGCTGAAGAAACACTACCGGTCCGTGGACCGGAGTCTTCGGCCGGAGGATGGCTTCGTGAGCCTGGTGATGGAGCTGGCGCCCTACGATTTGAGGGTCGAGACGGAGCCACGGGGCGCCGAGATCCTGTTGGATGGCCACCCCGCCGGGGTGAGTCCCGCACTCCTCAAGCGCGTTCCGGGCAAAGGGGAGCACACGCTGGAGCTGCATCTCCAGGGGTTCGCCCCCAAGCAAATAAAGTTGGATCCCCTTCGGCCGCCGCGAGGTCCCATCCCCTTGGAGCCCCAATCACCCCTGTCACCCATGTCACTCAAGGTTCCTTGATGAAGGTGTTGGTCGTGGGGGGCGGGGCTGCGGGGATCATCTCTGCCTGGAAAGCGGCCAGCGGCGGGCACTCGGTCACGCTGCTGGAAGCCAACGCGCGCTTGGGCGTGAAGCTGCGCATCAGCGGCGGAGGCAAGTGCAACATCACCCACGGCGGCGCGGTGAAAGAAGTGTTGGCGGCCTTTCCCAAGGACCAGGCCCGCTTCCTGCGCCCCTCGATGCATCGCTTCACCAACGAGGAAGTGGTGGCGATGCTGCATCGAGAAGGCGTCGAAACCTACGAGAGGGACAATGGCCGTGTCTTTCCGTTGGACCGTCCCGGTAGCGCGGCGCAGGTGGTGGCGGCCTTTGAAACGATTTTACGCCGGAGCGGCGCGCGGGTGGTTTGCGGCGCGCGGGTGAGGGGAATCCAGGGCGCGGCGCCGAGGCTGCGGGCTCTTGAGATGGATAGCGGGGAAAGGCTCCCCGCGGATCATTTCATCCTGGCCACCGGAGGCGCCAGCTACCCCGAAACCGGAACCCGGGGCGAAGTCCTGGGCTGGTTGAAGGCACTGGGGATGCCCGTGAAACCTTGGTTTCCGGCCCTCGCGCCCCTTCCACTCCAGGCTCCTCATCCGGAGTGGGAAGGCCTTGCTTTCCGGGATGGATGGCTTCGAGTGTCGGCGGGTCAAGGTGGAAAACGCCTAGCCGAATTCCAAGGCGATATCGTGTTCACCAAGGCTGGCATCAGCGGCCCCGCAGCCTTGGAATTGAGCCGCCCGGTGGAAGAGGCCCGGCGCGCGGGCGCGGCCTTTCTCACCTATGCCTTCGATGCTCGCCCGCCCGAAATCATCGAAGCGGGTTTAAGGGAGAGCCAAGCGCGCAACCCCCATCTCGCCGCCCGCACATGGCTGGGAGAAAGGCTGCCGGAACGGGTTTGCGGGCCCGCCATGGCCGAAGCTGGCATCCCCGAAGATCAACGCCTGAAGGACCTGCCCAAGCCCGCGCGGCGAGCTCTCGTCCAGCTGGCTTCGGCTTTCCCCCTGGGCGCCCCGAGGCCGGTCCCTTTGGAGCGAGGCGAAGTCGCCGCTGGAGGCCTGGACCTGAGCGCCGTGGATCCCCACACCATGCGCGTGAAGGGCTGGGAAAATCTTTCGGTTTGCGGCGAGTTGCTGGATGTGGACGGGCCCGTTGGTGGATACAACCTTCAGGCGGCCTTCAGCACAGGATTCGTGGCCGGGGAATCTCTCTAAAACCAAGTCGGTTTCTTAAGATGGGGGCTGGTGTCTAGGGTCTTGAGTTTTGAGTTGAGAGTTAATCTGCTGGCGCCTCCGGCGCACTGTTTGGGAAGTCGCGCCCGCCGGGCGCATCTCACCGAACTTCTTGACCCTCGACTCTCAACTCTCGACTCTCGACAAAGTGAACGGTATTGTGTCCAAAACCGAGGCTCACGGAGGGGTACAATCGTCAACCTGAATCCAAACCAAACCTGAGGAGCCTCCATGCGAACCCGATTTCTGCCAGCTCTGGCTCTAACGGTTCTGGGGCTTTGTGGCCACCTGGCCTGCGTTCCCACCCAATCGCAGAACGCCATCACCGGCAAGCGGCAGTTCGTATCCTTGACGCCCGAAGAAGAAGTAAAAGTTGGCCGTGAAGCCGCACCCGGAATGATTAAGCAGGGCGGGGGGCTGGATCCGGACGCTCGCATGCAAGCCAACGTGCAAGCCGTGGGGGCCCGGGTCGTTGCCAACAGCGCCGCGAAAATGAGCGGCTATCCTTTCGAATTCCGGCTTCTGGCGGACCGAAAAGTGGTCAATGCCTTCGCGCTGCCAGGGGGCGAGATCTTCATCACCCGGGCCCTGGTGGATCACTTTGAGAACGAGGCCCAATTAGCGGGCGTGCTCGGGCATGAGATCGGCCACGTGGTAGCGCGGCACAGCGCCGAGCACATGACCGAGGCCATGGGCATCAACGTACTTATCGGCATCATCGGTGCGGCTTCCAGTGATCCCAATGATCCCAATAAAGCCCAGCGTGCCGAGGGTATCGCCGCCTTGGGTGGCAACCTGGTGAATCTCAAATTCACCCGCGACGACGAATCCCAGGCCGACGTTTTGGGCGTCCGATTCATGTCCGAAGCGGGCTACAACCCCAATGCCATGGCGGATGTCATGGAGATCCTCAAGAACATGGGCGGCGGGGGCGTGGAATGGTTCCAGAGCCACCCCAATCCCGAAAACCGCGAAGCAAAAATCCGCGGCGAAATCGCGAAGCGCTATCCGGCGGGCGTGCCTGCGAGCATGACGATGGGCGCGAGTTTGAAGCGGCGATGAAGAATTACAAAAAGGGAATCCAGCGATTCCGGCGATTTCGGTGATGAAAAAAATGGTGGGATCCCATGGTATGAAAACCTGATCCAGCGATTCCGGTGATTAAAAACTGGTGGGCTCCCATCGCAGGAATCGCTGACAATCGCTGGACCACTTTCTTCTTCATTTGGAGCCCCGCACATGAGCAATGCCGTGAAACCCATTCCTGAGGGCTACCACTCGGTGACACCCTACCTGATCATTCGGGGTGCGGCCAAGGCCTTGGAGTTCTACGAGCAGGCCTTCGGCGCCACGGAGCTGTTCCGCCTGGAATCACCCGACGGCCGCATTGGCCACGCGGAAATCAAGATCGGCGACTCGCCCATCATGCTGGCGGACGAGCATCCTGAGATCGGCGCCAAGAGCCCCGAGGCCTATGGCGGATCGGCGGTGAGTCTCATGCTCTACGTGGAGGACGTGGATAGCCTGTTCGCCCAAGCGGTGGAGGCCGGCGCCATCGTTGAAAGACCGCTGGCCAACCAGTTCTACGGCGACCGCACCGGCGGCCTGAAAGATCCCTTTGGTCACATCTGGTACGTCGCGACCCACATCGAAGATGTATCACCCGAGGAGATGGCGCGACGGGCTGAGGAAAAGCAGAAGTGACTTTCTAGCCACGAGCTATGAGCAATGAGCAAGAGCTGGCACCACCAGGCTCTCAGCTCATAGCTGTTAGCTCATAGCCCGATCATTACCCCACTCCCCCGCCCACCACTTCAGGCCGATACATCAGGCTGGCTTTGAGGTAGTCGCGGTTCATGCGGGCGATGTTATCGACGCTGATGCCTTTGGGGCAGCTGGCTTCGCATTCACCGTGGTTAGTGCAGGTGCCGAATTCCTCGGCGTCCATCTGCGCCACCATGTCGCGCACGCGGATGTAACGCTCGGGCTGGCCCTGGGGCAGCAGGGCCAGGTGCGAAACTTTGGCCGATACGAAGAGCATCGCGCTGGCATTGGGGCAGGCGGCCACGCAGGCGCCGCAACCGATGCAGGCGGCCGCGTCCATGGCGAGGTCGGCGTTCTCTTTTGGAACCGGGAGAGAGTTGGCATCCTGCGCCGATCCCGTGGGGGCGCTGATAAAGCCACCCGCTTGAATGATGCGATCGAAGGCGCTGCGGTCCACCACGAGATCGCGCTGCACCGGGAAGGCGGCGGCGCGCCAGGGTTCGATGGTGATGGCATCGCCGTCGTTGAAGCTGCGCATGTGCAGCTGACAAGCGGTGGTGCGGTCCTTGGGGCCGTGAGGGCGGCCGTCAATCACCATGGAGCAGGTGCCGCAGATGCCTTCGCGGCAGTCGTGGTCGAAGGCGATGGGATCGCCCCCGTCGGTGATGAGGCCCTCATTGACCACGTCGAGCATTTCGAGAAAGGACATGTCGGCGCTGATGTTTTTGGCGGGGTAGGACACAAAGCCGCCTTCGGCTTTCGCGTGCTTTTGGCGCCAGACATTCAAGGTGAGGTTCAGGTTTTTTTCTGCGGACATCGGTCGCTCCCTACTTGTAGCTGCGCGTGGCGAGGTGGACGTTGTCGAAGGTGAGGGCCTCCACATGGCGCACCGGCGCTTGGCCTTCGCCTTTGAATTCCCAGGCGGCGACGTGGCAGAAATTTACATCGTCACGCTGGGCTTCGCCATCCGGCGTTTGGGATTCTTCGCGGAAATGGCCACCACAGCTCTCTCGGCGCTCCAGGGCATCCAGGCACATGAGTTCGCCCAGCTCCAGGAAATCCGCCACGCGCCCGGCCACTTCCAGGGACTGATTCAGCTCGTCGCCGGTGCCGGGGATGAGCAGGTCCGCCCAGAATTCTTCGCGGAGCTTCGGGATGAGTTCCAGCGCCTTCTTGAGCCCGGCCTCATTGCGCGCCATGCCGCAGTATTCCCACATGATCTTGCCGAGTTCACGATGAAAATGAGTGGGGGTCTTCTTGCCCTTGATGGCCAGGAATTTTGAGATGCGCGCCTTCACGGCGGCTTCGGCAGCCTTCACATCTGCGTGATCTGCGGCGGGGCGATCGCTGGGCTTTACATCGGCCAGGTAGTTGCCGATGGTGTAGGGCGCCACGAAGTAGCCGTCCGCCAAACCCTGCATGAGGGCCGACGCGCCAAGGCGGTTGGCGCCGTGATCGCTGAAGTTCGCTTCGCCCATGACGAAGAGACCTGGAATGGTGCTCATCAGGTTGTAGTCCACCCAAAGGCCGCCCATGGTGTAGTGCACCGCGGGGTAGATGCGCATGGGGACTTCGTAAGGGTTCTCGTCGGTGATGCGCTCGTACATCTCAAAGAGGTTGCCGTACTTTTCTTCGATCTTGTGCTTGCCGAGGCGCTTGATGGCGTCGCTGAAATCCAGGTAGACGCCCCGGCCCGTATCGCCCACGCCCAAGCCGTTGTCACAGGCTTCCTTTGCGGCGCGGGAGGCGATATCCCGAGGCGCGAGATTTCCAAAGCTGGGGTACTTGCGTTCCAGATAGTAGTCCCGCTCATCTTCGGGGATGTCACCGGGAGCGCGCTTGTCGCCGGCCTTTTTCGGCACCCACACCCGGCCATCGTTGCGCAGGGATTCCGACATCAGGGTGAGTTTCGATTGGTGATCGCCCGTCACCGGAATGCAAGTGGGATGGATCTGGGTGAAGCAGGGGTTGCCGAAGGCGGCGCCCTTTTTGTAGGCTCGCCAGATGGCCGACGTGTTGCAGCCCTTGGCGTAAGTGGCCAGGTAGAACACGGTGCCATAGCCGCCGGTGGCGAGGCACACGGCGTCCGCCACGTGGGACTCGATTTCGCCAGTGACCATGTCGCGGGTGACGATACCTTTGGCCACGCCCTCCACGAGGATGAGTTCTTGCAACTCATGGCGGGTGTTCATCTTTACTTTGCCCAGCCCGATCTGGCGTTCAAGGGCCTGGTAGGCGCCCAGCAGCAGCTGCTGGCCCGTCTGGCCGCGGGCGTAGAAGGTGCGTGAGACCTGCGCTCCGCCAAAGGAACGGTTGTCGAGAAGGCCGCCGTATTCCCGGGCGAAAGGCACGCCCTGGGCCACGCATTGATCGATGATGTTCACGCTGACTTCTGCCAAGCGGTGGACGTTGGCTTCGCGCGCGCGGAAATCCCCGCCCTTCACGGTGTCGTAGAAAAGGCGGTGGACGCTGTCGCCGTCATTGCGGTAGTTCTTGGCGGCGTTGATGCCGCCTTGGGCCGCGATGGAGTGGGCGCGGCGCGGTGAATCCTGGTAGCAGAAACACTCAACCTCATAGCCAAGTTCTGCCATGGAGGCCGCGGCGGCGGCGCCCGCCAAGCCTGAGCCCACCACGATGACCTTGTACTTGCGCTTATTGGCCGGATTCACCAGCTTCATGTCGAATTTGTGTTGATCCCAGATCTTCTCAATGGGGCCGGTGGGGACCTTCGATTTGATTTCCATGGCCTGCCTTTCAGCGAATCATGCCGGTCAGGATTGCGACCGGGAACGAAATGTTGGCGGCGATGACGACGGTGGTCAGACCGTAGGCGACAGCTTGGCGAAGCGCGTTGTAGCGCGGATGCGAGAGGCCCAGGGTCTGGAACATGGACCAGATCCCGTGGCTCAAATGCGAAGCGAGGCAGAGCATCGCCAGAATGTAGAAACCCGAAACCCAAGGCACCTGGAACAGGGTGACGAGGTTATGGAAAACCATGCCGTGTTCGAATTCGCCGCCGGGATGCCACTGCCCGGTGGTGAGATTCAGCAAATGCACGATCACGAAAACGGCTATAACAATGCCGCTGAAACGCATCCAGCGCGATGACCACGTGGATTTCTGATGCTGCAGTTCGCGGTAGCCCACGGGCCGCGCGGCGTTGTTCATACGGGTGAGCCCGATGGCCGCCCAAATGTGCAGCAGAACCGCTGCCACCAAGCCGCCACGGGCGATCCAGATGCCGCTGCCGTGCAGGACTGTGCGCAAAAAACGCCCGTATTCATCCAGGGCGTGCTCACCGCCATGAAGCGGAAGATAGAGCTGAAGGTTGCCGATCATGTGGGCCACCACGAAGCCGACGAGCATGAGGCCCGTCACGGCCATCACGATCTTCTTCCCGATGGAGGACCCGAAAAACCCGGCTCCTGTTTGCATCTACCCTCCCGCTGAAGTATGCGCGACAAAATTAATTCCTGATTACCAACGAAAGTCAGCCGAGTTGCCAACTCCATCCGAAAAGCAATACGCAGAGGGAAGCAGAGGTTAGCGGAGGGTCGCAGAGGGGCTGTGGCATTGCGCGCAGAGGCCGCCCGCGGTCGCGGGCATCGCCGCTTCGCGGCGAAGATTCGGGTGCGGCCGAGATCGCCTTTTGGGTGCGAGTCATCGGCCGCGCCTGAATCGTTGGCCCCTGCTGGACGGATCTCCAAAGGATCAGCTCCGCGATCCTCCGCTTCTCCGCGACCCTCCGCGTGTGTTTTTCTGCTGAACTCATGCTGCCAGCCTAAATTTTGGAAGGTACATTGAGATGAGAATCCTTGGTAATCAGGAAATAATTCAGAGCTTGGTCACGAGCTCTTTGACCGCTGCGATGCTGATGTCCAGATTGGCCTGCTCTTCGGGCAGCAATTCCAGCTCGATGACCTTTTCCACGCCGTCCTTGCCCAGCTTGGCCAGCACGCCGATGTAAAGATCCTTCACGCCGTACTCGCCGTTGAGAAACACCGCGCAGGGCAGCAGCTCTTTGCGGTCGTTGAGGATGGCGTCCACCATCTCCACGGCGCTGCTGGAAGGCGCGTAGTAGGCGCTGCCGGTCTTCAGGTAGTTGACGATCTCGATGCCGCCGTTGCGGGTGCGGTCGGCGATGGCATCAATGGTGGCCTTGTCCAGGAAGCGATCCACGGGGATGCCGCTGATGGTGGCGTAGCGCATGAGGGGCACCATGGTGTCGCCATGGCCACCCAGCACGAAGGCGTGGACATTCTTCACGGAGACTTTGGCGGCGTCGGCGATGAAGTGCCTCATGCGCGCGCTATCCAGCACCCCGGCCATGCCGATGACGCGGTTGGAAGGGAAGCCTGTGGCCTTCAAAGCCACGTGGCACATAGCATCCAGGGGATTCGAGACGATGATCAGAATCGCGTTGGGGCTGTACTTGGCGATCTGCTCGCAAACGCCGCCGACGATTCCTGCGTTGGTTTTCAAAAGGTCGTCGCGGCTCATGCCGGGCTTGCGGGGTAGGCCCGCAGTGACCACCACCACATCGGAATCCGCCGTGGCTTCATAGCTGTTGGAGCCCACGATGGCCATGTCGAAGCCTTCGACTGGCGCGGATTCCATCATGTCCAGGGCCTTGCCTTGGGGGATCCCTTCGGCGATGTCCACCATCACCACGTCCGCCAATCCCTTTTCGATGATGCGTTGGGCGGCCGTGGATCCCACGAAGCCTGCACCCACCACCGTGACCTTGCGCCGTCCGCTGCGATTCATCGCGTCTCCTGAAAACGTGAATGGCCCCGCCATCCCAAACGATCTAGAGATATCACGGGAGGGCCGCTCCACCAAGGCGAAAACCAACACTGGAGCCTGGAAAGGGACTTACCCTGGCCGCTTTGGAATGCCTAGGGTAATGTGGAGGTTTGCCTTTTGATCATCGATAGTCCGCAAGTCCGCAATGACGCGCCCTGGTTTATGGGGGCTCCCCATTTGCCATCGCGAAATAACCACTCAGTGGAGGATGAATGAGCAACATCAGTTTTCCAGAAGCCACCTGGGGAAAACCCATGGCACCCCTGAATCGCCTCTTCGACCTTCTGGCCTCAACCAGAATTTTTAAGTGGGTGATGACGCTGGCCTTCGCCCTTCTGGTCGCTCCCCCGGCCTTTGCCAGCGGCGAGGCCGATCTGAATATCCCCGCATTAGAGGGTCGCTTCATGGGCATGAACGGCCACAACCTGCTGCTGATCGGGCTCTTCATCTGCCTGCTCGGCATCGGCTTCGGCCTGGTGCAATACGGCCAGATCCGGGATCTCCCGGTCCACAAATCCATGCTCGAAATCTCCGAGTTGATTTATGAGACGTGCAAAACCTACCTGCTCACCCAAATCAAATTCATCGCCATCCTGTGGGCCTTTATCGCCGTCATCATGGTGGCGTATTTCAAATTCCTGGCGCACACCCCCATGAGCTGGGCCCAGGTGATGGTGGTCCTCCTCTTCTCGATCATCGGCATCCTGGGTTCCGTATCCGTGGCTTGGTTCGGCATCCGCATCAACACCTTC
>JANXXC010000244.1 GCA_025350765.1 Holophagaceae bacterium | reverse complement strand
CGAGGACAAGACCGTCGTCTCTCCCGTGGAGCAAGTGGTCAGTCAGCGCCTCAAGGAGACCGTCAACTCGGTCCTGCACACCCTCACCGAGCGCGAGGAAAAGGTGCTGCGCATGCGCTTCGGCGTGGGCGACGATACTTCCGAGCATACGCTGGAAGAGGTGGGCAGTGAGTTCGCCGTCACCCGCGAACGCATCCGACAGATTGAAAGCAAGGCCTTGCGCAAAATTCGCCATCCGCGGTATTCGAAAACCCTGAAGGCTTTCCTCGGATAGAACGCGGGGAACAGCGATGGCTCATCCAGCGAATTTGTGAGGCGAGGCCCTAGGCCGAGCGCACATCCGAAGGATGCGAACAGGATTCGCTATCCTCGTTACTCCAAAACACTCAAGGCTTTCCTCGGCTAACAAACTTCGCGGATTCAAGCTTGATTAAGGCAGGGCTTGCTTCATCCTAGTGCCCGTCCCCTCGGATGACCATGGTCCTGCACCGTCCTAGCTTGCTGCGATTGGAGCGACTCCTCGTGCTCCTAGCAGTCCTGATGCTATTCGGAAGGGGTGATCTCCACGGCGGTGATCACCTTTCCCTCCCCCCCTCCAAGCCCGCCATCCAGGTTTTTGGCATCCATGAAGGACTGCCCAGCACCACCGTGCATGGCATTCAGATGGATCGCCAGGGCCGCCTGTGGGTAGGCACCGCGGATGGCGCAGCCACTTACAACGGGCGTCGATGGTCGCCGATCCAATTTCCGGGAGCCACACTTTCGAAATGGGTGCGGGTCGTGTACCAAAGCCGGGACGGGGCGATGTGGTTCGGCACCGACGACGGCGGCCTCTGGCGCAAAGTCGGGGAAGCGTGGACTCATTTCGGTCCTGAAATCATCGGCAGTGGAAGGGTGAACAGCATCCTGGAAACTCAAGGCCCTGGGCGTGGGCCGGTGCTATGGGTGGGCACCGGCGCCGGGCTCGCCGCCCTGGAAGGAGGAAGGTGGCGCCGATTCGGCACCGCTGAGGGATTGCCCGATGCCTGGGTCTGGAAGATCCTGGAATCCAAATCCAAGGATGGAAGCCCGGTGTTATGGGTCTGCACTCGCGGCGGAGTGGCGGCCCTGGAATCGGGAGTCTGGCGCACCTACGGCCTCTCGGAGGGACTCCCGGGCTTGGAGACTAGCGACGCGGTGATCTGGGCCGATGCGGCGGGCGAAAACCACATGATCGTATCCAGCTGGGGAGTAGGCCTCGCGACGCTGGAAGGTGGACGCTGGCACCGCCTGCTGCTGCCCCACGAATTCCGTGGGCGCTTCATCGCGAGTCTAGCGGTGACCACCGAGCCGCATGGCCAGAACACGGTGTGGATCGGAAGTTTCGACGAGGGACTTTTCAGCTTGCAGGGGAAGACTTGGACCCACTTCGGGGTTGCGGAGGGGCTGCCCAGTAACGCCATTTACGCCCTGATGCCCAATCCAGGGAAGCGTCCCTCCTTGTGGATCGGCACCCGCGGTGGAGGTCTCGCCTCCTTGGATCTGGCTGGCTGGCGGACCCTAGACCGCGGATCTGGCTTGCCTTCGGACGATGTCACGGTCTTTCTCGAAGGCCACAATGGCAAGGGCCGGCAGGCATTACTCGTAGGCACCGCCAACGGAATCGGAGCCTGGGATGGTCAACACTGGGCCTTTGAAGGACCCCCAGCGGGCCCCATTCATCCCCATGCCTACTCTCTGGTGGAGGACGCCTCGGGACGCCTCTACATGGGTAGCCTCAGTGGCCTGGCCATGCGGACGGGTTCCACCTGGTCCCAGATCACCACCATAGAGGGTCTGCCGAATGCTCACGTGAATACCATCCTCCCTGCGAGAGATGGCCATGGACTTTACATCGGCACCATTCGTGGCATCGCCAAGGTTGAAGGCACTACGGTCACGGTGATTCCAACCCCGTCGAAGCTCGAGGGGCCCTCGGTTTACACCCTGTTGGAAACCCTGGGGAAGGATGGAACCTGGACTCTTTGGGCCGGAACCCGAGGCGATGGCTTGCTGAAATTCGCGAAGGGAGAGTGGACGGTTTTCGGGCCGGAAACAGGTCTCCCTTCCAAATCCATCCACGCGCTGCTGGAAGTCAAGGATTCCTCGGGACGGCGTTGGCTCTGGGCCGGGACATCGGGCTCGGGACTTGTTCGTTGCGATTTGAACAAGGAGCCAACGGAATGGGAACGCCTGGACCAGGAAACCCTCCCTGGTCTGCCGAGCAATACCATCGCGAGCCTGCAATTGGACTCCTTGGGGCGGATTCTAGTGGGGACAAAGCGAGGCGTGGCGAGACTCACGTCAACGCCAAATGGCTTCCACCTCGAAACCTTCGCGATTGGTGATGGGCTCCCGAGCCTGAGCTGCAACAGCGCTGCAGCCTTAGTGGATCGGGATGGGCGCGCATGGATCGGAACGCCCCGCGGTGCGGCGGTCCTGGATCCGAGAACCGAAGCCGCCATGCCCCCTTTGCCCCCGCCCTACCTGGATGAGATCCGCGTGAAAGGGCGCCCTCAGGAGTTGGCGCCAGGTTCGGTCCTGTCCCATGCGGAGAATCATCTGTCCTTCGACTTCGGCATTTCTCGCTTCCAGCGGGAGGAGGCCATCCGGTACCGGACCCAGCTCGAAGGACTCGAAGAAGCCCCGAGCCCTTGGACCAACGAGGGCAGCCGGGATTTCGCCGCGCTGCCCAGAGGCCGCTACCGTCTTGCCCTCTGGGCCCAGGACCATCTCGGACAGATTTCGGGACCGGCCTACTTCCCCTTCCAGGTGAAGGCTTCGCCCTGGCAGACCTCCCTGGCCTACGCGGTTTATGCGGTCCTTGGCATCCTGGTGTTCTTCTTCATTCATCGCCTACGGGTGAAGATTCTGAGGGACCAGAACCGGTGGCTCGCGCTGAAGATCCACGAATCCACTTCGCGCCTCCGGCAAAATAAGCGCGATTTAGAACGGCTGAACAGCGAACTCTTCCAATTGAATCAGGAGAAGAACATCTTCCTCGGCATCGCTGCCCACGACCTGAAAAGCCCCCTAGCCTCCCTGGCCCTGGAGGGGGAGATGCTCCGGGATAACGTGACGGACCTGGCCGATGTCTCCCGGCGAGGGGCGCGCATCCAGGCCGGGGCCTTCCGCATGTCCCAGCTCGTTTCCAAACTGCTCAACATCCATGTCATCGAAGCCAAAAGGCTCGACGTGAATCTCGCCCCAGTGGATCTCGCGGAAGTCATCCAAGACCTACGCCTGGCCTATTCAGGCCTCGCCCAAGCCAAGGACATCCGCATTGAATTGGAGGTTCCGATTGAAGGACTCCAAGCCGAAGCTGATTTCATGTACCTGCGCGAGGTTCTGGAGAACCTGGTTTCCAACGCCATCAAATTCACGCCACCCGGGCCCCCCGAACGAAGTCTCTGGATCCGTGCGCGGCGAGAAGGAAGCGCGGCGGTCCTGGAAGTGCAGGACCAGGGTCCGGGCTTCACCGAGGAAGACAAACGCCAAGCCTTCAAAAGTCTCGTCCGCCTTAGCGCTAAGCCCACGGCGGGGGAGACCAGCACAGGCATGGGGTTATCCATCGTCAAGCGCTTGATGGAAGGCATGGGCGCGACCATCCAGCTCATCAGCAAGCCCGGCGAAGGCTGCACCTTCAGGTTGGAATTCCCCTTGGTGAAATCTCTTTGAGCGAAGGCGCCAAGTCCACCGATGCTCCGGCGGGCCTCACCAAGAGCCCGTGGGAGCCACTGCAGAACCAACTTTTTCTGGCGATCTGGATCGCCGCCACCGCCTCCAACATCGGTACCTGGATCCAGACCATCGGCGAGAAATGGCAGATGGCGGAGTTGACCAAATCGCCGCTGCTGATCTCCCTCATCGAAACGGGAAGCACTCTGCCCATGCTCGCCTTGGCCATGGCCGCGGGCGCCATCGCTGACATCCTGGACCGCCGGAAGCTGCTGATCGCGGCCCAGGCCTACATGATGATCGTCGCCGCAGCGCTGGCCGCGCTGACCTTTACCCACCACATCAACCCAGGCGTTCTGCTGATCATGTCCCTGCTCCTGGGCATCGGCGTGGCGGTGAACGCGCCCACCTGGTCCGCCGCCATTTCAGAGATTCTGCCCAGGGCTCAGATCCCCGCCGGGGTGACCCTCAATTCCGCCAGCTACAACGTCAGCCGCGCCGTCGGCCCCGCCTTGGGTGGAATGGTGGTGGGACTGATGGGACCCGGCTGGGCCTTCGCGCTGAATGCCGTTTCTTTTTTAGGGACCGTGCTCGTGCTCCGACACTGGGATCGCAAAGCCGCGCCCACGGATCTGCCCGCGGAGCGCTTCGCCGCGGCCATGAAGGTGGGCCTGCGCTATGTCCGCAACAGCCGCCCCCTGCAGGTCATCCTGTTGCGATCCTTCGGATTCGTTTGGTTCGCCGGAATCATCTTTTCCCTGACCCCCTCCCTGGCCATCCATGAGCTGAACCTGAGCTCCTCAGCCTTCAGCCTGTTGATGGGCTGCATCGGTGTCGGCGCAGTCCTGGCAACGGTCTTCTTCGCGCCGCTGCGGGCCCGGTTCACCACCAATCAGCTGCTGGCGGGTTCTACTTTAGTCTTCGCATCGGCTCTTTTTTGCATCGCCCTCTGGCCCAAGCCTCTGTACACAGGGATCGCGCTCTTTTTCTGTGGAATGGGTTGGAATGCCACGCTCTCCACCATCAACACGGGCATTCAGCTTTCGGTGCCCCCTTGGGTGAAGGCCCGGGCCTTCGGCGCCTACATCACCACCTGGGGCGGCGCCATGGCCTTGGGAGCGGCCTTCTGGGGGGCCGTGGCCCAGCGCGTGGGACTGGTCAGAACCTTCGGAATCGCCGCGGCCGGGATGGTATTGGTTCTGCTACTCATCGGCCGCCTGCACATCGAGGCATTGGAGCATCAGGTGGACCTCAGTCCCCATCGCGAAGAGCCCCATCCCGCCGCCCCTATCCCTCCCGAAGCCGGCCCCATCCTGGTTTCCCTCGAATACAGGATTCCTCAAGAGAAGGCCGCTGCGTTCCGCAAAGCCATGGGTGAAGTTCGCCGCATCCGCATCCGGGATGGCGCCGTGCGATGGTCCCTCTTCCATGAACCGCCCTCGCTGGATGGAACCCAGGTCTTTCTCGAGTCCTACTTCAGTTCCAGCTGGGGTGAACACCTCCGCCAGCATCACCGGGCCACGGTGGAAGACCGGGTGCATATCGCGGCCGCTTATCGCCTGGATCCCCATGGCCGCCCCATCGTCCGGCACATGGTGGCCGCCGTGGAGGAACAGTCTTCACTATTGGACTATTTCCTGGGTTAATCCGGAACCCTGATTATCGGCTTCGCTCAGCCCCAAAAAAGCTGAGCACAAAAGGCACAGAAATCTCACGGAAGACCACAGAATCGCAGGTTCAGCGCCGCGTCCAGCAGGGGTTGTTTGGATGTGGGCGCGACCGCGATCGCTTTTTTGGGGCGAGTCGGCGGTCGCGCCCACATCCTCAGGCGCGACGCGCCTGTGCCCGCGTCTCGCGGGCGACCCCGGCGTCGCCCCGCACGACTCCCTCTGTGTTCTCCGGCTTTTTTCTGCGTTCTCTGTGTCCCAGCTTTTCGACGGCGAGTGAGATTTAGGCTGAGTAGAGCCGATAAACAGGTCAGGGATTTCGCGTTCGCTCCAATTTCCAAATGGCTTCCAGCTTCGCCTCGCAGGTTTGGGTGCACCAGACTAGGATCGGATGGCTGATCCAATCGCAGCATCCGGGTTAAACGGCTAGGCTTGAATCACCGATGAATGTTCCCGCTGACGCTCTTAGCCCACTCCGCCCGAGGCCCGAAGGCCGCGCTTTGCGCGCGGAAATCTCCCTCGGCCGCATCGCCCGGAATCTCGCGCGGCTTCAAAAGGTGGCCGGGCCACGCGGCCTCTGGGCGGTCATCAAGGCCAACGCTTATGGGCATGGCGCCATTCCTGTGGGCAAGGCCCTGGAGGCCGGGGGCGCCGCGGGCCTCGCCGTCTCGAATCTCGAAGAGGCCCTGGAACTGCGGGATGGCGGCATCACAGGTCCCGTCCTGGTACTCGGTGGCCTGCGGCCCGAAGCGCTGCCTCTCGCCTCACGGCATCACCTCACCGTGGCGCTTGTGGGGCCTGAAAGCCTGGAGTCCTTCGCTCGCATCCTTCCCGAGCATCCCGTGAAGCTGCATCTGAAACTCGATACGGGGATGGGCCGTTTCGGTTTCCTTCCCTCGGAGCTGGGTGAGTGCCTGGAAGGGCTCAAGGCACTCTCACCTTGGATGAAGGGCATCATGGGCCACTTTGCCACTTCAGATGATCCCGACCGGGGCTTCTCGGACCGCCAGCGGAAGACTTTCGAGGCCTGTCGACACCAGCTTCGTGATGCGGGACTCAGTTTCTTGGAGGTCCACCACGCCAATAGCGATGGGATTCTGCGCGGCTATCTCGATGGAGACACGTCAGCCCGGCCGGGCCTCGCGCTCTATGGCCTCACGTGTATCCCTGAAGGGCACGCCCTCGGCCTAGAACCGGCCATGGAACTCATCGCCGAAGTGGCTCGCGTCAAGACGGTGCCAGCGGGCACGGCGGTGGGTTACGGCCGAACTTTTGTGGCTCCCCAGCCCCTGCAGATTGCCACCCTAGGCTGCGGCTACGCCGATGGCTATCGCCGCGATCTCGGCAACCGCGCAGTGGTGGGTTTCGGCGGAGCCACCTATCCCGTGGTGGGCCGCGTTTCCATGGACTACCTCACCGTGGCCCTTCCCCTAGGCGTGGCTATCGCCCCCGGCGATCCCATGGTCCTATTCAGCGGCGATCCCAAAGCCCCCCACAGCATCGAGCGGCTGGCCCAATTGTTGGGCACGATTCCTTACGAACTGACCTGTGCCCTTCATCGAAGGCTGGGGCGGGTTTATCTCTAATTCGCGCGGTGAGCCGCAAAGCCTCGGTATTCTTAAGAATCCATGAACATCGTCGCCATCACAGAACACACAACCCTGGTGGAACGCCTTCGTATGGCCTACGAGGGCGCGGGACATCAGGTGAGCCACCTTCCGGATCCGCTCAGCGCCCTGGCCACCGAAGCCTGGAATGAAGCCCAGCTCATGCTCGTGGATGGCATCGGGGATCCCTTGGACGGGTTCCGATTCTGCCACCTGATGCGCGGGGAAAGCCGGGCCCTGTTCCACAATCTGCCCATCTACATCATCCTGAAGGACCCCCCGACCCTGGCGGATCTGGAGCGGTTGCGCGAAGTGGATGGGGATGGTTTCGTGGCGGCCGCCAGTACCATCCATCAGCTGTTGCACCAGCTGGAACCGGTTATGGAAGGGGACCCGGATCGGGCCGGCCGCGCCGTGCCCGTGAGCGCCACGGGACTTTCCACGGGCATCGCGAAGAAACTCCCGGGCCTCCTCCAACCCTTCCGTTTTGAGCTGAACTTGCACCGCTCCGCCCAGTTTTTGGAGGAGCGCAAGGCTATGAAAGCCCCGCTGGTGCTGCTGGGCATCGACGCCACGGG
>JANXXC010000206.1 GCA_025350765.1 Holophagaceae bacterium | reverse complement strand
GTTCTGATTTGGTTAGTTCAGGACCCCTCCGACTCGCGCCAAGGTGCGAAATCCAAAGTAATAAAAGAAGGTCGCTGAGAGGTTCATGAGTCCAGCCGCAAAAGATGCTCTGTCTACGATGCCTCAAGTTCCCTTGGGAATCAAGGCTCCCGCATGGTCGTCCGCGATTCGATAAGCTGAGAGGCTATGGCCATCTTCCGCCGCTTCTTCAAAGATCATCTCGCCCGGTACCTCCCGTTGAACCTGGGGGGCACCCTGCTACTCACCCTCGCGGGGATCTGCCAAGGCCTCCTCATCCAGACCCTGAATTTCGTCTTCAAGGACAACTTGAAGATGGGGAGCGCTTCCGCGGTGGATTCCCTGGCGTGGGCTGCCCGGGCCAAGGCATGGCTCATGTCCCTGATGCCTGCGGGGTCGGTGCTGCAGCATTCCACCTACTTCGTCCCAGCTTTACTCGTGACGATCTTTTTTCTCAAGGGCGTCTTCAGCTACAGCGGCACCCTACTGATGGTCCGCAGCGGCATCAAGGCTACCCAGGCCCTTCGGGAGCGGCTCTTCGCGCATTTCATGCGAATGGAGCCCGCCTTCTTCCAGAAGCATCCCGTGGGGGAATTGCTCACCCGGACCATCTCGGACGTCGGCGCCGTGCAAAGCATCGCCAGCAATCAGCTGGCCGAGGCCATGCGGGAAATCACCACGGCCTTCGGCATGCTCGTGCTGCTGCTCTATATGAATTGGAAACTGACCCTGCTGCTCTTCATCGCCGGACCCTTGGTTGTGTGGCCCGTGAAGAATCTGAGCCGCCGCATCCGCCAGGTGAACCACCGCAACCAGGAAGCCTCAAGCCGCCTCTTGCAGCGCCTCAAGGAGGTCTTTTCCAATATTCGCGTGGTGCTGGGGTTTGCTCGGGAGCCCTACGAGGTGGAGCGATTCCAAGGCCTCAACAAGGAGCTCTATCGTCTCGGCATGAAGAGCGCGCGGGCATCGGCGCTCAGCACACCCATTATGGAAGTGGTGGGTGGCTGCCTGCTCGCGGGCTTGGTTCTCTACGCTGCAAAGGGCATCCAGGCGGGGACACTGAACGGCGCGGATTTCTTCACGTACCTATTGGCCGTTTACGCCCTTTACGATCCGCTGCGCCGTCTCACGAAACTCAACAATGATGTGCAGGTGGCATCGGCCAGCCTGGAGCGGGTTTATTCGATGCTAGACCGGGAGCCCATCCTGGTGGCCGCGACGAATCCCCAGGTGATTCCCCCGCAACCGCAGCGTCTCGCCTTCGAAAATGTGCAGTTCGCCTACGACGAAAAACATCAGGTGCTGAGGGGCATCACGATGGAGGTGAATCGCGGCGAAACCGTGGCGCTGGTGGGTGGCAGCGGCGGCGGCAAGACGACGCTGGTGAATCTTGTCCCACGCTTTTTCGATCCCACGTCCGGGCGGTTGACGCTCGATGGAACCGATATCCGCGATTTCGATGTACGCGAGCTGCGCCAGACCATCGGCTTCGTGAATCAGGAAACCCTGCTCTTCATGGACACGGTCCACGACAATATCGCCTACGGGAAAAATGCGGATCGTGAGGCGGTCACTGAAGCCGCCAAGAAAGCCCACGCCCACGATTTTATTTCGAAATTATCGAAGGGTTACGACACGCCGCTCGCGGAGACGGGCTCCAGCCTCAGCGGCGGCCAACGGCAGCGCATCGCCATCGCCCGCGCCCTGCTGCAAGACCCGCCCATCCTCATTCTCGATGAGGCCACCAGCGCCCTTGACACCGAAAGCGAGCGAGCCGTGCAGGACGCGCTGGAGGCCCTGATGAAGGATCGCACCACCCTGGTCATCGCCCATCGCCTGAGCACCATCCAGAAGGCCACGCGCATCGTGGTGCTAAAACATGGCCGCATCGCTGAAACTGGCACCCATGCTGAATTGCTGGATTTGGGCGGCGAATACGCGAGGCTGCACGGGATGCAGTTTCAGGGATGAACCGCTCGGACTTTCACTTCGATTTGCCCGAAGAGCTTATCGCTCAGCACCCGGCGGCTGAACGGGATGGCGCGCGATTGCTGGTGGTGGATGCGGAGGCCCGGAGCCTTTCGCATCGCGTCATCCGCGACCTCCCAGAACTGGTGGCCGCGAATTCCCTGATCGTGCCCAACGATGTGAAGGTGCGCCATGCGCGGCTGATCCTGCGGCGGGCGGGTGGCGGCGCGGGCGAGGCACTGCTGCTGCGGGCCTTCGGCGATGGCGCTTTCGAGGCGATGGTGCGGCCGGGCGCGCGGCTGAAACCCGGTGCCACGGCGATGATCGTGGATCCTGCCAATGGCGCGGAGCTGGCGCGGCTTAGCATCGAGGAAACCCTGGACGAAGGTCTGCGCAAAGTCCGCATTCTGCGCGATGGCCGCGATTTGGATTGGGATGCGGTGGACCAGATCGGACGCCTTCCCCTTCCGCCCTACATCACGCACCTCGCGGGTGAGACGGACGAAACCCGCTACCAGACCGCCTTCCACGCCAATGAAGGCGAGGCCGTGGCCGCGCCCACCGCGGGCCTGCACTTCACGCCGGAGCTCATCACAGCTCTAAAGACGAAGGGCTGCGGGTGGAGTCCCGTGCGGCTTCACGTGGGGCTTGGCACCTTCAGGCCCATGACGGCGGATGACATCGAAGACCATGCCATGCACGAGGAACGATTCGAAATCCCAGACGCCACCGCCGCTGCATTGCTGCCGGTGTTACAAGGCCGCGGTCGCCCCCTCATGTGCGTGGGCACCACCAGCCTGCGCACTTTGGAAGCCGCCTGGGATGGAAAGGAACTGAAACGATCCGGGTCCACGCGCATCTTCATCAAACCCGGCTATACGCTGCGCACCGCGGACCATCTGCTGACCAATTTCCATCTGCCGGAAAGCACTCTGTTCGTCCTGGTCTGCGCCCTGCTCGGAACGGAATTCGCGAAGGCCGCCTACGCGGATGCGGTGCGGGAGCGCTACCGCTTCTTTAGCTATGGGGATGCCATGCTCATCTTGAATGCGCGTCGTCCCGCTACAAATATTCGATGAACTGGTGCACCACAGGGATCTTGTGACGCTTGCCCTTGGTAGCCTGAAGGATGGACGTCACAGACATCCCCAAGCACCAGAGCAGCCATAGGGGCAACAGGACCCGCACCGCCAGAATTCCAAAAATCGGAAACAGCCCCGATAACACCAAGGCCAGGCCCAGGATGATCTCGGTGAGGGCCAGCAACACACCCTGCCGGGCATTCCAGAGCATCTCCTCGTCTTCGCGGCTGCGCAAATAGGGCACGAAGGCCCAGGGACCCGCGTAACAGAGGATGAGATCCCTCAGGCGCTCGCCTTGGTAGAGCGGAACAGGGGCATCCAGTGGCACAGCAACCTCCCCTTGGAGATTAACGCGGATCTTCAGCGTGCAAAGGGTCAGGGATGTGAAGATCCCAATCAACAATGCCTCTAAACCTTTCAGGCATCCCCTGGTCCATCCATGAATCCGCGCTTGCCCAGCCCCTTTTCCTGACGGATGCTGAGGCCTGCATTGAAGGTTTCCATGCTCCGATCCCGCTCCATCTACCTTGTGCTCGCGCTCCTCGTCGGGTGTGGGGGAGGGGGTGGGGGTGGCAGCACTAGCAGCGGGGGTGGTGGCGGGAACCCACCTCCTGCGACCACCTGCCCCCTGCCCACTCCCATTTCGGGTCCAACCTTCCAGAGGGACATCCTTCCCGCCCTCACCGGGGGGAGTTGCGGCGGCCAGTCTGCCACTAGCTGCCATGGCGGCAGCGCAATTCCGACGGGCCACGTCAACTTTTTCCCAATCAACGGACGCACCGCAAGCGATGTATACGCGGACCTGGTGAATAAGGTCCCCGCCAGTGCCCCACCCGGCTACTTGTTGATCGCGCCCCGTGACCCATCCCACTCCTGGCTGCTTGTTAAAATCACCACGGATAGCCCCTTTGGATTTGGCACCCGCATGCCCCAACTTGGTGCCAACGTGTGTCAGCCCACCGTGGACAACATCACCGCCTGGATCAACGGGGGCCCTACCGGCGCCCCATTCTGATTTCACCCTTCCCTTTCCAAAGGAGGACCCATGGCCACCTTTGACGCCCAACAGAGTTCCTGGACCGCGTCTGATGTGATGCATTTCGCGCGGCGCGCGGGCTTCGGCGTTTCGCCCGAAGCGGCGGCCACGCTGGCCGCGCAACCCATCGGAGCCACCATCGACGCCTGGATCAACCAGAGCGCCGACATGACCGCGTTCAACGCAGCCCTGGCCAAGGCCGATGTCATCAGCACCGGCGCCAACCAGAACATCCCTGCGGATCCAGCCCCCCACCCCTTCCGGCTGGAGGGTTGGCGGCGCCAGGGCGGCATCCCCAATGCCCAGGGCCATTTCGCTTGGCGCATGCAGTTCAACCCCAATCTACTTCAGGAAAAGCTGGCGCTCTTCTTCCACCAGCTCTTCGCCACGGGCGCTGAGAAGGTGGATAACACCGCCTTCACGGTGAAGCAGATTGATCTCTTCCGCGCCATGGGCACCGCCCCATTTGGCGCCCTGTTGCTGGCGGTCAGCAAGGACCCGGCCATGCTGATTTGGCTGGATTCGATCCTGAACCGCGTACGGCCGGGCAGCGCCGATATTCCCAATGAAAACTATGGCCGCGAGGTGATGGAGCTCTATTCCTTGGGCGTGGACAACGGCTACAACCAGCAGGACATCACCAACCTCTCGAAGGCACTCTCGGGTTGGACCTACACTCCCTTGGACGTCCAGGCGGATCCCAATAATCCGCAGATCATGCGCGCCAATGACGCCACATTCCGCGTGAACCTGACCTACCACGCCACGGGCACCGTCCCCTTCCTGGGCGCCAGTTTCGATATCGGCCTCGCCAGCAATTATGGAGATGCCTGCATCGCCGCCATCCTCACCCAGCGCGGCTCCAACTGCGCGGCCTTCTTGGCCAAGCGGTTGCTGACTTTCTTCGTGAATCCAACCTTCAGTTCGGCGGCCCTCACCGATCTGCAAACCCTGATCCTGGCGCAGAACTTCGATCTGAAAGCCGTACTGAAAGCCATCTTCAAGTCCGCCTACTTCTTTGATGCCAGCAACCGGTACAACCTCTATGAAGGACCCGTGGCCTGGATCGTGCGCATGAGCCGGATGCTCTGCCCGAACCTCGCGGCGGCCCTTGTCCCCAGCGTGCCAAGCTTCCCGGCGTGGCGAGCCGTGGCGCCCTATTTCAACAATGCCGGCCAGCACCTGCTGGATCCAGCAGGGCCCAACGGCTGGGCCGAACACACGGGCTGGATCAACAGCAACACCTCCCGATACCGTGGCAAGCTGGCGGCCTCGCTGGCTTTGGGCGAGAACCTGGCGGGCTCCCAGATGATCTTCCCTAGCACGGTGGCCAGTTGGTTCCCCACCAATCCCACGTCGGCCCAGGATGTCTTCAATCGCCTGGTGGCTCTGCTTCAACCCGCGCCCATCCCGGCTTCGGTTCAGTCCACCTGGCTGAACGGTCTCTGGTCCTCGGGCTTCGTCTGGGACAACTCCACCGCGACTCAAACCAAGGTGCGGGAGCTGGCCTTCCTGATTCTCTGCTCTCCCCACGCTCAATTGCACTGATCGGAGGCGACCATGTCTTCACGCCGTCAATTCATTCAGACAACCCTCGCCGGAAGCGCTGCCCTAGCGGGCCTCACGGCCTGCGGCGGCGGAGGTGGCAGCAGCAGCAATCCTGGCGGCGGCCCTCCTCCTCCACCACCTCCCCCTCCCGTCGTGGCCCCCATCCTCGTGCTGGTTCAGATCCAAGGCGGCAACGATTGGCTCAGCATGTTGACGCCCACCAGCGGGGCCAATGCCGGGGCCTATCAGTCCAACCGCACCGCGCTCTCGGCCATCACCGCCAACAATCTCTCGGACCTAGGCAGTGGTTTCGGATTGAACAAGGACTGCACAGGGCTCGACCTGATTCATGCCGCGGGCAAGATCGCGTGGATTCCTGGCCTGGGTATGCCCAACCCGAATCTCTCCCATTTCACGGCCACGGATTTCTGGGGCCAGGGCGCCACCTCGCCGGATGGCACCGGCTGGCTGGGGCGCTGGGGCGACGCGGCTTTTACGCCCGCCGAAGTGCTGCGGGGCATCACCACGACCTCCGACATCATGCTGCAGGTCCACGGTCGCAAGCGGGACTTTGTAGCCATCACGAGTACCGCGGACTTCAACTATCCGACCTACTTGCGCAGCAACACTCAAGTGCCGGATTCCAACTTCCTGAAGAGTGGGTATTCCTACAGCCTCAACAATCCGGGCACCGTCATCGATGTGTCCGCCGCCGCCTCTGAAGGCAAGCTCTTCTACGACGCCGCCAGCCAATTCAGCACCCTCATCACCACGCGCACCCCTTCGGTGCCCTACCCCGGCGACGCCACCTACCCCATCGCTAACGTCAACAACCAGCTCAGTTCTCAATTGAAACTCGTGGCGCAGATGATCGCCAGTGGCATTCCAGGTCAGGTCTACACCGTGCGTCTCGGCGGTTTCGACACCCACAGCAATCAAATCAACGATTACCCAAGGCTCATGAGAGCCCTGGGGGGCAGCATCTCTGCCTTCTACAACGACCTAGCCTCCATCAACACCACCGTCAACGGCGCCACCGTCAAGGCCCAGGATCGCGTCATGATGGTGGGCTGGAGCGAATTCGGTCGCCGCATCAAAGAGAACAATGGCGGCACGGATCACGGCACCGCCATCCTTTCCTTCGCCCTGGGCAACGCGGTGAAGGGTGGATTCTATGGCCAGGGCTACCCGGATCTCACCCATCCGGACACCAACGGCAACATGGTCTTCACGACGGATTTCCGAAGCCTCTACGCCACCGTCCTAGAGAAATTCCTGGGCTACAGCGACAGCAAGGGAATCCTTGGCGCGACTTATGCTCCACTGGGCTTCCTCTAATTCCTGGTCCTGATTATCCAATTCTCAGCCCCAAAAAATGTTGAGCACAGAAGCCCACGGAAACTCAGGTTCCAGGCCGCGTCCAGCAGGGGCATTGGAAGTGGGCGCGACCACGATCGCTTTTGGAGGCGAGTCGGTGGTCGCGCCCACTTCCTTCGGCGCTCCGCGTCGGTGCCCGCTTGCGCGGGCGCCCCAGCGCGAAACCTCGCGGCTCCTTCCGTGTTCTCCGGCTTTTTCCCGCGTCCTCTGTGTCCCAGCTTTTCGATGGCGGGTGGGATTTAGCCTGAGTAAAGCCGAAAATCAGATTCAGGACTTGAACGCCAACAACACCGCCGCCACCACCACAAGGCCCGCAAAGGCTTGCCGCAATCGCGGGCCTTTCATGCGCGTGGCGCCTTGGGCTCCGAGGTAGGCGCCAAGCGCGAAGCCGAGCGCGACGCCGCAGAGAATCAACCAGGGCAGACCCTTCTGCGCTTGCGCATAGACCAGCACACCCGGTAATCCGATCGGCGGCAGCATCACAGCTAGGCTCGTGACCTGGGCTTCTTGCTGCGAAAACCCGAGCCACCAGACCACCAGGGGAATGATGATGAGGCCCCCGCCAATGCCGAGCAGCCCCGATGCCACGCCCCCCGCAAGGCCGATGGTGAGGCCTGGAATCCAGTAGTGGGACGTCGGCCGATCCATGGCGCTGGGCCGCGCCGCGCCACCATTCCGGTGCCAGATCATCCTTACCGCGACGAAAACCAGGAAGAGGACGAATCCATAGCGCAGGGGCCGCTCTGGAATGTGGTTCGCACATTCGCTGCCCGCGAAAACGCCAAATAAAAATCCGAGGGCGATCATGCCCACAAGGGGCCACAGAATGCGAACACCGCTGCGTCGGTAATGCAGCACCGCGGGCAGTCCGATGGGCAGCAACATCGCCGCGAGTGTGACGCCTTGAGCCTTGTGCTGATCCAGGTGCAGGACCAAGGCCAGCAGGGGCACCAGCACGATGCCGCCGCCGATGCCAAAAAGGCCCGACAACACGCCCCCCCCGATGCCCGCGCCGATGCCCGCCAGCAGCTCGAAGAGATGCGAGTTCACGGTGCCACCAAGGGCAGCACCGGATGCTGAGCATCGAAGGTGAGGCCCAAGCGCGCGCCATTCGTTTCGACGGTGACGTAGTTTTTCTGGATGGGACTTTGCTCAAAGAGCAGAGTGTCCCGGAGCGACCAGCCTCTCGCATTCTTCAACGGGGCTTCCAGGGTGAACACCATTTCCTCGATGCCCGTCTCCTGCTTTACCAATTTGAATCGCAGGGCCTTTCCTTTTGGCGAAACCAGCTCCAGGCGGTCCTTGAAGTAGGCCTCGAGCAGCTTGCTCTCGTAGCCTTCGTCCTTCATCTCCAGATGTTGATCAGTGAAGGCTTCCAGCGCAGGATGAAGGTTGTGGACGGAAATGCGCAAACGCAGCTGCACCGTGCCTTTCAGCACCATCAGCGTCCCGTAGCTAATGGGAAAGACGTGCCCCGAAAGCACCATCGTCGCCGTGGCTAACGCAGCCATCACAAAATTCTTTCTCACCGCTTCTCCAGAACGCACTCAAGGCATTCTGGATTATTTCTCACCTTTTTTCGGCTCGCCCTTTTTTGCGTCCGCGGCTTTCTGTTGCATGGGGTTCGGCGGATTGGGCGGATTTTTCGAGAGATTCAGTGGCTGCACCGCGCCCATACGGCGGGGAAAGCTGTTGTTGCTGGCGTCCACGTCCGGAATCTCGTTGAAGGGATCCAGCTCCACCGACACCAACTGTTTCTCGGTGACCACGAGTTTGGCGAAGCGCTCCTCGTTCTGTAGCCAGGCCTGAACGGGAATGCGAAGGACTTCACTGGTGCCATCGGCGTAGCTGAGCCTCGCGATGATGGGCATGGGGAACTTGCCGACGTTGTGGAAACTGATGCGATAGATGATCTGCTTGAAATTCAAGGCTTCGCGCTCTTCGGGGGTCCACCCCTTCAGCATTCCCTCAAGTTTCTGCCGATCCGAGGGGCTGACGGCATAGGGATCGTAGCTGCCGTTGGTGTAGAAATCCTGAAGGCCCAGACGCTTTTCCTCACCGCCTTCAGGAATGGCTCCTTTGTCGTGCGTGCGCGAAAAATTGGCGTCTTTTTTCTCGTCCGTTTCCTTCTGCCTTTGTTTTTGTTTGGCGGGATCCAGGTCCGAAAGACGGAAGGCTTCGACGTTATCCACCGCCAGATCCGGGGCCAGGGTCAGGTAGAACCACCCGCGCCAGAACCAATCCAGATCCATGCCTGAAGCGTCGCCCATAGTCCGGAAAAAATCCGACGGCTGAGGCCGCTTGAATTTCCAGCGTCGGGCGTATTCCTTGAACGCGAAATCAAAAAGGTCGCGGCCCATGAGCGTCTCGCGCAGCATGTCCAGGCCCGTGGCCGGCTTGGCGTAGGCATTCAACCCGAAGTGCCGCACCGCTTCGCTCTGGGTCATGATGGGCGTCGCGTCGGGAAATTTCAGGTAGTCCGTGATCCGCCGGGGCAAGTCCGTGGCACCCGGGAAGGCCGGGTCCCATTCGCGCTCGGCCAGGTGTTGCAGGAAGGTGTTGAAACCTTCATCCATCCAGGACCACTGGCGCTCATCGGTGTTCACGATCATGGGGAAGAAGTTGTGACCGACCTCGTGGATGATGACGCCCACCAACCCCAGCTTGGTGCGCTGGCTGTAGGTGCCGTCCTTTTCGGGACGTGGGCCGTTGAAGCAAATCATCGGGTATTCCATGCCACCGCCGCCGCCGAGGCCAAGGCAGCTGGCGGCCACGGGGTAGGGATAGTCAAAGGTGTAGCGCCCGTAGACCCGCAGCGTGTGCGCCACCGCAGCGGTGGAGTACTTGTCCCACAGGGGCATGCCCTCTTTGGTGTAGCCGCTCTGAGCGATAACCACACGGTCGTTGATCTTCACGCCCTGGGCGTCCCAGATGAGTCGTTTGCAGGTATCCCAGGCGAAGTCGCGGACATTGCCGGCCTTGAAATGCCACGTGAGATCACCCCCGCCCGAAGGCCTGGATTCGGGCTTTCCAGCTTCTTCGGGGGGGGCGATGAAGATGGGTTTGTCGCTCTGCTTGGCTTTCTCCAAGCGGTCCCGCTGAGCTTGAGTCAGCACGTCACTGGGATTCTGCAATTCGCCCGTCGCGAGCATCACGAAATCGTGCGGCACCGTGATCTCAACGTCCCAGTCTCCGAATTCCAGGGTGAATTCGCCTTGGCCTAGGTACTGCTCCAACTGCCAACCCATGTCGTCGGTGTAGGCCGCGACGCGGGGCTGCCATTGGGCGATGTTGTAGAGCCGGGCTCCGTCTTCTAGAAGCTCGTAGCCACTGCGGCCACCGGCTTCTTTGTAGTTGTTGACAACGTAATCCCAGCCCATGGAGAGCTGCATGGTTTCACCGGCTTTGAGCGGCTGCGGCAGATCCACGCGCATCATGGTGTCGTTAAGGGTAGTTCGCAGCGTTTGACCCAACGCATCCTTCACAAAGCCCACGTGAACCCCGGGATTTTTTTCCTTTTTCGTCAAGCCGTCGAAGCTTCGGAAGGACATCCCTTTCCCGGCATCTCCGGCCACCGACCCGAGGTCCGATGCGCTCCGGCTGTTGGCGCCCACGCCGCTGGCCCTGCGAATGTTCTGGTCCAGCTGGAACCAGAGGTAGCGCAGCTCGTCCGGGGAATTGTTGTGGTAGGTGATGTCTTGGGTGCCGGTGATTTTTTGCGCGGTGTCGTCCAAAGCCACCTTGATTTTGTAGTCCACCCGCTGCTGCCAATATTGATGTCCCGGCGCGCCGCTGGCGGCGCGATACACGTTGGACGTGGGCCAACTATCGAGCTTGCGGAAAAAGCTCTCATTCGACTTCGACGCGTTGAGGGGCAGGTTCGAAGGCTGGGGGGCCTGGGCTTGGATACTCAAAGCCAACAAAGATGAAGTAGCCAGAATCGAGATGCGCATGGACCCTCGCAATGAAGCAGCCATCGTATCACGATGTTTCTCTTCTGGACATGTCCTCAGAGCATGCTCCAATGGAGGATTACGCCGTGTCGGCGTTCAGGTCCTTGCTGAATCCATGCAGATCCCTCTTTCCGATGATGTCTTGCTCGATAGCCGCCGCGCGATTTGGCTGCCCCGCCAGGGGACCCTTGTGATCTCCGACTTCTTTTTGGGCCTGGGTGCCGCTCGCCGCAAACGTCCGGATTCCCTGCCCTTGAGCGGGCAGCAGGACACCTGGGAACGGCTATTCGCGCTTCTGGACGATATTCAGCCCAAACGCGTGGCCCTTCTGGGCGACCTGAAACCCAACCAGGGAACCCTGGAGGGTGAAGAGGCCGAGGAATTGCGAACCATTTTCCGCAAAGTCGGGAAACAGGGCCGCGAGGTCATCCAGGTGGTGAGCCACCCGGAACGAGCCTGGGGCCCCGCCATGGAAGGCACGGGCGTGCAACCCACCGAGCAGTACCGCGTGGGTCCCTTTACCCTCATGCATCGCCGGCGCATCTTCGTCTATCCCCGCCACGACCCGCCTGGGGGATTCTGGATCAACGGGGGTCTCCATCCCCTTTTCGCGGTGCCCATGGATTCCGTGGATGGACAGCCCAACTGGCACCGCCACCCCGCCTACCTCTTCACCGGCTTCGCGCTCATCATGCCCCCCTTCGTAGGTTATGCCCAAGGCTGGGAGGTCATGCAGCCGGAGCGTTTACCCAAGCAGGCAAGGGCCTGGAAGCTCCTAGGCGAGCGGCTTAGCCCTCTGGACATCACGGCGTTGCCCCCGGCGCCCGAGAGCCTGCGCAGCATCACGCGGCCCACCAAGGGGAAACCTCGCCAGGCTCCGGTGGAAGACTAAGCAGCCCTTCGTTTCGCCTTCGCCGTGGTCTTCCCTTTTTCCTTTGGCACGGTAGCCCCACCCACCACCGGGGTTCCGTCGTCCAGGACCAGGTCCCAGCCCAAGCGATCACCTTTCTTTAGGCCGATTCGTTTGATGGTCCCCACCGCGAATTCGATGAAGTGCCTAGCATCCACGGTGCCGCCGTAGGTGGGGCAAGCATCGCCGCGCATGGGTGAACAAGGGGGCACATTCTCGGCCATCTCTACGACCTTGCCATCCGCCGACACCCACACCACGTCCAGGGAGATGAGGCAATTCTTCATCCAGATTCCGTGGGAGCCGTCCTCCTCGTAGACAAAGATCATGCAGCGGTCCTTGTCGAGGAACTTGCGGTACATGAGCCCCTTCTGCTGCTCCTGCGGCGTGGCTGCGACCTCAGCCATGAAGCGATGGCCCTTCGCCGCCACGGTGCCTCCGCCGGCGCCAAACACCGCCATGGAACTGAGGCTGCCCACGAGGGCGGGACGAATCAATCGGTGCATAGACTCTCCAAGATCATCCCTATCTTAATGCCACTCAGATTCTAAAGGTCCCTTGTGCCATCGCGAGTCGAGGCATAGTCTTGATGACTTGGTCATGGTTGATCTTTGATGCCCCTTTCCCGCCATTCTTATTTTCTCTTGGGATGCGCTGCCCTCACGGCGGCCCAAGGGAGCAATCCCAGTGCCTTAAGGGCGATGAGGACGAAGGAAGCCATTCAGGTAGATGGGAAACTGGATGAGGCTGTTTGGGCTTCGGCGCCCCCAGCCACTGGTTTCACCCAGGTCTGGCCGGATTATGGGAAACCGTCCAATCTGCCCACCGAAGTGAAGGTTCTCTACGACGATCAGTTTTTGTACGTGGGGGCCCGGATGCGCCACATCCAGGGCCAAGGCCCGGTCATCCGCCGCCTTCATCGCCGCGATCAGGACAGCAACAGCGATTGGTTTTCGGTATACGTGGACAGTCTCCATAACCGCACCACCGCCTTTGCTTTATCCGTGAACGCCTCGGGTGTGCAACGGGATGCGGTGTATTTCGGCGACACGAATTCCGACACCAGCTGGGATGGAGTATGGGAAAGCGCGGCTTCCGTGGACGCAGACGGCTGGACGGCTGAATTAAAAATCCCCCTCTCACTGCTCCGCATCAAGGCCACGGAAGGTCCCCAGACCTGGGGCATCAATTTCCAGCGCAACGATCAGGGCAGCATTCGGCAGGTCAGCCAGTGGCAAGTATCGCCCCGGGGAGAAAACGCCTTCGTGAGCCGCTTCCCGGACCTCACGGGCCTGGAAGGGTTGCGGCCCCAAGCCAGGCGGGAATTCATTCCCTATTTAAGCGCCCAGCGAAAATTCGAATCCACGCAAAGTTTCGATGACCGCAAGTGGGAAGGCCGCGCGGGGCTTGACGCGCATTTCGGATTGAATAGTTTCTCGCAGGTGGATCTCACGGCAAGGCCGGATTTCGGCCAGGTGGAAGTGGACCAGGCCGTGTTGAACCTGAGCACCGTGGAATCCTACTTCCCTGAAAAACGGCCCTTCTTTCTCGAAGGTTCTGAAATTTTTCAGGTGGTGGGTCCGCAGCTTTTCTATAGCCGCCGCATCGGCGTGGGATTGTCCGACCCTACTTTGAATCCCGGCGAAACGTTATTGGATCGGCCCAGGGCCTCGGAAATCAACGCCGCCGCCAAATACACGGCGAAATATGAAAATGGGCTGAACCTCGGAGTGCTAGGCGCCAGCGCCGAGGCCGAGAGTGCCCACGTGCTGGACCCATCAGGCAATAAGGTCAAACGTGAAATCTATCCCCTCACCAGTTTTGGCGTCCTCCGCGCTCAACAATTGCTAAACACGAAGGGCGATTTTCTGGGCGGCTTCGCATCTTTCATGCGACAGGCCAGCGCGTCCGGCCGTCAGGCCTTCGTGGGTGCCATGGATGGCTCCTTCACCACGGCAGACCGCAGCAACCTGATGGATTTTTCGGTCGCTAAAAGCGATGCGGGGCCGCGCAACGGGGCGAATCAAGACGGCTGGTTCGCGCGCTTTCGAGAACGTCATCAGTGGAAAAACGGATGGACCGCCCAGTCATTCGTCCGGGCCGTCAGCCGTGATTTCAATCCCAATGATCTGGGCTATTTGACCAATCCAGACAACCGCCACGCCGACATCTACGTGGAGAAGCAATGGGATCGCACCTGGGGTCGCCTGCGGAACTGGAATTGGAATTTCTTCGTAGGTGAAGACCACGATCAGGCCGGGCATCTCACCCATCGGGAATTCAACACCCAGGCACGCACCGATTTCATCAATTTCTGGTCGGTCTGGGCGGGCGGCGGCATGAATTTCCCCGCCGAAGATGACCGTGAATTGCGGACTTTCTCTGATCCCGTCAAGAAATACCTGGCGAGGCCGCGCGTCCCCTACGGAAACCTGGGTTTCGACACCGCGGGAAATGGTCTCTGGTATCTACGCGCTTCCGTTAACCGGAGCTGGAACGAGGGAGGCCCGAGCACCAACTGGAACGTGTTTCAAAACTTCAAACCGGCTTCGATGATCGAGATCCAATTCTCGACTTCGTGGGTCCACGACGCTGGCGAGCGCTCCTGGCTGGAGACGAACGGCACCGCGCCGGGACCCAACCCAGGACAACGCCCAGGCACGCCCATCACCGGCCTGCGCCGTCTCGCCGAGTTCAACCAAACCTTGCGGGTGTCCTACGCATTTAATCCGCGGCTTACAGTGCAGCTCTTCAGCCAGTGGCTGGAGGACAACTGGAATTTCCGCGATCTTCAAGCTTACGTGGATGACCACACGCTAACAGCCGCCACCACGGTGAATGCCACGGCCTTCAGCTATCGCGTGTGGAACCTGAACCTCATCACCCGCTGGGAATTCAGACCCGGCTCCACCCTCTTCTTCGTCTACACACACGGCGCGAACACCAGCGATCTCGTCAACGGCCGCGCGAGTTTAAGCCCCCGCAACGATCTATCAAGGCTTCAACATCTGCCTTCGGATGACGTAATCCAGATGAAGATCAGTTGGCTTTTCAGGTGAGCCACGCCAGCAAACGATCAACGTCGGATTCGCGATGCCATCCATGAAAGGCGATGCGAAGGTAGCCTTCGCGCACGGATGAATAGATGCCTTGCTTGTAGCCGCTGTGGAGCAGGGCGTTCAAGCCATCCGCGCCGCGCCCCTGATGATGCAGCGCTAGGATGGGACCCAGGCGATCCTCTTCCCAAAGGCCCCGCAATCGCTGGGCCTCATCGCGTCCCGCGGGCAACTCCCATAGCCCCGTCAGTAGCCGATCCTGGAGGCCACGGATGTGAGCTTCCAGGGCTTCGGCGCCCGCGGCGTTGAGGGCCTTCAACGATTCCAGGAGCCCGACAGCACCCATGACGGAAGGACCACCCGGTTCCAGACGGCGGCCATCCTCCAGCCAGCCCCGTTCAAAGTCCGTGGAGGGCCGCGCGAAATTCGTCCCGTCTTCCACCGAAAGCCAGCTCCCGCATGGGGACAGCCGTTGCCGGAATCCTGTTTCTGTCCACAGAAAGCCGAGGCCCTCCGGCGCCAACAATCCCTTGTAGCCGCCGGTGGCAAAAGCACTGACGCCCGTGAGATCGGGCCGATGGGTTCCCGCGCCTTGAATCCCATCCACTACCAGGTGCACCCCGCGTTCTTTGCAGGCACTGCCAAGCCAAGGCAAGTCGAGTTTCAAGCCATCCTGAAAGCGCACCCAACTGACCGCCAAAATTCGCGTGCGATCCGAGATCGCGTCCAGTAGCCGCGTTTCCGCATCGGCGTCCGGCGGCGGCGGCGCTCCGTTCCAGGCCTCCGATCCTCCGCGATGGCCCCCCCATAGCGGCACTTCGCGAAAACTCACGTCACGGGATTCGAGGGCTTTCCAGGGCCAGACATTGGCGGGAAATTCACCCAAGGGCGCCAACACTTCGTCACCCGCTTTCCAGGGAAACCCTTGCGCGACGATCTGCAAGCCCGAGGAAGTCGTAGCCGTCAGGCTGATGTCTTCGGAATTGGCGCCCAAGAGATTGGCGGCCTCAGTCTTCACTGCCTTTGGAATGCCCAGGAAATCCTCGATCCACCGCAGTTCCCAGGGCCGCAGTTCCTTTCCGAGATAGCCGCGCAAGGCCTCGGCCGTGGCCTTGGGTATAGGCCCTTCGGCGCAGTGCATCACCCACAGGCGATCACCCTGGAAATCAAAAAGCGATGGGTCTAGGGGCGGGTTCATCAGCCCACATCCGAATCCAGAAGCGCCGAAAGGCTCGCGGAAAAACGATCCTCGATGAGCGATCGCACGGCATGCGCATACTCCTGAATCTCCCACTGGGCGTGGCTTTCGGAGCGCAGGCGGATGAAGTGCGCGACGGCCTGCAGGCTCGTGGTCCAGTAGACCTCGGAGTAGAGTCCCAGCGGCAGCACACAGCGTGCCTGCTCCCGGCAGACGCCCAGCTCCAGCATTTTTTTATACTGCGCCACGCTTTCGCGACAGGCATCGAGATAGGCCTTCATCGCCGCCTCGCGGTTGCCTTCCTCGATCTCGCCTTCGCTACCCTGCTTGTTCACCTTGGCTTGCTGGCGGAAGGTCGCGGGCACGAAATATTCCTCGTCCGCGAACTCCACATAGCGACCACTGATTTCATTCCAACTGCATCCCACCTGGTGTTTCATCCATTGCCGGAACACGAAGATCGGCGCCTTCACGTGGAACTGCACGTAGGCGTGGCGGAAGGGGGACGTGTGTTCGTGGGTGGCCAAATATTTGATGAGTTTCTTGTCGCCTTCTTCGAAAGTCTCTTTGCGCTTGCCGAAACTCACCCGCGCCGCGTTCACCACGGACAGATCAGAGCCCATGGCATCTACCAGGCGGACAAAGCCTTTGTCGAGGACAGTGATTTCGGTTTGGGACATGGATACTCCAGAGGCCAGGAATCATTGTTGCAAACATGGGGGTGAAGCGTTGCGACATCCATCGGCTCCGCCACAGATATAGTCTCTATCCGTGGAAATCCGTGGCCCAATTCTTTTTGGGGTCGTGGTGGATGAAAAGATTTTCAGCCACAGATTTCACGGATTTTCAGGGATTAGAAAACAAGGCGTTTGACTTCGAGGCTAGCTTTGCCGAAATTCAGCAATAATGCGGTTTTCAGGCCCGTGGCTTTGAGGTAATTCAGAGTTTGGGCGGTATGGATGTCCTCGAATGCTTTCACCGCCTTGAGTTCTACGATGACCCGCCCTTCCACCAGGATGTCGGCGAGGTAATCGCCCACCACGATGTCGTTGTAGCGAACCTGGACACGGTGCTGAGATTCTGCGTTCAGACCGGCCTTGCGAAGTTCATGAACCAAGGCGTTTTCGTAAACTTTCTCAAGGAATCCCGGACCTAGCACACCGTGGACCTTGAACGCACAGCCCAGGATACGTTCGGTGAGGTCACTGTCCGGGCCAAGAAGCGTCATCCTGAATCCTTGTGAGTCCGTGTAATCCGTGGCTCAAATTATTTCTTTGCCCATGACCTGCCCGTGGTTTTATTTTGGCCACGGATTACACGGATTTCCCACTCGCAGAACAATTGCTGCCGGAATCCTCGCTCCTTGAGACAATGGGGCTTCAGTGGGAGTCTCAATGAAATTTTTTATCGATACCGCCAGCATTTCGGAAATCAAGCGCATCCACGCTCTGGGCATCTTGGATGGGGTGACCACCAATCCATCGCTCATTGCCAAGGAAACCGGCAAGCCCTTCGAGGCCATCATCGAAGAAATCTGCGGCATCGTGAATGGTCCCATCAGCGCGGAAGTCATCTCGTTGGAGGCGGCGGGCATGATCGAGGAAGGCCGTAAGCTCGCGAAGATCCACCCGAACGTGGTAGTGAAGGTCCCCCTCACGGCAGAGGGCCTGAAGGCATGCCATGCCTTTCATCAGGAAGGCATCCACATCAACGTGACCCTCTGCTTCAGCGCTACCCAAGGCCTCATGGCCGCCAAGGCTGGCGCCACGATGGTCTCCCCCTTCGTGGGCCGCTTGGATGACATCAACCACGTGGGCATGGAGCTCATCGAAGACCTGGTGCAGATTTTCGACAACTACAATATGCACACCCAGGTGCTCGCAGCCTCTATCCGCGGGCCCCGGCACGTCACCGATGCAGCGCTGGCGGGCGCGCACATCGCCACCATCCCCCCCAAAGTGTTCGATCAGATGCTCAGCCACCCACTCACCGACCGTGGCATTGAGGGCTTCATGAGCGACTGGAAAAAGGGCGGCCGATGAGTCCGAGATTCTTGCTCACCTTTCTGCTTGCGCTGCCCCTGCTTGGACAGACCGTGGCGCCCTCTGTGCCACCGGCTCAAGCGGCGCCGACGCCATCCTGGGTGGAGCAACATCCCGAATACCACACTCGCGGCACCTGCATTTTCTGCAAGATCATCGCCAACAGAGCGCCCTCGAAAAAGGTCTTCGAAGATGACCGGGTGCTGGTTTTCTGGGATATCAAGCCCCGGGCGAAAGTTCATCTCCTGGTAATCCCCAAACAACACGTCACCAGCCTCTCAGAGCTAGAAGAATTGCCGATGGAAACCCGCGCCGCCCTTTTGTCCGCGTGTGTGAAGGCCGCCAAAGACGCGGGCATCTCCGAGACGGGATTCCGCATCATCGTCAACTCCGGTAAGGACGCCAGCCAATCGGTATTCCATCTCCACTTCCACGTCGTGGGCGGCGAGCAACTGCCCGAAGACGCCGTGCGGGTGAAACCCACCCGTCCCAGCTGAATCCCCTTCCCCTAAACCCTCGCCTTCGTTCCTTGAACGATCTGGAGTCTCTATGCGCCTGATTTCCCTCCTTCTCGCCTCCGCCGCGGTGCTCGCGGCTCAAGCGCCTCCGGCCGCTGAGCCAAAGGCCGCGGCATCCAATCTCGCCACCGAAAACCTCCCAGTGCTGGACGAGAGTCTCCTCCAAACTAAGTGGTTCGGCCCCGGCATCGCATTCCAGAAAGCAGACTCCGTTGACATGTACTGGATCAAGCCCGGCTTGAACCTCTCGGGATCGACTCTGGCATTCGAGGCCTGGGATGACCCCGTCTTCCTTCGGCCCGGCCGCGATTCAAAGGATAAGGAACGTTCTCAGAAGCTGTCAGATAGTTTTCCCGGCCTTCTTATGCGTGGCCTAGAGCCTGCATTCGGTCAAAAAATCAAGGAATCCAAGCGCGACGGCGACTTTGTACTCGTAGGGCGAGTGGTAGACGCCAATGCCAAGAGCACGGCTGCTCGTTTCTTTACGCCTTATGCCATCGGGGCGGCCGAGACAGTCACGTGGGATTTCAAGAGCCTTGATGGCAAGAGCCACGAGGTGGTAGCCGCCTTCCATCATCGGGTGGTAAGCGCCACCGCGATGAGTACCATCGACAGTAAAATCGGGAAATGGCTCAAGGAATTCGGCCCATTTCTCACGGATAAGATTGCCCACTGAGACCTCGATAAACT
>JANXXC010000142.1 GCA_025350765.1 Holophagaceae bacterium | reverse complement strand
CTCGGCGACCGGAAGGATATCGATGGATTGAGCGGCCAGGAAGAAGACAACGTTGCGCCGGGCCAGGGGGAATCGTTTGAAGGAAAAAGCCCCAGCTTCGATGTGCGGAAAGCCTACGGCTTCACCGTCGAAAATCTAACCGCAAAAAATCGCCAGACCTTCGACATCGCCGAGGATCGCAAGGGAGTCGTGGTGACCTTTGTGGCTGCGCGCTCGGACGCTGCAGAGAAAGGCTTGGTACCGGGCATCATCATCACCGCCGTGGGAACGAAGCGGGTCAACAATGTTCAAGAATTCATGGCCGAAGCCTCCAAATCAGGAGGAAAGCCGGTCCTGATCTTGATACAGGGCCCCAAGGGCCCTGGCCAGCGAACCCTGGCGATCCTGCCCCCCTGATGCGCTCCCTGTTTTTCGTGTTGCGGCCGGGTTCTTTCCCGGCCGCAACTTTTTAGGGGCCGTTTCGGAACGAGCAGTGCTTTTCTGATCGTTCCGTTGCGGCCCCTTATGCCGCTTCTGCCCGTGGAACCACCGGATTAATTTGGACCAACGGCTTAGCCCGCTTCGGTTACAGTTGAAACCTCATCTCCGAGGATCCCCCCATGGGTCAGCGCCTTCTGATCGTGGACAGTGACCGCGCCTTCTTGAAGGAGCAGCAGGTCAGTCTGGAAGCAGCTTTTGAAACCGAAGTGGCCACGGGTCCGGATGGCGTCATTCCGAAATTGGAGAGCGGCGCCTACGCCGCCGTGCTCATCTGCGTGGAAGTGGCAGATAACAAGGGCTACGCCCTGTGCACCGCCATTCGCAAGAATCCCGCGCTCGCCGGGGTGCAAGTGGCGATGATCAGCGCCAAGGCTACCGAGGAGGAATACCGTCGCCATCAGAGCCTCAAGGGCCGCGCGGACCTGTACCTCCACAAACCCATCGCCCCGAGCGCGCTGGTGGCATCCCTCAACCCCTTCGTGCCCATGCGCAGCGTGGATCCTGACAATCCGTTAGGTGACTTGGCGGATTCGGACCTCGGCGAAGACTGGCTGGACGGATTGAAATCCGATATCGCTTCGGAAGTGGATGGGTCTCCCGGGACACCGATGATGCCATCCAACCAGACCATGGCCATCCCCATGGACATCATCCGCCAGCAATTGATGGCGCCTCCTAGCCAATCCCCCGCCCCGGTGCCCGAGAGCGACGGCAAGGTCTTCGCGCTCGAAGCCCAAGTGGTAGAACTGGAATCCGCGCTCAGCGCCAAGGATTCTGACCTGCGGCGCATCCAGGCCGAATTCGACCAGCTACGCCACAGCCACGATTCCGTGACTCAGAACATCGAAGATCTGGAACGTCGGCAGGCGGAAGGCGAAGCCCTCAAACTGCGGCTCGCCGAGGCCGAAGCGGCGTTGAAGAAGCTGGAGGAATCGCCCAAGGAAGAAAGCGCCGACAGTCTGAAATCCCAACTCCGCGGAGCCATGGGCGAGCGCACGGAACTGCTGCAGCAGGTCGAGGCCCTCAACAATCAAATGGCGGAGAAGACCACCCGCATCATGACCCTGATGAAGGAGAAGGACCGCTTCCAGCAGCAGTCCCTCGATGACCAGACCAAGCTTGAGGGAATGAGCGCCGTTGAAGTCGAGAGGGATGGCTTCAAACAAAAGCATGAAGCGGCCGAGGCTCAACTCAAGGCAATGGAGGCGGCCCTTGAAGAGGCTCAAGCCAAGGCCTCCCGTTTAGCTGAGGCGGAAGTCAGCTTAGTTGCCCTCCAAGCCGAACTCGCCACTGCCCAAGAATCCCTGGGCACTCGGACCGCGGACCACGAATCACTCTCCGCAGCTCACGCGGAATTGCAGGCCCAGCACCAAGCCAAGACCGAAGCCCATGCCGAAGCCGAATCGAAACTCAAGATCCAGGTGGGCGAAGTCTCCGCCCTCGAAGTCACCGTTCGCGGCCAAGGCCGGGAACTCGTGGAGTTGGGTAACCGCCTCGTCACCAAGGACCAAGAGATCGAATCCCACAAGGCGAAGGCCGCCGAGCTGGAAGGTTCTCTACAGACCCATCGGGACGATCTAAAGGCCAAAGAGGAGTCCCTCGCCAGCCTGGAGTCCGCCAAGCAGGAACTGCATGACACTCATCAACAAGCCTTGTCGGAATGGGAATCGAAATCCGCTGCATCCGAAACCCAACTGGCCGACCTACAACTGGCTCTGTCGGAATTGGAATCGAAATCCGCCGCATCTGAATCCCAACTGGCCGACCTACAAAAGCAGATCCAGGAGCGGGACGACAAGATCGAGGCCCTCAAGGCCACGGTGGCCGCCGTCCAACAAGTCCAGGAGACCATCGAGCGCGATAAACAGGTCCTCAATGGCCAGTTGGCCGAACGGCAGGAAAGGCTGCAGTCCCTCGCCAGTCTGTTGAGCGAGGCCGCGGACAAACTGCGCAAGGGCGCCGATCTGGCTCAAGGGTAGTCGCTTATAAATGATCCATAGCGCGCTCGTAGCCACACCCATCCTCATCGGTCTCACGGCCTTCTTCGTGCTGGCAGAATTTTCCGCCGTGCGCGTGCGGCCCACTCAGCTGGAGGCTCTGGAGAAAAGCGATCCTCGCGCCGTCCTGGCCCTCCAGGTTCATCGCGAACTCGGACATCACCTCAGCGGCATCCAGGTGGCCATTACCCTGCTCACCATCGCTTTGGGCGCCACCGGTGAAGAGGCTCTGGTGCACTGGTTCCACGACCTCTTCGGCACGACGCTGTCCTGGCCACGGACGGGCTGGTTCCTCGGCACGGCCCTGGGCCTTCTGCTTATCACCCTCGTGCAGGTGGTGTTGGCGGAACTGGTGCCCCGGGGCATCGCCATCCGCCAGGCCACCACCTGGGCCCTGCGCACCGCCGCGCCCCTGCTGCTCTGGTCCAAGGTCGTGAAGCCCTTCACGCGGGTGCTGCAGAAGCTCAGCCGCGGCGTGGAATGGCTCCTTGGCATGAGCCATGTGGACGAAGCCGAAGACACCCACTTGCCCTCAGAAGAAGAGCTGAGGCGCATGCTCGAACAAAGCCGGGAGCGCGGGCAGCTGGGACTCTCCAAAGCCGAGCTCATCGACAATCTCTTTGAATTCTCCAAGCGAACGATCAAAGAGATCGCCATCCCCCGCACCCAAGTCATCTGCTTTGACCTGAACCACAGCCTTGAAGAAAACTTGGCGCTGGCGAGGCGTTCGCCCCATACGCGGATCCCACTGGTCGACGGGGATCTCGACCAGGTGGTGGGCGTGGTGCATTTGAAGGAATTACTCTGGGCCCTGCACGAGCGGCCTGGAAAGGTGGACTTAAGGGAATTGGCCCGGCCCGCGCTGCTGGTTCCAGAAATGAAATTGATCCAGGATCTGCTGCTTGAATTTCAGCAGCGGAAACAGCACCTAGCGCTAATGGTCAGCGAACATGGCGGCGTGGATGGTCTCGTGACCCTTGAAGACGTGCTGGAAGAACTGGTGGGCGAAATCCAAGATGAATTCGATCGTGAAGCCATCCAGCTGCGCAAGACCCGAGGTGGGGCATGGCTGGCGCAGGGCTCCGTGACCCTGGAACAATTGGTGGACCACCTAGCCCTGGACTTGCCGGTGGAAGAGGGCTCGGTGAGCCTCGGCGGGTACTTACAGGAGCAGCTGGGCCGCGTGCTGCGGGTTGGAGACGAGTTGAAGATCCAGGGTTGGCGCATCCGCGTGCTCGCCATGCGGGGCCTGGCACCCAGCCAGTTTCTGTTGAAACCCGTGCGGGATGGCCGCGCGGAATCCCATGCGGGAAATTGAAGGCTTCATTCTGGCGGCGGGCCTCGGCACCCGCATGGGGCCCCTATCACTGGCTTTGCCCAAACCAGCGTGGACCCTGCGCGGACGGTCTCTGCTGCAATGGGGCGCAGATTCGATGCGGCGCGCGGGCCTCCGGAATCTGGCCTGCAATGCCCATCTCCACATCGAAAAATTGAAGGCTGCGGCCCGAAGCCTCGAAGAAATGGATACGCTCGAAATCTTCGAAGAACCGTACCTGATGGGCTCCGCGGGAGCACTGCTCTCGGTTCGCGGAAGGGCTGTGGATCCCCTTGCGGTCTGGAACGGGGATGCCTTGGCGGAAGTCCCTTGGACCCTGTTTCGAGAGGCGCACCTCCGTTCCGGCGCCGACCTGAGCTGGCTGCTGGTTCCCCACCCCGGTGGCGCCTGGACAAACGTCTGGCTGGATGGGAAGGGCTGTATCCTTCCGGCCGGTGAAACGGGGCTGGGGCCCTATCTGTTTACCGGCGCCAGTCTCTGGTCGGCCAAAGCGCTGGCCCTCCTGCCGAAAGGCCCCTCGGACACACGGGATCTGTTGCGGAGGTTGGATCATCACGCGGGCCTGGTGGTGGAGCCCTTCTTCTGGAGAGAGATCGGCACCCCAGACGCGCTGATAGCCGCGGCGGCGGAGTTGGCGCCCGAGCTTGAGGGTCGCATTCCGGGCTGTTATGTCCATCCGGACTCAAGGCCCGCGGGCCGGTTGGAGCGGTGCATCCTGGGCCCTGGGGCTGGTCCCCATGCCGCTATGAAGGATTGTGACGCCTTCTGGTTCGAGGAATCAGGCCACCAGGTGCGTCTGGGCTTACTCTAAGTACCTATGGATGATCGTCTCGGCAAAGCCCTCGACCGCTGGGCCTGCGCGGATCCCCGCCCCTTGAGCGGGGATGCGGGCGCGCGACAGTACGTGCGGGTGGCCCATCCCCAGCTGGGCACGGCGCTGGTGGTGCTCTATCCGATGGATGAACCGGGGAAGAACGATCCCGCCTACTACGAATTCCGGGCCATGCATGCCTACTTGGATCCGGTGATGCGGGTGCCAACCATCATCCAGACCTGGGATGAGGAGCGGCTGCTGCTCGTCGAGGATCTCGGAGACACCACCCTGGAAAGGCGGCTCATCGAACATCCCGAGGAAGAGCGGATCTGGGCGGATAGGGCAGGGCGCCTACTTGCGATGCTACTGGGGCCCCTCACGGTGGGCGCGCCTTCCCATAGTTTTTTTATGGCCCGCAGTTTTGATGAAGAAAAACTGGATTTCGAATGGGGCTATTGCCAGGCGAACTTCTTCCAAGAATTTCTGCAGAAGGATCCCCCCCGCTGGATAGACCGGCTCATGGAAGACGTCCACGAGAGTCTCGCGCAAAGGGCGCAGTTCCTGGCCCACCGGGACTTCCACGTGCGCAACTTGATGGTCCAGGGAGACCGCTTGGTGGTCATTGATTTCCAAGATGCGCGGCGCGGCGCGGCCACTTATGATCTCGCCTCCATCTATTTCGACGGCTATTGGGACTGGTCCAAGGAGGCCGGGAGCGAGCTGCTGCGCCATGTGCGCGAGGAGCTGGGTTGGTCTGATGCGACCCTTTGGGAAGAAATGAATCTTTCGGCGCTGCAGCGGAATTTCAAAGCCCTGGGCACCTTCGGGCACCAATTGATAAAACTGAAAAGACCCCAATTCGCGCCCGCCATCCCGCGCACCCTCCGGCACCTGCGTTCCCATTTCCAGCGCCTGAACCATGGGGAAGGGGTGCTGGCGGCGGAAAACTGGATGAGGATCGCGGAGAAGCGCCTGTTGAAACACATGGGCGACGATACGGCGGGGGCCACGTCTTAATACACGCGCCTAGCGCGGAATCCATTCCACATCGGCGACGCCCGCCAATGCATTTTCGGCCCGCGACAAAGCGAATAGCCAATCACTCAGGCGGTTGATGTAGATGAGCACCTCCGCCGGAAAAGCCTCTTCATTGCCCAGCACCACGGCGTCTCGTTCGGCGCGGCGGCAGACTGTCCGGGCCAGGTGAGCGTAAGCGCTGGCGGGGGTTCCGCCGGGCAGCACGAAATATTTCATGGGCGGCGCGAGATGGGTGAGGCGGTCGATGTCGGCCTCCATGTCCGGCACTTCCCACGTGGGCGTGGTCATCTTTTTTTCGAGCTGGTTCAGGCGGCTGCTGGGGGTGGCGAGAATGGCGCCGAGCACGAAAAGATCATGCTGAACCCGCTGCAAGGCTTCACTCACGGCGGCCTTTTCGCTGACGTGCAAACGCAGCACACCGATGACGCTGTTGAGTTCATCCAGGGTGCCGTAGGCCATGAGTCGATGGTGGCTCTTGGTGACCCGGTCTCCTCCGAAAAGGCCCGTCATTCCTTCATCGCCCGTGCGCGTGTAAATTTTCATGGCCGCCTCCTAGTCGTGTTTCCTGCTCCAGGCCACCGTATCGCGGCGCCACTCAATGAGAGCGGCAGCGTCGTCCGCGTCGAGGATCCCACGGCGTGTGGCTTCATCCGACAGAGCTTCAAAAGTCGTGAGGACCCGCACGGCAATGCCTGCATTCTGGAAGGCCTTTTCGGCTTGCGGAAGGCCGTAGCTGAAGAGTGCGAGCACTTCGAGCACGGTCGCGTCTTCGCGCTGCAATGCCTCGACACATTTGAGACTGGAGCCCCCGGTGGAGATGAGATCCTCGATGAGCACTACGCGTTGCCCGTCCGCGTGCGGACCCTCCACCTGGCGCCCCATGCCATGTTTCTTGGGCTCGGGGCGCACATAGGCCATGGGGAGCTTCAACCGCTCCGCGACGAGCGCGGCCCAGGGAATGCCAGCGGTGCTGGTCCCCGCGATGAGGGTGGGGGAAAGTTCCGCAGCCCGCGCCGCAAGGGTGTCCGCGATGGCGCCCCGCAGGTCCGCGAAACCCAGGAGCTGGCGGTTGTCGCAGTAGATCGGCGACTTCAACCCACTGGCCCAGGTGAAGGGCGATTTCGGTGAAAGACGCACGGCCCCTGCATCCAGGAGGCCCTTGGCGACATTGAGCTGGGTCACGGCAGGTCCAATTCCGCCACGGGCTGCTTGCTCATGTAGCGCTCGGCGCCATCGGGAAAGAGCGTGACGATACGGCTTCCAGTGGGGAGTCCCTTCGCGACCTCGCGCGCGGCCCAAGCGTTGGCGCCGCTGCTGCCGCCCACCAGGCAGCCCTCCTTGGCGATAAGTTCGCGGGCCGTGGCCAGGGAATCCACATCCGCCACGTCCACGATGCGATCGGCGAGTTTGAGATCCAGGCTGCCGGGGATGAAGCCGTTGCCGATGCCCTCCACCGCCCATTCCTTCAAGGGGTCGCCGCAGAAGATGGAGCCCGTGGGCTGCACGCAAACCGCGTGGATCTTCGGGTTCAATTCTCTCAGGCGCCTGGCGGTGCCGGTGAAGGTGCCCCCGCTACCAGCCCCGATCACGATGGCGTCGACGCGTCCTTCCATCTGCTCCCAGATCTCTTCAGCGGTAGTGTGGTAGTGCGTGTCTGGATTGCTGGGATTCTCGAATTGCTGGGGCACATAGGCGTTCGGGATGGACGCCGCCAGCTCGGCGCATTTCGCGATGGCGCCCTTCATGCCCAACTCTTTGGGGATAAGCACCAGCTCTGCGCCCAGGGCCTTCATGAGCATCATCTTTTCGCGACTGTACTTGGTGGGCACACAAAGGATGCAGCGGTAGCCCATGGCCTTGGCGGCGATGGCCAGCCCCACGCCAGTATTGCCCGCGGTGGGCTCGATGATAGTGGAGACGCCCGGGCGGATGAGGCCTGCTCTTTCCGCAGCCTGGATCATGCCCACGCCGATGCGATCCTTCACGCTGCCGCCGGGATTCAGGTATTCAAGTTTGGCGAAGATCTCGGCCTCGGGGCAGAAGGCCTTCAGGCGCAGCATGGGGGTATGGCCCACCAAGTCGAGGATGGAGTCAACCACGGGATGGGAGCGGCGGGTGGCAAGTTGGGGCATGGCTTCTCCGAACCTTCAATATTTACAGCTCCCGCTGCATCACGCCTTCCAAAAAAGCCGCTACCAGGAAGGCCAGCAGCCGCGCGGTCTGGCCTTGGTGATCATGGACCGGGGCGAATTCCATGAGGTCAAAGCAAGCGACGGCGGGACTCGCGCCAAAGAGACGTGCGCACTGAAGGACCGTGTCCGCAGAGAGCCCCCAAGGGTTCGGGGCGCTCACGCCTGGAGCCCATGCGGCGCCGATGGCGTCCACGTCCACGGTCGCCAAGATCCGGCGCCTGCGGCTTGAGAAGCCGGCGAGCGCGGCCTTGACCTCCGTGACCACGTCCTGCTCCCGCCCCCCTTGCAGGTAGTGCACCTTCACGCCCCTGGCGCGAACGTAGGCCTCATGTTCCGGGCTGTTCACGTAGAAAATCAGGCCCAGCTCAGCCAGGTCTTCCCCCGCCAGGCCGTGTTCCAGCATTTTGAAAAAAGGATTGCCGCTGCTGGGCCCAGGCTCGGGCCGGACGTCGAGATGCGCGTCCAGGTTGATGACCGCCGGGGGATGGAAGGGCAGAATCTTGGTTGCCGCCACCAGCCCCAGGTAATTGCCATAGCTGCAATCGTGGCCGCCGCCGATGACGATGGGGATGGCCCGGGCCCGCACGCAGGCTTCCACCGTGAAGGCCGCGGTTTCAAGAAAGGTTTCGTAGGGAGCTTCCGCGGGCACGTCCCCGGCGTCCCATAGGCGAAGGTCGCCCAGACATCGATCTTGCAATCGTGAGAAGGCCTCACGGAATCCGTTGGGCCCTTCTGCGGCACCCGCGCGGCCGCCGTTGGCGATGACACCCAGGTCGTTGCACAGCCCCAGCAGCACGATATCGCCGGGCCCCAGGTCCATCAGGGTGTCCAAATTCCGCACCGATGCACCCACGCGGCCCTTCTCCCGACCGGGATCCCAGGCCTGCATGCGGGGCACCAGCGCGGCGTGGATCACTTCCGTTTGGCCTCGATCATGGCCTCGAGCCGCGCATCCCCTTCGTCGCCCACCTTCGCCATGAGGGCCTTGGCCTCCACCAGGGTGGCCGCGCAGCGGGCCCGCATCTCGTCCACGTAGGCCACGTCCTTGATGTCCTTCAAGTTGATCATCACGTTCCAGAGCCCGCCCCGCACCCCGGCGAAGGCCGCGGCGCAGCCCACCAGCGCGTCCGTCAGAGAATTGGGGTTGCCGACTTTGGCCACCCGATCCGCCAGCTTCATGGCTTCAAGGCTCCAAGCGGCGGTCTGTAAAGGCACCGCCACGGCCTCTTTAAGACCTGCCTGCATGGCCGCGCTGCGGACAGCTTTTTCTTCGGGTGTCCCTTTGGGAAGGCGCAGGGCTTCCATGTAGCCGTTGAAGGCGTTGGTGTCCTCGTCCACGGCGAGGACCAGCGCATCCTTCACTTTTTGCGAGGCCTCGGCGATGGCCAGCAGTTCGCGCTCGGCGCCTTCGTGGGAGGCCTTGCTTTGGGTTAGGTTGGCCACCATGGAGGCAAGCGCCGCCCCCAGGGAGCCCGCAAATGCAGCGATGGAGCCGCCTCCGGGGGCCGGAGTGTCGCGGCTCACTTCCTCGGTGAAGGCCGCCGCGCTCAGGGCCATAAGGCCTTTCTCAAATCGCTTGGGCAGGCCGAGAACTTTCTTTTCGATGTCGAAGGGCGATACATCCGCCAGGCCCATGGAATAGACCGCGGTCTTCAACCCATCTTCTGACGGCACGAAGGGCGATTTGCCCATGGCGCGCAGGTAGTGCTGGCCAGCCTGGTGCAGGGCGGGGAAGGGCACGAGGCCCACGATTTCGCTGCCGGTGACCACGAGGCCGCGTTCGCTCGCCAGGCGGCGCGTCGCCTCCAGCACCGCATGGGGCGGCGTGACCTTGTAGTTGGTGAGATTGATGGAGAGCTGGGCGCGGCCGTATTCTTCTACCACCCAGCCGATGGCCTTGCACTCGGTGAAAAGGCCCGCCCGGTAAGCCTTGCGGCCAATGACGCTCTCCGTCGCGTCGATGTCGTTAAGGGACAGTAGGTGGCGAAGGTCGATACCGTGGGCCTGGCGACAGTGCAGTTCCAGGGCCTCGAATGTGGCGGCGTCATGATCGCAGTTGCCGCAGGGGAAGCAGCCTTCCGCGTAGAACAAAATCTCGCCGCTCGAATAGTAGGCATTCGTTTGGCCGCGCCTCGCCACACGGCCTTTCTCGCGCAATTCGAAGGCCAGGTCCGTGGCGTGATCTTTCACCTTGGAGTTGAGCGTGATGTTGTAAGCGATCAGGAATTCCCGGGCGCCGATGATGGTGGCGCCGGTCTTGGCGTTGAATTCCGAGGGCCCGAAATCCGGCTTCCAGCTTGGGTCCTGGAGTTTTTGGGTCAGGCCTTCGTATTCCCCTTTGCGGACCGCCGCTAGGTTTTTGCGCTCGGGCGTGGCGGCCGCGGATTCGTAGAGGTAAACGGGAATGCCCAGCTCCCGGCCCACGCGCTCGGCGAGTCGCCGGGCCAGCTCTGCGCAGTCTTCGAGCGTGAGCCCCGCCACGGGCACGAAGGGGCACACGTCCGTGGCGCCCATGCGCGGGTGGGCACCCTTGTGGGTGCTCATGTCGAGCACCTGCGATGCCGTTTGGATGGCCCGGAAAGCCGCTTCCACCGCGGATTCAGGGCCCCCCACGAAAGTCACCACCGTGCGATTCGTGTCCGCCCCCGGATCCACGTCCAGCAGCGTCACGCCGGATACGGATTCGATGGCATCGGTGATCTGCTTGATTTTGGCCAGATCCCGGGCCTCAGAAAAATTCGGGACACACTCGACAATTCCTGAATTGATGCGCTGCATGGGTACTCCAGTCCGCGAAGGGCAACTCATACGACGATGTTCACCAGCTTGCCGTTGGGGGGCAGGATGACCTTCACGATCTCCTTGCCGCTGATGTGGGACTGCACTTCCGCGCAGGCCAGGGCCGCCTCGCGCCGCTGGTCCCCGGTGGACTCAGCGGGCACCGTGACTCGGCCGCGAACCTTGCCGTTCACCTGCACGATCACCAGCACTTCGTCAGCCTCCAACCATTGGGAATCAGCTTCGGGCCAAGTGGCCTGCATGGCAAAGCCCGAGCCGCCGAGCTGCTCGAACAATTGCTCGGCGAGATGCGGCGCGACGGGTGAAAGCATGCGCACGAAAGCATCCAACGCATGTTGCATCACGGGCCCGCGGTGGGGCGCGTCGCTGGGCAGGTCGCCGATGGCATTGACCAGCTCCATGAGGCTGCTCACCACGGTGTTGAACTGGTAGCGCACCGCCAGATCCTCGGTGATGCGATGGATGGTTTGGTGCAACTTGAATAGGAGATCCTTTTCTTCGCGGGTGAGCTCATCCTTGGCGGGCAGTGGCTCGGCGTTGATGGCGTGGTCGTCCACGAGACGGGTCACGCGTTTAAGGAATCGCGTGGAGCCTTCGATGCCATCAAAGCCAGTCCAGTCCAACTCCTTTTCGATGGGCGCCGCAAAGATCATGAAAAGCCGCAGCGCATCGGCGCCGTAGCGCGCCAGCACTTCGTCCGGGTCCACTACGTTGCCCTTGGATTTGGACATCTTGAAGCCGTCTTTCAGCACCATGCCCTGGCAGATGAGTTTCTGGAACGGCTCCTCGCAAGTCACCATGCCGAGATCCCGCAGCACCTTGTGGAAATAGCGCGCGTAGATCAGGTGCATCGTGGCGTGCTCGATTCCACCGATGTACTGATTGACGGGCAGCCAGGCGTTCGCGATGGTCGGATCGAATGGCTTCCCGTTGTTGCGCGCGTCCGTATAACGAGCGTAATACCAAGACGAATCGACAAAAGTGTCCATCGTATCGGTCTCGCGTCGCGCTTTCCCCGTACAT